>CAJLLL010000045.1 GCA_905207485.1 uncultured Phascolarctobacterium sp.
ATATAACCAACCTCCAAAATATATTAAAATTAATAAATTGCCAATAAAATAGGAAATACTATAATTTAACTTTTTAATATATTCTTTGTCTATTTTTGTTAAAGTTCGCAAAAAATGCAAAATTATTACAATAACTACTATATTCTCAATTATCATTACTGATATTTCCTACCCAGTTTTATTTTATTATAACACTATCGGCTATAAATAAAAAGAACGCATCTTCCTGAGAAAATGCGTTCCGGTTTGTTCATAAGCCGATTCTATATAATTAATAGGGTTAATAACTATATATTACAGACGAACAACGTTGGCAGCCTGCTCACCGCGCGGACCTTCAACTACGTCAAATTCCACTGCTTGGCCTTCTTCAAGGGTTTTGAATCCATCGCACTGAATAGCGGAAAAATGTACGAATACGTCGCCGCCTTCTTCACGTTCAATGAAACCATAACCTTTTTCTGCATTAAACCATTTTACTTTGCCAGTCATTTTCTGGGCCTCCTAAAAATATTACTTAAGTGCAAAAGCTCACCGCCTTGCACTCACTCCGCCTATTATACCTTATCAGTATAAATAAAGCAAGCTACTTTAGGCAAAATAGGCAATATTTTCAGAAAAAAGTGTTTAATTTGTTACGTTCTATCAGTTTTTCCTTTTGTGCGCGGGTTAGCTGCTTTATGGCATATTCACGTTTTAAGGCTGCCGGCTTATCTGGCATTTCTTCGCTGTAAACAAGCGTTACAGGGGTTCTGCTGCGTGTATACTTGGCGCCGTGCCCGCTGTTATGGGCTTTAACCCGGTGCGCAAGGTCACCGGTCCATCCAGTGTACAGTGTGCCGTCAGCACAGCGCAATATATATACATAAGCAGGCATTATTTTACAACTTCTACTTTTTCCATTACAACCGGTTCAATCGGACGGTCTCTAAAATCAGTAGGCACAACGCCGATTAAACGTACTCTGTCCATGCCTTCAACAATTTTGCCAAAAATTGCATGGTGTCCGTTCAGCCATGGAGTAGGTGCAAGAGTGATGAAGAACTGGCTGCCGCCGGTATTGGGGCCTGCATTTGCCATGGAAAGGATGCCTTCGTCATCATGTTTTAAACCTTCACCAAATTCATCTTTAATTTTGTAGCCGGGACCGCCCATACCAGTACCGGTGGGGTCGCCGCCCTGAATCATAAATCCGTCAATAACACGATGGAAGATAATTCCGTCATAAAAACCTTTTTTTACTAAATCTAAAAAGTTTTTAGCAGTGTTGGGCGCTTTATCTTCAAAAATTTCAGCTACAAAAACGCCTTTATTGGTAGTAAATTTTACTTTGCTGTTTTCGCTCATCATTATGCCTCCAATTATAATTTTATGCTGCCTTTATTTTACACAAATTTATATAAATCAGGCAACTGTTTTTGCTTCAAATATATAAATTTATCGCTTTCAGGCAACAAAAAAACAGCGGGTTTCCGCTGTCTTTTTGTTTATGTTAGCTGTTTATACCAATCAGATGAGCTCGATAATTGCCATTTCAGCAGCGTCACCGCGGCGGGGACCTACTCTGTAAATACGGGTAAAGCCGCCCTGGCGGTCTGCGTATTTAGGAGCGATCTCGTTAAACAGTTTTCTCGTTGCTTCTTCGTCCACGAGCTCAGCCATTACCAGGCGGCGTGCATGAAGGTCGCCGCGTTTAGCCAAAGTAATCAGTTTAGCAGCATGTTTGCTTACTTCTTTAGCTTTAGTTACGGTGGTTTCGATTCTCTCGTGTTTGAAGAAAGAACTTAAAATGCTGCGGAACAAAGCTTTACGGTTGCTGGAATTGCGGCCCAGTTTTCTGTATGCCATCTGTTTCCGACCCCCTTCTTATTCTTCTTCATTTTTGCGCAGACTAAGGCCAAGATCGCTGAGTTTCTTTTTAACTTCCTCAAGAGATTTACGGCCGAGGTTGCGCACTTTCATCATATCTTCTTCTGTTCTCTGGATAAGTTCATCAACAGTGTTGATGCCGGCACGGCGCAGGCAGTTGTTGGAACGTACAGACAAGTCAAGGTCATCGATGGATACGCTGCCTGTACCGGTTTGTGCGCCCTGTTCATCTGCAACGGCTTCTTCAGCACCGCCGGATACTGTAATGATGCCGGAAGCAGTTTCAGCTGCCGGCTGGAACATTTTCAGATAGTCAATCATAATACCGGATGCCATGCTTACAGCAGTATCAGGCTCTACGCTGCCATCTGTCCAAACTTCCAGAGTCAGTTTGTCATAGTTGGTAACATTACCTACGCGAGTATCGGTAACACCGAACTTCACTCTGGTAATAGGAGAATATATGGAATCAACGGGAATAACTCCTATCGGCTGATCCGCACGTTTATTCTTATCTGCCGGGACATATCCCAAACCTCTATCTACATTAATTTCCATGTTCAATACCGCATCGGTATCAAGCGTAGCAATATGCAGTTCAGGGTTTAAAATTTCAACATCAGCGTCAGCAATAATGTTTGCTGCCGTAACCTCTTGTTCACCGCTGCATTCGATGCGCAGAGTTTTCGGCTCATCACCATGCAGTTTAAGGCAGAGGCCTTTGATGTTTAAGATAATGTCCGCAACGTCTTCTCTGACGCCAGGAATTGTAGAGAATTCATGCAGTACGCCATCGATTTTAACGCTGGTTACTGCTGCGCCCGGCAGTGAGGACAGCAATACTCTGCGAAGGCTGTTGCCAAGAGTAATGCCGTAGCCCCTTTCAAGCGGCTCCCAAACAAATTTACCATAACGCCCGTCATCGCTGATATCAGCTGTGACCATTTTTGGTTTTTCTAATTCGATCATATGGAAAGCCTCCTTCTTTTGCGTATTACCACAATACGCCCAATATATGGTGGCATGTAGATGTTCAAACTATTATTTGGAGTACAACTCAACGATGAGATGTTCTTCGATAGGAACAT
The DNA here is from genome assembly GCA_905207485.1 of uncultured Phascolarctobacterium sp. Lineage (GTDB taxonomy): Bacteria > Bacillota > Negativicutes > Acidaminococcales > Acidaminococcaceae > Fusicatenibacter_A. The sequence continues at coordinate 2,958 of CAJLLL010000045.1, forward strand.
CAATTTCCTCACGAGTCGGGTAACGGTCAACTTTGCCGCCGAGGTTTTCAGCGTCCTGAATCAACCATGCCGGAACGGTTTTGCCGGCAAGAGTTTCAGCCATGCCTTTGAAATATTCTTTGGAACGGCTGCCTTCCATTACGGAAACAACATCGCCTGCTTTTACCAGAGCGGAAGGAATATCAAGGCGTTTGCCGTTAACGGCGATATGGCCATGTCTTACAATCTGGCGAGCCTGACGGCGGGTATTAGCCAAACCAAGGCGGAATACTACGTTGTCAATTCTTCTTTCCAGAAGGATAAGCAGGTTTTCACCGGTGATGCCTTCCATTTTTTTAGCTCTGTCATAATAGCCGCGGAACTGTTTTTCCAACAGGCCATAAATAAATTTTGCTTTTTGTTTTTCAGTTAACTGAATGCCATATTCACTCTTTTTTCTGTTAGTGCGTTTAGCTTGACGGTGAGACTCTTTGCTAATGCCCAGAAATGCCGGAGTTAAGCCCAAAGATCTGCATCTTTTCAGGACAGGCGTTCTATCAATTGCCATCTATGCTACACCTCCAATTATACTCTTCTGCGTTTCGGCGGACGGCAGCCATTGTGCGGAATCGGGGTTACGTCTCTGATGGAGTTAACCTCAAGACCTGCAGCCTGAAGTGCACGAATTGCAGCTTCACGGCCGGCGCCGGGGCCTTTTACATAAACTTCAACCTGTTTCAGGCCATGTTCCATAGCTGCTTTGGTTGCTTCTTCAGCAGCCATCTGTGCAGCGAACGGAGTGCTTTTGCGGCTGCCGCGGAAACCAAGGCCGCCTGCGGATGCCCAGCTCAGAACATTACCTTCGGTATCAGCGATAGTAACGATAGTATTATTGAAAGTAGAACGGATATGAGCTACACCGTTAATGATATTTTTACTAACTTTTTTCTTGTTGCGAACAACTTTTTTACCAGCCACTCGTTTATCCCTCCTTCACTGATTATTTCTTCTTGCCGGCAATAGTACGTTTCGGACCTTTGCGGGTACGTGCATTGTTTTTGGTGTTCTGGCCACGAACCGGCAGACCCATACGATGTCTGCGGCCACGGTAGCTGCCAATTTCAATTAAACGTTTAATGTTGAGGGATTCCTCTCTGCGGAGGTCACCTTCTACTTTATAATCAGCGTCAAGAGTTTCACGGATTTTAGCTACTTCTTCTTCGGTGAGATCGCGGACGCGGGTATCAGGGTTGATACCGGTTTTTGCGAGAATTTCTCTCGACAAAGTAAGTCCGATGCCATAAATATAAGGTAAAGCGTATTCAATACGTTTATCTCTCGGTAAATCGACACCTGCAATACGTGCCATTCAAGTGCACCTCCTTCTTATCCTTGTTTTTGTTTATGTTTCGGGTTTTCACAGATTACCATAACATGGCCTTTACGTTTGATGACTTTGCATTTTTCACATATTGGCTTTACAGACGGTCTGACTTTCATTTTTTAACCTCCTCTTGCCTGTCTTGCTTATTTAAAACGGTAAGTAATTCTTCCACGGTTCAGATCATACGGAGTAAGCTCCACTGTAACCCTGTCGCCAGGCAAAATTTTGATGAAGTTCATACGTATCTTACCGGATATGTGTGCCAGAATAACATGGCCGTTTTCCAATTTTACCTGGAACATGGCATTTGGCAAAGATTCCAAGATTGTGCCTTCAACCTCAATTACGTCTTGTTTGGACACGCTCAATACCTCCTTGCTCAGTTGCCAGAGAGACTAGCTTTAACATCGGCATATACCTTGTCAATCGGCTGCATACCGTCGATTTCATGGTATAATCCCTGTTTTTTGTAGTACTCTATTAAAGGCTCGGTCTGGGAGTGATATGCTACCAGACGGTTCTTTATTGTTTCTTCCTTGTCGTCGTCACGTTGATAAAGCGTCCCGCCGCATTTATCACACATACCTTCCACTTTGCTGGGGTTGAATGCTACATGATAAGTAGCGCCGCAGGATTTGCAGATGCGTCTGCCGGTAACCCTGCCAACAAGCTCAGCATCAGGAACTACGATATTGATAACGCCTGTCATCTTTATGCCCAGGTCTTTCATAATGCCGTCAAGTGCAACTGCCTGTTCTTCAGTTCTCGGGAATCCGTCAAGGATAAAACCGTTTGCACATTCCGGTTTGGATAATCCTTCGCGTACAATTCCGATAGTTACGATATCAGGAACAAGCTGTCCGGCATCCATATATCTTTTTGCCTCTTTGCCAAGTTCCGTACCTTGTTTTACTGCTGCACGGAACATGTCCCCGGTAGAAATATGGGGAATTTTAAATTCGGCAATTAATCTTTCTGCTTGAGTGCCTTTACCGGCACCCGGAGGTCCCATTAAAATAATATGCATTTCCTGATTCCTCCTATTTCATAAAACCTTGATAGTGGCGCATGAGCACGAGAGATTCAATCTGCTTCATGGTATCAAGCGCAACACCAACAACGATTAACAGTGCGGTACCGCCAAAATAAATGCCTTCAATACCGGTCATCCAGCCGATAACGTTAGGCATCAGCGCAATCAGCGAAAGGAAAATTGCACCGGCAAGAGTAATTCTGGTCATAATTTTATCCAGATAATCGCTGGTCGGTTTACCAGGGCGTAAGCCGGGAATAAAGCCGCCGTATTTTTTGAGATTGTCAGCCACATCATTAATATTAATGCTTACAGCAGTATAGAAATATGTGAAGAACAAAATCATTAATACATACAAAGTAGTTTGCAGCGGGGAACCCCACGCAAACCAGCCTGCAACGGTTTTAATCCATGCAATATCCACAAATTGCCCGATAGTTACCGGGAACATTAAAATGGAAGATGCGAAGATGATAGGAATTACGCCGGCCTGATTAACTTTCAGCGGAATATAACTGGAATGACCGCCGTACATTTTACGGCCAACCACGCGTTTAGCGTACTGTACCGGTACTTTACGGATTCCCTGCGTAATTGCAATTACAAAGACGATCATAGCAACTGCAATAACAGCGAATAAAAGTACATTTAAAGCATTGATTGTTCCGGCCTGCAAATACTGGTAAATTACGTTGAGCCCATCAGGAATCCTCGAAACGATACCTGCAAAGATAATCAGCGAAATGCCGTTGCCGACACCTTTTGCTGTAATCTGCTCACCAATCCACATTAAAAATACAGTACCGGCAGTTAAGGTAATAGCAATTAAAAGAATCGAGAAAATGCCCGGGTCATTAATTGCCATCCTTAAACCGTAAGCCATACCCAATGCCTGGATAAAACCAAGTACAACCGTACCATATCTGGTAACTTTTGTTAACTTCTTCTGTCCTTCAACACCTTCTTTGCCCCACTGTTCCAGTGTAGGAACAACGACTTTAAGAAGCTGGAGGATAATAGAAGCATTGATGTATGGGGTAATACTCATCGCAAAAACAGAAAATTTGCTCAAGGCACCGCCAGAAAACATATCAAGCAAGCCCAGCAGATTACCGCTGTTAAACAGCTGCTCAATCATGCTTGCGTTAACGCCAGGAACAGGGATATGTGTTCCAGCCCTGAAAACTACGAACATAGCAAGGGTAAAAAGTATTTTACGCCTCAGTTCAGATACTTGAGAAAGATTTGCGAGGGCTGACAACACTTTAAATCACCTCTACTTTGCCGCCGGCTGCAATAATTTTTTCTTCAGCGGTTTTGCTGAAGCCCATAGCCTGAACGGTAAGTTTTTTGGTAAGCTCACCGTTGCCGAGAATACGAACGCCGTCACGAACGTTTTTAATCATACCGCATTCAATCAGCATTACAGGTTCAACTACTGTGCCGTCTTCAAAGCAATTAAGGCTGCCAACATTGATTTCAACATAATCGGAGCCGAATCTATTATAGAAACCACGTTTCGGGAAACGCAGATATAAAGGTCTTTGACCACCTTCAAAGCCAGGGCGTTTTACACCGCCGGAACGGGATTTCTGACCCTTCTGGCCTTTGCCGGATGTTTTACCAAGACCGGAACCCAAACCACGGCCAACGCGTACATGCTTGGTTTTGGAACCCGGTGCAGGTGATAATTCATGCAGATTCATCTGTTGCACCTCCTCGCATTAAGCTTCAACGATTTCAACCTTCACAAGGTGTCTTACTTTGTGAAGCATACCGCGGATTGCCGGGGTATCGTCTTTTATTGCAGTAGAATTAATTTTTCCTAAGCCCAAAGCTTTTACGGTCATGCGCTGGTCTTGCGGATAACCGATAAGGCTGCGGGTCAGCGTAACTTTAAGTTGTTGCATCGAGCTTCCTCCTTAGCCAAAAATTTCTTGAACGGTTTTGCCGCGGAGAGCAGCAACCGTTTCAGCACTCTTTAAGGAACGAAGACCTTCAATGGTTGCACGAACTACGTTATTCGGGTTATTGGAACCCTGGCATTTGGTAAGGATGTCACGCACGCCAGCCAGTTCGAGTACGGCACGTACAGGGCCGCCAGCGATAACGCCGGTACCTTCTGCAGCCGGTTTTAAAAATACGCGGCCTGCGCCAAACTCACCGATGCATTCATGCGGAATGGTTGTACCAACCAAAGCAACGTTAATCAAATTCTTTTTAGCGTCTTCTACACCCTTGCGAATAGCTTCGGGAACTTCTGCCGCTTTGCCAAGGCCCATGCCTACATGGCCGTTTTCGTCACCTACCACAACAAGTGCAGAGAAGGAGAAACGGCGTCCGCCTTTAACAACCTTTGCAACACGGTTGATGAACACGACTTTCTCTTTCAAGTCGCTTTCTTCATTTCTGAAATTAGCCACTATTATTCCTCCTTCTTTTAGAATTGCAGTCCAGCTTCACGGGCTGCATCTGCAAGAGCTGCTACACGGCCGGTGTAAAGATAACCACCGCGGTCAAATACTACTTCTTTAATACCTTTTTCCAAAGCCCTTTCGGCAATGGCTTTGCCAATTTCCCTTGCAGCTTCTACGTTGCCGCCGTTATTGGCTTTTCTATCTTTTTCAACAGTGCTGGCAGAAACGAGGGTTTCGCCAGTTTCGTCGTTAATAACCTGAGCGTAAATGTTTGCCAGAGAACGGTATACGTTCAGACGCGGTCTTTCAGCAGTGCCGAAAATGTATTGACGGGCACGCAGATGGCGTTTCTGGCGTTTCGCGTTTTTATCAACTTTGTTAAGCAAGAGTTTCACTCCCTTCCTTTAGAAATTACTTCTTGCCTTTAGCGCCTGCTTTACCAATCTTACGGCGGATACGTTCGCCTTCATAATGGATGCCTTTGCCTTTATAAGGTTCAGGCGGACGCAAAGTGCGGATTTCTGCTGCAACTGCGCCAACTTTTTCTTTATCAGCGCCGCTTACAACGATTTTGTTAGGAGCCGGAACCTCAAAGGTAATACCAGCAGGCGGCTCTTTTACTACGGGATGGGAAAAACCAAGGGTGAAGTTGATGTTGTTACCCTGTTTTGCTGCACGGTAACCTACGCCGGTAATTTCCAGAGATTTGGAAAATCCTTCGGTTACGCCTACAACCATATTATTGATGAGAGTACGGGAAAGACCGTGCATGGAGCGATGTTCTTTATCATCGCTCGGACGTTCAACGGTGATAACGCCGTTCTCCATGGTAAGTTTCATATCTTTGTTAATTTGGCGGGAAAGTTCGCCTTTAGGCCCTTTAACGGTAACGAAGTTGTTTTCAATGGTAACAGTTACGTTAGCGGGCACGGTAATTGGATGCTTACCAATTCTAGACACTTATGAGCACCTCCTATCTTTCAGTATTACCATACATATGCAAGCACTTCGCCGCCGAGGCCAGCTTTACGTGCTGCTTTATCAGTCATAAGGCCTTGGGAAGTAGAGATTACTGCAATGCCAAGACCTCCGAGAACTCTGGGCAGTTGGTCTTTTTGAGAATATACTCTCAGACCAGGTTTGGAAATACGTTTAATGCCGGAAATAACTTTCTCTTTGTTGGCACCATATTTCAGGCTGACGCGGATAACGTTTTGTTTATTATCAGCAACTACTTCAAAATCTTTTATAAAACCTTCGTTCTTTAAAATCTCAGCAATAGCAACTTTGATTTTAGAGCACGGGATTTCAACTTTATCGTGATGAACCGAATTTGCGTTACGAATACGGGTAAGCATATCGGCAATCGGGTCAGTCATTACCATACTTTAATACCCTCCTTCCTAAAATGCTGTCTTACCAGCTTGCTTTGGTAACTCCCGGAATAGCGCCCTGATAGCTGTATTCACGGAAGCAGATACGGCAGATGCCAAATTTACGCATATAACCATGGGGTCTGCCGCAAATTTTGCAGCGGTTGTAACGGCGTACTTTAAATTTCGGCTCTTTATTCCACTTTTCAATCAAGGCTTTCTTAGCCAAAGTATTCCCTCCTAACTTATGCGCTGAACGGCATTCCGAGGATTCTCAGCAATTCTCTTGCTTCCTCATCAGTCTTAGCGGTCGTAACAATGATGATATCCATTCCGCGTACTTTATCAATCTTGTCGTAGTCAATTTCCGGGAAAATCAATTGTTCTTTCAAACCAAGTGCATAGTTGCCGCGGCCGTCGAATGCAGTCGGGCTAACACCGCGGAAGTCACGTACACGAGGCAGTGCGATGTTCATCAGTTTGTCGAGGAAGTAGTACATGCGGTCGCCGCGGAGAGTTACTTTAGCGCCGATAGGCATGCCCTGACGCAGTTTAAAAGCTGCGATGGATTTTTTAGCTTTGGTAATAACCGGTTTCTGACCAGCAATTAAAGTAAGGTCTGCAACTGCAGATTCCAAAGCTTTGCTGTTGCCAACTGCTTCGCCAACGCCCATATTGATGACAACTTTCTCGATTTTAGGAATTTCCATAACGTTTTTATAGTTAAATTTGTCCATCAGGCCCTTAACGGCTTCAGACGAATATTTTTCTTGCAATCTTGTTTTTGCCATTCAAACATTTCCTCCTTTCCCGGATTATTTATCTATTACTTCGCCACATTTTTTGCAAGCTCTTACAAAGCTGCCGGAAACTTCAACTTTTTTAATACGGGTCGGTTTCTGGCAATGCGGGCAAACGAGCATTACTTTTGCGGAAGGCATCGGAGCCTCTTTAACGATAATGCCGCCCTGCGGGTTGGTCTGAGTCGGTTTAGTGTGACGTTTTACTTTATTTACGCCTTCAACGACAACTTTGGATTTTTTAGGCATAGCCAGGATAATTTTTCCTTCTTTGCCTTTGTCCTTACCGGACAGTACCAGAACTTTGTCGCCTTTTTTGACGTGCATTTTTACAGCTGTCATTCAGGTACACCTCCTTATGTGCTCAATCAGATTTCTTACAGCACTTCAGGTGCCAGAGAAATGATTTTCATAAAGTCTTTTTCACGGAGTTCGCGGGCAACAGGCCCGAAGATGCGGGTTCCGCGCGGAGTTTTGTCGTCTTTGATTACAACTGCCGCATTTTCGTCGAAGCGGATGTAAGAACCATCCGGACGGCGGACACCCTTAGCTGAACGAACAACAACTGCCTTTACAACGTCACCTTTTTTTACAACGCCACCGGGTGATGCATCTTTTACAGCACACACGATTACGTCGCCAATATTAGCATATTTACGGTAGGAACCGCCCAATACGCGGATGCACATAACTTTCTTAGCGCCGGTGTTATCACCAACATTAAGAATAGTCTGTTGTTGGATCATGGTTTTACCTCCCTTGCCAATCAATAAAATCGGCAGAATTCATTATTTTGCACGCTCTAAAATTTCAATAACACGCCAGCATTTATCTTTGGACAACGGGCGGGTCTGCATAATTTGGACAGTATCGCCAACATGCGCTTCGTTATTTTCATCATGAGCTTTGAATTTGATAGTATGTTGAACACCTTTTTTGTAAAGCGGATGTTGTACAAAACGATCAACAGCAACAACAACAGTTTTCTGCATTTTGTCGCTTACTACTTTACCAATACGGGTAACACGCGAATTTCTTTCAACGGTCACAACTGTTTCCTCCTTCTTCATACTTCAAACACACTCAGGCGTTTAATTCACGCTGGCGCTGAATGGTTTTGATACGGGCAATGGACTTTTTGATTTCGTGAATTTTCATCGGGTTTTCACATTGTCCGGTTGCCATTTGAAAACGCAGGTTGAAGAGTTCTTCTTTTAAACCTGCCAGCTTGTTGTCTAATTCAGCAGCAGACATTTCACGGATTTCTGCGGTTTTCATTAAGCTTCACCACCCTTTTCCTGTGCGGCAGCTTCAGCTTCTTGCTGTGCGCGGGTCACAAATTTTGTCTTAATCGGCAGTTTGTGGCTAGCAAGACGCATAGCTTCTTTAGCGATTTCTTCGGATACACCGTTCATTTCAAACATTACACGGCCGGGTTTAACAACTGCTACCCAGTATTCCGGGGAGCCTTTACCACTACCCATACGGGTTTCAGCCGGTTTAGCGGTAATCGGTTTGTCAGGGAAAATCTGAATCCATACCTGACCGCCACGTTTAATGTAACGGGTCATAGCAATACGGGCTGCTTCAATCTGACGGTTGGTAATCCATGCCGGTTCAAGTGCAACCAGGCCATAATCACCATGAGCAATTTTATTGCCGCGCATTGCACGTCCGGTCATACGACCTCTGTGCTGTTTACGATGTTTAACTCTCTTCGGTAATAACATTAACTTATGCCTCCTTCGTCGGAGCAGCTTTTGCTACTTCTTTACTTTCAGGAAGGACTTCACCTTTATAAATCCATACTTTTACGCCGATACGGCCGTAAGTGGTATGTGCTTCTGCAGTGCCATAGTCGATATCAGCACGCAGGGTATGCAGAGGAATGCTTCCTTCGCGGTAGCTTTCGCTGCGGGCAATTTCTGCACCGCCAAGACGGCCGCCAACCTGTACTTTAATGCCTTTAGCGCCCATACGCATGGTACGGCCTACGCACTGTTTCATAGCGCGGCGGAAAGCGATACGGCGTTCGAGCTGAGAAGCAATGTTTTCTGCAACAAGGGTTGCGTCCATATCCGGGGTTTTAACCTCAACGATATTGATGTCGATTACGCTGTCAGTCATTTTTTTCAAATCGTTTTTCAACAATTCGATGTTGCTGCCCTGACGGCCGATTACCATACCGGGTTTAGCGGTGTGGATAGAAATGCGTGCTCTGTTGGAAGCGCGTTCAATTTCTACTTTGGAAATACCGGATAAGAACAGTTTGTCTTTTATAAATTCACGGATTTTAATATCTTCTAACAGGAATTTTTCATAGTCTCTGTCGGCATACCATTTGGAATCCCAACCTTTAATGATGCCCACACGAAGACCATGCGGATTAACTTTTTGACCCACTATCGTTTCCCTCCTTCTTCGGGATATTATTTTTCTTTAACTGCTACGGTAACGTGGCTGGAGCGTTTCAAAATTTTGAACGCTTGTCCGCGGGAACGCGGATGAATTCTTTTCATGGTAGGACCTTGATCCACAAAGCAGGTGGAAACTACCAGGTCGTCTACGTTCATGTCGAAATTATGCTCTGCATTAGCTACTGCGCTGCGCAGTACTTTTTCGATTACCTCAGACCCAACTTTCGGGGTATGTTTGAGGATCGCGAATGCTTCACCCACGGATTTGCCGCGGATAAGGTTAATCACGATGCGCAGTTTGCGCGGCGCGATACGAACATATTTTGCAACAGCTTTTGCTTCCATGCTATCTGCCCCCTTTCCCCTTATTTTAAAGCCGTACTTTTATCGGCATGACCTTTGTAAGTACGGGTGGGAGCAAATTCTCCCAATTTATGGCCAACCATATCTTCGGTAATAAATACAGGCACATGTTTACGGCCGTCATGAACGGCAATAGTATGTCCTAAAAATTCCGGAAGAATAGTGGAGCTGCGAGACCAGGTCTTTACAACTTTTTTATCGTTAGAAGCGTTCATGGCTTCAATCTTCTTCAGAAGACTTTCATGCACATAAGGTCCTTTTTTGATTGATCTGGACACTATTTGGGCCTCCTTTCTTTAACCTGCTAATTATTTCGTTCTGCGTTTTACAATCAGCTTGCTGGAAGCTTTTTTCTGCTTGCGGGTACGAGTACCGAAAGCACATTTGCCCCAAGGAGTGACAGGGCGTTTGCGGCCAACAGGAGAATGGCCTTCGCCACCGCCATGCGGATGGTCGTTCGGGTTCATAACTACGCCGCGGTTTGCAGGACGAATGCCGCGCCAACGGTTGCGGCCAGCTTTACCGATAGTAATGTTTTCAAAGTCAATGTTACCAACCTGACCGATGGTTGCACGGCAGTTGATATGAACTTTGCGGATTTCGCCGGAAGGCAGACGGAGAAGTGCATAATCGCCTTCTTTAGCCATCAACTGAGCGGAAGCGCCGGCGCTGCGTGCCATCTGACCGCCTTTGCCGATTTTCAGTTCAACATTGTGCACGGTGGTGCCAAGCGGAATATTTTTCAGCGGCAGGCAGTTACCGATTTTGATATCGGCTTCCGGACCGCTTTCAATCATATCGCCAACTTTTAAGTCAAGCGGAGCGATGATGTAACGTTTTTCGCCGTCAACATAGTTTACAAGAGCTATGCGTGCATTACGGTTAGGATCGTATTCGATGGTAGCAACGCGAGCCGGAATACCGTCTTTAGTGCGTTTGAAATCGATAATACGATACAGTCTTTTAACGCCGCCGCCCTGATGGCGAACGGTCATTTTGCCGGTGTTGTTGCGTCCAGCATGTTTTTGCAGTTTTTCTACAAGCGGACGGTACGGCTTATCGGTCGTAATCTCTTCGAAGGTAGACACTGTAATGAAGCGTCTCGAAGGAGAATACGGATTAAAGCTTTTAATAGCCATTTAATTTTACCTCCTTATTACGTTAAATTACATTCCTTCGAAAATTTGAATCGTATTGCCTTCAGCCAGCTTCACGATAGCTTTCTTATAGTCGGAACGTTTGCCAACGTATTTGCCCATGCGTTTGGTTTTGCCAAGTACGCGCACGGTGTTTACTTTTTCAACTTTTACGTTAAAAATTTTCTCTACCGCTTGTCTGATTTCAGTTTTGTTAGCAGTAAGAGGCACTTTAAAGGTATATTTGTTATCCTGCATCATCATGGAAGTTTTTTCGGTGATAACAGGGCGGATTAATAAATCACGAGGATTGGTTGCCATTATGCGAGCACCTCCTCAATTCTGGCAATAGCGTCTTTAGCCAGGAATACTTTATTGTTGTTGAGCAAATCGAAGCAGTTCAGGCAAGCATTGGAAAGTGCAGTTACTTTCGGCATGTTGCGGGAAGAGAGCTCAACGTTTTCATTTTCACCATTGGTGATAATAAGAGCTTTTTTGTCTGCAGCATCAAATGCGGCAAGCATTGCTACAACATTTTTGGTTTTCGGTGCATCAAATGCAAGACCGTCAACCACTACCATTTCACCGGCAGCAACTTTAGCGCTCAGTGCGCAACGGATTGCCAGACGGCGAGCTTTACGCGGCATTTTTTTGTCGTAGCTGCGGGGTTGCGGACCAAATACGGTGCCGCCGCCTACCCACAGAGGAGAACGGGTGGAACCGCTGCGTGCACGGCCGGTGCCTTTTTGTTTCCAAGGTTTACGTCCGCCGCCGCGAACAAGGCCGCGGGTTTTAGTAGCAGCAGTGCCCTGGCGCTGGTTAGCGTGCTGCATTACAACTGCTTGATGTACAACAGCTTCGTTAAACTCTACGCCAAACACATCTTCATTTAATTCTATTTCTTCACCGGTAGGTTGACCGGAGATATTATATACTGATAACTTCGGCATTAGAAGCATCCTCCTTTCTTTCGCTTATGTTCTTATTTCTTATTAGGTTTTACGGTTTCTTTTACTACAACGAAAGAACCTGCAGCTCCCGGAATGGAACCTTTAACCAAAATAAGATTGCGTTCAGCGTCAACTTTTGCTACGGTCAGGCGTTGAACGGTTACTTGAGCATTACCCATACGTCCAGGCAGTTTTTTACCTTTGATAACGCGACCGCCAGGACCGGAGTACATGGGACCCATGGAGCCAGGTTCACGATGGGATTTAGAACCGTGTTTCATAGGACCACGAGCGAAATTGTGGCGTTTAATGGTGCCTGCAAAACCTTTACCGCGGGAAATACCGGTTGCATCAACCAGTTCGCCAGCAGCGAAAATGTCGCAGGAAATTTTATCGCCTACTGTAAATTCAGAAGGAGCAGACAAACGCAGTTCTTTGACAAATTTTACAGGAGCAACGCCTGCTTTGTCAAAATGGCCCTTCATCGGTTTCGTGGTATGTTTTTCTTTTACTTCGCCGAAGCCAAGCTGTACAGCATTGTAGCCGTCTTTTTCTTCGGTTTTGTTTTGAATGACAACGCAGGGACCGGCTTCAATTACAGTTACCGGAATCAATCTGCCGTCAGCTTCAAAAATCTGAGTCATACCGATTTTTTTACCTAAGATTCCTTTAGCCATTATCGCACCTCCTCCTTACAGTTTAATCTCGATATCTACGCCGGCAGGAAGATCAAGACGCATCAAAGAATCAACAGTCTTCGCAGTCGGTTCCAGAATGTCTACAAGACGTTTGTGAGTACGCATTTCAAACTGCTCACGGGAATCTTTGTTAACATGCGGGGAACGCAGAATCGTATAGATATTTTTTTCGGTAGGAAGCGGAATCGGGCCGGAAACCTGAGCACCGGTACGTTTCGCAGTTTCCACGATTTTGGCAGCACTCTGGTCAAGTGCTTTGTGGTCATACGCTTTAAGGCGTATTCTGATTTTCTGAGATTTCGACATTAAAACATTTCCTCCTAATCGCCCAGTTTCTAAGAACGGACATACTCCGTGAAAATCTCCCTGTCTAAACAGGCAAGCAACCTCTCACATCATCGCAGGGCCATACAAACAAACATAACAATATGAGGGGCGGTTTTTCAGCCCCTCATAACGGGATCTATTTTATGATGGGATCCTTATAAAATTATTTTTCTTCGATTTGGGTAACAACACCAGCGCCAACGGTACGGCCGCCTT
>CAJLLL010000046.1 GCA_905207485.1 uncultured Phascolarctobacterium sp.
AAAGAAGCCGTTAATATCGGCAAAGCTGCACAAAAAGGCGGCGTAAAAGCCTTTATTTGCCAGGACCGTGCTGAAGCTGCAAAAATTTTAAGCGGCATCGTACGCAATAATGATATAATTTTGCTGAAAGGTTCTCACTCCATGCAGGTAGATGGATTGATTGACCTTGTTTTGAAAAAATAATTATGGAGTGTTGAATAACCTATGATAATTCTTTTAGGTGCGCTGGTTACGGCATTTGCCGTATGTGCCGTTACCGGCAGCAGCTTTATCTCTCTTTTGCATAAACTTAACTTCGGGCAGAGCATCCGCGAATGCGGCCCCAAAGAACATATGAAAAAAAGCGGCACGCCAACTATGGGCGGCATTATGATGCTGCTGGCGATTGTGGTTGCCGTTGCCGTATGGTGCAATTTTACACCGGCATTATGCATTGCCCTGCTTTTAACATTTGGGCATGCGCTGATTGGCTTTGTGGATGATTACATTAAAGTTGTTATGAAACGCAACCTTGGCTTAACGGCAGCACAAAAGTTTTTTATGCAGTTCGTTCTGGCAGGTGCGTATGTTTATTATATTGAAACCCATGTGCAGGGCGATTTGAGCATTGCTGTACCAGGTACGGAATATATACTGCCATTGGGCTGGCTGTACTATGTACTGGTATTTTTACTGCTTGTTGGCACTACTAATGCCGTTAATCTTACAGATGGGCTTGACGGACTTGCTGCAAGCGTTACAGTGCCTGTAACTGTTGCTTATGCTTTTATTGCTTATAATACCGGGCATTTTGATTTAAGTGTTTTTGCGCTGGCAATTACCGGCGCCTGCCTTGGCTTTTTATTGTTTAACCATTATCCTGCCAAAGTATTTATGGGAGATACAGGTTCGCTTGCCATTGGCGGCGGCGTTGCATCACTGGCATTATTAACGCATACAGAACTTTTGCTGGTAATTTTGGGTGGTATTTACGTTGTGGAAGCAACTTCTGTTATCATGCAGGTTAGTTATTTTCGCCTTACCGGCGGCAAACGTATTTTCCGCATGACGCCTATTCATCATCATTTTGAACTTGGCGGCTGGAAAGAAACCAAAATAGTTAAACGCTTTTTTGCGGCAAGTTGCCTGTTATGCGTAGTTGGCGTTATGCTTTGGCTTAACGGAAACGGAGGATTTTAATTTTGGATAAAGCTGTACTTGTTTATGGCATCGGCATCAGCGGCTGCGGCGCAGCGGATATTTTAGCACGCCATGGCGAACGCGTGCTGCTTTATAACGATGCTGAACATGAAGTTGAAGCAGATTTAAAGAAACTGCTTGCAGAAAATGGCGGCCGTATTGTAATAGGCGGTTGGGAAACTTTACTTGATGATGTAAAGGAAGTTATTCTTTCTCCCGGCATTAGTATGGAAACGCCGCTGGTTAAGGAGGCTGTTGGCCGCGGCATTAATGTTACTGGCGAAGCGGAACTTGCTTACCGCAACTATAAAGGGCGCATTGTTGGCATTACAGGTACCAACGGTAAAACTACAACTACTATGCTTATCGGCGAAATGCTGGCGACTTTGCCGTGCGTAACTAAAGTAGGCGGCAATATTGGCATGGCATTGACCAAAGAAGTGGAAACAATGCCTGAAAATTCCTGGCTTGCAGCAGAACTTTCCAGTTATCAGCTTGAAACTATTCAAAATTTCCGTGCGCATATTGCTGTTATTTTAAATCTTACGCCCGACCATTTAACACGCCATCATACCATGGAGGCCTATGGCGCGGCGAAATGCAATATTTTTAAAAACCAGCATCCGGAAGATATTACCTTACTTAATTTTGATGACCCTGTTGTTAAAAGCTGGGGCGGTCTGGTGCCTGGCAGATTATGCTGGTTCAGCCGCAGAGAAATTTTGCCGCAGGGCATTTATATGGAAAACGGCAATTTTGTAATAGCCTGGAATGATGTAAAAGAAGTTATCTGCAGCAAAAAAGATTTGCAGATTTTTGGCGGACATAACGAGGAAAATGTTTTGGCAGCCATTGGCGCGGCATTTTTTGCAGGCGTTGAGCCGTGCAATATAGCAGAAGTGCTGAAAAACTTTAAAGGCGTGGAACACCGCATTGAATATACTGCTACTATTAACGGCGTTCCTTATTATAACGATTCCAAAGCGACTAATACTGATTCTGCTATTAAAGCATTAGAGGCTTTTGAAAATGGGCATTTGATTTTAATTGCCGGCGGTACGGATAAACTGACTCCGCTTGAAGAAATGATGGCGCTTGTAAAAATAAAAGTTGATACTTTGATTTTGCTTGGCGAAGCAGCAGACCGTTTTAATGAAGCGGCAGTTAAGGCGGGTGTTGCCGATATCCGCAGAGTAGGCTCCATGCGCGAAGCTGTGTATCTGGCGCACGAAATTGCAGAGGCTCCGCAGACGGTTTTGTTATCGCCAGCATGTTCATCGTTTGATATGTTTACCGGCTTTCCGCAGCGCGGACGCTGTTTTAAAGAATTAGTTGCAGAAATTGCGGCTAAGGAGGAACAAAAGTGAAAGTAATACTTTCTGGCGGTGGTACAGGAGGGCATATTTACCCGGCGCTTACCATTGCCGACCAGATAAAGAAGCTGCGCCCGGATGCTGAAATTGTGTTTGTTGGTACGCAGCAGGGCCTGGAAAAAAATATTATTCCGCGTTACGGCTACCCTTTGCGCTATATTGAAATTGCCGGTTTTAAGCGCAGTTTAAGCCTTGATACACTGCGCAGCTTTGCCAAACTGTTTACAGGGCTTGCAGGGGCCAACAGGCTTATAGGTGAGATTAAACCGGATTTGGTTATAGGCACAGGCGGCTATGTTTGCGGGCCGATAGTTTTATTGGCGGCATTACGCGGCATACCAACGGCAATACAGGAACAAAACGCTATGCCGGGCGTAACAAATAAAATACTGGCCCGGTTTGTAAAAAAAGTATTTCTAGGTTACCATGAGGCGGAAAAATATTTTGCAGGCAAATCGCAGAAGGTTTATACCGGAAATCCTATCCGTGTAGAAATTCTATCGAATAAGCGCAATGAAGCAGTTAAATTTTTCGGACTGGATGCAGAAAAGAAAACAATTTTGGTATCCGGCGGCAGCCGCGGCGCCCAAAGCATAAACAGGGCGATGCTTTATGTTGAAGAAGCGTTGAGCGGCAGGCACGATGTGCAGATTCTGCATGCTACCGGCGAAGCCAATTATGATGCATATATGAAGGAGCTTAATAAAAAAGGTCCTCTTGAAGATAATATAATTGTTAAACCGTATTTGCATGATATGCCTATGGCATTGGCAGCAGCAGATTTAGCTGTATTCCGAGCCGGCGCTATCGGGCTGGCGGAACTTACGGCAAAGGGAATACCTTCTGTTTTAATTCCGTACCCTTATGCAACGGCAAACCATCAGGAGTTTAATGCACGCGCTGTGGAAGCGTCAGGTGCGGCTAAAGTTATTTTGGATAAAGAACTGACAGGAGAAAAACTGTTGGAAGAAATAGAGCATTTGCTGATACGCAGCGAAGAATTGCAGCAGATGAAAAAAGCTGCCAAAAGCCTCGGACGGCCCGGCGCTGCCCAAGAAATTGCGCAGCAGGCTTTGCAGCTTGTAAAAAACTGACAGAGGAGGATTTTAATGCTTTCGGGAATACACAATATACATTTTATTGGTATCGGCGGCGCAGGAATGAGCGCTTTGGCGCATGTTCTGTGTGAACGCGGTTTTCACGTTACCGGTTCGGATAAAAATACCGGCGGCGTATGCGAAAAGCTGAAAGCTTTGGGCGCAGTTGTTTACCAGGGGCATGCGGCGCAGCAGGTACAGGGAGCGGATGCGGTTGTTATTTCTTCTGCCATTCATCCGGATAACTGCGAACTTGTAGCTGCCAAAGAACAAGGCATCCGCATTATGCACCGCTCTGATGTTCTGGCAGAACTGATAAACCATGCAGACGGAGTGGCAGTTGCGGGAGCACACGGCAAAACCACTACCAGCGCCATGTTAAGCTGCATTGCTGCTCAAAGCGGCATTGACCCGACTATTGTCATTGGCGGTGAAGTAACAAGTTTGGGTGGCAATGCCCGCAGCGGCAACGGCCGTTATGTTGTAGCCGAAGCTGATGAGAGCGATGGTTCGTTTTTAAAATTCTATCCGCTGTATGCGCTTGTTACTAATATTGAAAATGACCATATGGACCATTATGGCAGCGAAGAAAATATTTATGCGGCCTTTAAGCAATTTGTCGGCAGCGTAAGAAAAGGCGGCGCGGCAGTGCTGTGCATGGACAATGCAAAGCTCCGCCGTTTGGCACAGGAAACGCAAACCCGCGTTATAAGCTACGGCATTGATAATGAAGCTGCTGATTATGTAGCTAAAGATGTAGTGTATCATACCGGCGGCACAGATTATAAAGTTTATAAAAACGGCAGCCTGTTTGCCGAGGTACAGCTTATTGTACCTGGCAGGCATAATGTGCTTAACTCTTTGGGGGCACTGGCTTGTGCCATTGAAATGGGCATAAGTCTGGATTGCATTTTAGCTGCGCTGAAAGAATTTACCGGCGCGCACCGCCGTTTTGAAACCAAAGGCAGAGTTAATGGCGTGTGGGTTGTTGATGACTACGCGCATCATCCGACAGAAATAGGCGTTACTTTAAAGGCTGCGCTGCAAACAGGACCCAGGCGTTTAATCTGCGTTTTTCAGCCGCACCGCTACACGCGCACACAGCTTTTGTTTGATGAATTCTGTGCATGTTTTAAAGGATGCGATAAGCTTATAGTAACCGATATTTACGCAGCAAGCGAAGACCCTATCGAAGGCATTAACAGCGCCAAACTTGCCGAAGGCATAAAGAAGGTAAGCAGCATTGATGTTGAATATGTGCCTGCGCTTGGCGATATTGAAACTTATCTTGCAAAAAATGCCCAAAGCGGTGATTTGATTATGACTATCGGCGCGGGCGATGTATATAAAGTTGGCGAAGCATTAGTAACCGATTTGCAAAGGAGCAAAGAAAATGTTTGATAAAAATCAGGTTGTTGCAGTTGTTATGGGCGGTCCGTCCGCAGAAAGAGAAGTATCTTTAAACACCGGCGCAGCTATTGCCAAAGCGTTAAGGGAAGCCGGTTATACAAACGTTGCTGAAATTGACCTTGACCCGCATAATTTTGCCAAACAGCTTGCAGATTGCAAGGCGGAAGTTGTATTTAACGCAGTGCATGGGCTTTACGGCGAAGACGGACGTTTGCAGACGCTTTTGGAAATAAACGGCATACCGTATACCGGCAGCGGCATGATTGCCAGTGTTGTATGCATGGATAAAGTGCTTACTAAACGTATTCTGCGCGACGCAGGCATACCGACGCCTGAATGCCTTATTTTAAACAGCAGGGAAACCGGCATTAAAGAAAAAATTATGCAGAAATTCAGCCTTCCGGTAGTTGTAAAACCTGCCAGCCAGGGAAGCAGCATTGGCGTGGAAATTGTTAAAGAAGAAGCTCAGCTTGATGAAGCGCTGGCAAATGCTTTTAAATATTGCCGCGATATTTTGGTGGAAAAATTTGTTGACGGCTGGGAACTGACTGTTTCCATGATGCAGAAAGACGGCGAAGCAGTAGCGCTGCCTGTAATTCATATTGCTCCGCATTCCGGCACTTATGATTACCATTCCAAATACACCAAGGGCGCAACAGAATACATCTGCCCGGCAGATTTGGATGAAGTTACTACTAAAAAAGTACAGGAAATAGCAAAACAGGCTTATGAAGTATTGGGCTGCAGCGGTGTTGCGCGTGCGGATGTAATGCTTGACGGCAATGGCAACGGCTATGTGCTTGAAATCAATACAGTTCCCGGTATGACTGCAACCAGCCTTGTTCCTAAAGCAGCTGCGGCAGCCGGAATTACTTTCCCGGAATTATGTGATATTATTTTGCAATCCGCATCGCTTGATAATAAATAATTACTAATGAATTTTAGCGAGGTGTAAAAAGGTGCAATCGACACGCGAACGTTTAAGACAAAACCGTAAAAAGCGGCGCTTGCGCCTTTTGCGCCTGTTTTTTATTACAATATTGATTTTTGGTGGAATTTTTGGTGCTTACAAATGGGTTACCGCACCCGGAACCGCTTTCGGCAATATTGTTATTGAAGGCACAAACAAGCTGACTGATGACGATATTTTAAAAATGTGCGGTACGCAAAAGCCGGTTAATTTATTTGTTATTTCGCCTTCAGACGTAAAAAAAGCCATTGTAAATGATGTGCGTTTTGAAGCGGCAGAAACAGAATATTTGTGGCCGGGCGTGCTTGCTATCCGCGTAAAAGAACGTATACCGGCGCTGTATATCGCCTGCTCTTATAAAAGCTACGCGCAGGTTGATTACAACGGTTTTGTAATGGATGTCAGCGATGGCATAAAAGATGCCGATGCGCCGATACTTTCCGGTGTTGTTACCGGCAATATCTTTTTTGGCGATACTATCAAAGAAAAAAATGTACTTGCAATTTTAAATTTTTTAAGCAAACTGGATAAAGATGTTATCAACTCAATATCTGAAATTGCCGTTGACGGTGAAAATAACGTAAAATTTAACTTAAGCTATGGCTATCCGATTCTTTTAGGCAATGCAGATAAGCTTGCGGATAAGCTTGATGTTTTTATTACGGTTTTTAATGATATAAAAACAAAAAATATTAGGGCGGAATATATTGACTTAACCTTCGCAAAGCCTTATATTAAGTTAAGACAGAAAGCCTGATATTTTTGAAAGGATTTTAAAAACTTATGATAGCAAATAAACATGCCAAAATAATGCTGCTGCTGGTATTTGCAGTATTGGGTTTTATGCTGGCAACGCAGATTAAAACAACCGAAAGGCAAAAAAGCATAAATTTTCAGCGCGCTGAAGAACTTACGGAACGCCTGCGTGTTGTTGAACAGCAGCGTGATGACCTTGCTAAAGAGGTTGAACGTTTGCAGTCGATGGATGACAGCGATGAAGTTTTGGAAAACGAGGTGGAACGCCTGCGTGAGTTTGCCGGTGAAGTTGCTCTTGAAGGCAAAGGCATACAGCTTATACTGGATGATAGTAAAGTAACGGCGCAAGTTGGCGAAAATCCCAATCTGTATATCATTCATGATGATGATTTGCTGCGTGTTATTAATGAGCTGCGGGCAGCAGGCGCAGAAGCAATTTCCATTAACGGTGAGCGCCTGGTATCTACCAGTGAAATACGCTGCGCAGGGCCGACGCTTTCCGTAAACAACAACCGTTCGGCACCGCCATACGTTATTTTGGCAATCGGCAATCCGGCTAATCTTTCCAGTGCCCTTAAATTAAGGGGCGGTGTGCTTGATACCTTTAAATTCTGGGGAATTCAGGCCGACTTAACCCAGCCGGAAGTTGTAAAAATACCGGCGTTTAAAGGCCGCAGGACTTTTGAATATGCACAGGCAGTACCCGATGAGCATAATGATGCTGCAAAGGAGGGTGAAAAATAATGCTGTACGCACTTGCCGGTATTGTTATCGGCTTTATTGCCGGATGGTATTTTCCTCTGCACCTTCCGCTTGAATATGCACGGTTGTTGTCTGTATCGCTGATGGCGGCGCTTGATACTGTTTTTGGCGGCATGCGTTCCAGTATGGAAGGCAAATATGATAACACCGTATTTATTACAGGATTTTTTACCAATGCGGTATTAGCTGCATTTTTGTGCTATTCCGGTATTTTGCTGGGCATAGATTTATATCTGGTGGGCATTTTGATTTTCGGCATGCGTATTTTTAATAACCTTGCCGCAATCCGCCATTTATTTCTTAAAAAGTAAAAAATTTTTACAGCCAGGCAGGAAAAAATACTGCCTGCGTTGAATATTATCTTGATATTTTTGTGATGGAATTTACCCAACTTATTAAGGGGGAATATAAATAATGTTTGAAGAATTTGAAGAAAAAGGCATGGACAATCTTGCCAATATCAAGGTAATCGGTGTTGGCGGCGGCGGCAATAATGCCGTAAACAGAATGATTACCGCCGGTGTAAAAGGCGTTGAATTTATTGCGGTTAACTGTGATGCGCAGGCACTTTTGCTTTCCAAAGCTGCTACCCGCATTCAGATTGGCGAAAAGCTTACCAAAGGCCTTGGTGCAGGCGCAAACCCTGAAATTGGTGAAAAAGCTGCGGAAGAAAGCCGCGACCAGATTCTGGAAGCCTTAAAGGGCGCAGATATGGTATTTGTAACAGCAGGTATGGGCGGCGGCACTGGTACTGGCGCAGCGCCAATTGTTGCTGAATGCGCGCGCGAAGTTGGCGCTCTTACCGTTGGCGTTGTAACCAAACCGTTTTCCTTTGAAGGCAAACGCCGTATGAACCAGGCTGAAAACGGCATTGTTAATATTAAAGAAAAAGTTGATACTTTAATTACCATTCCTAATGACCGCTTGTTACAGGTTATTGACAGAAGAACTTCCATGCTGGAAGCGTTCCGCATTGCTGACGATGTATTGCGTCAGGGCGTTCAGGGCATTTCCGATTTGATTGCTGTTCCGGGTCTTGTAAACCTTGACTTTGCGGATATTAAAACCGTTATGTCCAATGCAGGTTCTGCATTAATGGGCATTGGCATGGCTAAAGGCGACGATGGCGCACGTGCTGCTGCCGAAGCTGCTATTAAGAGCCCGCTGCTCGAAGCATCAATTGAAGGTGCACGCGGCGTTCTGTTCAATATTACCGGCGGCGCTGACTTGTCGCTGTTTGACGTTACTGAAGCTTCTAATATTATTACGGAAGCTGTTGACCCCGAAGCCAACATTATTTTCGGTGCCGTTATTGATGAAAACCTTAAAGACGAAATTCGTGTTACCGTTATCGCTACCGGCTTTAACAAAGAAAAAGAATGGCTGCCTAATGGCGGCAAAACTTCCCGTCCGCAAAGCACTTATGTACAGAAACATGATAACGATGACAAACCTCATGTTGGCGGCAGCGGAATTATTCACAAACATTCTTCCGATACGGAAATTCCGCCTTGGATTCGTGGTTGATTAAAACAAAACAGTATTTTGAAGCCCCTGCTTTTATCAGCAGGGGCTTTTCTATATTTTGCGTTTGATATCAATTTATTTACGAGACAAGCACAAGATATTGTTTCTTTTGCTTTGCAGGTGTGTTATAATAAAGGTACTTATTTAATAACTGACAGGGAAGTGAATTTATGAGATGCCCATTTTGTTCTTACCGTGACAGCAGAGTTGTCGATTCCCGTTCCGTTGATGACGGAGCTTCTATCCGCCGCAGGCGCGAATGCCCTGATTGCGGCCGCAGGTTTACTACTTATGAAAAATATGAAGAAACACCTTTGGTTGTAAATAAAAAAGACGGACGCCGAGAACTTTTTGACAGCAAAAAACTGTTGAACGGTTTAATTAAGGCTTTTGAAAAACGTCCTATTTCTTATGAAAAAATTAAGGAAATGGCTGACCATATTGAACGTGAACTGCGTATGCGCGGAGAATCGGAAGTGCGCAGCGAGGCAATTGGTGAACTGGTTATGAAGTATCTGGAGCAGACAGACCAGATTGCTTATGTGCGTTTTGCTTCCGTTTACAGGCAGTTTGCCGATGTTAATAATTTTATGCAGGAATTGCAGAGAATAATTAATAACAATGAGAAAAAAGAACGGGGTGACGTTGGTCATGAAAATCCGTAAACGTGATGGGCGCATAGTAGCGTTTGACGACAGCAAAATAACAGATGCTATTTTTGAGGCAGCTAAATCAGTCGGCGGTGCAGACCGCGAAATGGCTGTGGAAATTACGCTGGATGTTTTAAAATGTCTTAAGGCCGAAAACACTGAAATTGTAGATGTTGAACATGTACAGGACATTGTTGAAAAAGTTTTAATAAAAAAAGGGCATGCCAAAACGGCTAAATCTTACATTTTGTACCGTGCAAAACGCACAGATATCCGTAATGCGCGCAGCGAACTGATGGATACCGTGGCAGAAATTTTAAAGGAAACAGACCGTGACAATGCCAATATTTCCAATTCCCCTTCCGCAAAAATGCTGCAAATTGCTTCTGCCGCAAGCCGCGAATATTATCTGAACCGTGTAATACCGGAAGAAATGGCGGCAGCGCATAAACGCGGCGATATTCATATTCACGACCTTGATTTTTACGGAAAAACCTTAAATTGCTTGAACATTCCTTTGGGCAGGCTTTTGCACGAAGGTTTTAATAACGGGCATGGCTTTATACGTCCGCCTAAACGCCCAGGTTCTGCTGCTGCACTGGCAGCTATTGTACTGCAAAGTAATCAGAACGATATGTTCGGCGGGCAGTCTTTTGGCTTTTTTGATACGGACATGGCAGATTTTGTTGACGGCGCTGAGGAAGAAGAAGTTTTTCAGGCAATGGAAGCCTTGGTGTATAACTTAAACAGCATGCACTCACGTGCCGGCGCGCAGGTTCCGTTCAGCAGCCTTAATCTTGGGCTTGATACCACCGAAAACGGCCGTAAGGTTACACGCAATTTGCTTAAAGCCTATAATAATGGTTTAGGACGCGGAGAAAACCCAATTTTCCCGAATGTCATTTTCCGTGTTAAACGCGGCGTTAACCTTAACCCCGGCGACCCGAACTATGATTTGTTCCAACAGGCAATCAGCGTTGCTGCTAAGCGTTTAAACCCGACTTTCAGCTTTATGGATACAACTTTTAACCGCGATTATGACGGACAGGTAGCTTATATGGGCTGCCGTACGCGCGTTATTGCTAACCGCCACGGCGAGGAAATTACCACCGGGCGCGGCAATTTGTCGTTTACAACTATTAATTTGCCCCGTTTGGCAATTAAGGCAGAACACAATGTAGATAAATTTTACCAAATGCTTGATGATATGATGGACCTTGTTGCTGAACAGCTTTATCACCGTTATCGTGTGCAGTGCAATTTGCGTGTGCGTGACCTGCCGTTTTTAATGGGGCAGGGGTTGTACATGGGCAGCGAAAAACTGAAAAAAGATGACCGAATTGAACCGGCGATTAAAAATGGCACATTAGCTATTGGTTTTATCGGCGTTGCCGAAACATTGACTTCACTTATTGGCAAACATCATGCAGAAAGCGAAGAAGCCCAAAAATTAGGGCAGGAAATTATAGCGCATATGCGCAAACGTGTAGACGAATACGCTGATAAATATGATTTGAACTTCAGCCTGATTGCAACACCTGCCGAAGGGCTGAGCGGACGTTTTATTCGTATTGATCGTAAGGAATACGGCATTATTTCTGGTGTAACCGATAAGGCATATTATACCAATTCGTTCCATGTGCCGGTTGGTTATCCCATCAGCGCATTTGACAAAATGCGTATTGAAGGGCCGTACCATAAATATACCAATGGCGGGCATATCAGTTATGTAGAATTTGAATCTTCGCCGGTGCATAATTTACAGGCGGTAGAGGATGTTTTGCGGCATATGCTGGCGTGCGACTGCGGCTATGTGGGCATTAACTTCCCGATTGATTACTGCGAGGACTGCGGCTATACCGGAATTATTGATACCGATTATTGCCCTGTATGTGAGAAAAAACTTACGCAAATACGCCGGCGTGCCAACTGCTGCACGGAATAGGAGGCAGATTATGCTGAGGGTTGCAGGAATTTTAAACGAATCTATTGTAGATGGACCTGGCATTCGTGCAGTGGTATTTTTTCAAGGCTGTCCGCGCCACTGCGAAGGCTGCCATAATCCTTCTACATTGCCGTTTGAAGGCGGCGTAGAATATACTGCAAAAGAACTTGCGCAGGATGTTGCCGCAAGGCTGACACCATTGCACCGCGGCATAACTTTAAGCGGTGGCGATCCGCTGGCACAGGCAGATGTAGTGTTAGAATTTTTGCAGGAGATAAAAAAATTAAAACCGAGGTTAAACGTATGGTGTTATACCGGTTATGTATATAACGAGGTTAAAAATTTACCGGTACTGCACGAAATTAACGTGCTTGTAGATGGGCCGTTTGTTCTTGCGCAGCACGATTTGGATTTCCCGTACCGAGGTTCGCGCAACCAGCGTTTAATTGATATACCGGCATCATTAGAAAAAGGAGAAGCAGTTGATTACAAGTTATAGGAGGGATAACTATGCTGCTTGAATTATTGCAAAAAGGTTACGGCAAAGCTATGGGGCTGAACTGTGCCGAAAGAATACTTTATGGAGCAAATTGGGCATATAATATGCATCTGCCGCCGCAGGCACTTAAAATTGCAGCGGGCTTTGGCGGTGGTATGGGCGCAGGTATTACCTGCGGTGTTGTTACCGGCGCGTGTATGGTGCTTAGCACATTGTATGTAAAACGCAACGGCAAGGAAGAAGGCACTAAAATCCGCGCACTTTGCAAAGAATTTATAGATACTTTTAATGCTGAACTAGGCGGAACGAATTGCTGCGAAATAAAGCCTAAATATTTTAATGATAAAACCCGTTGTGATTTTGTTGAATTTAAAGGCGCAGAAATTTTGGATAAAATTGTGGCAAGAGAAGGGCTAAAATAATCTGTTGCTCTGAAAATAAAATATATAAAAAATAACGTCATCACATTTGTGATGGCGTTATTTTTTTGCAATTAAAAACAATAGGACTATATTTAAAAGTTTTGCAAAAATTCTATGGCTTCTTCGTGATCAAATACAATTTTTATTTGTTTGTATATGAAATAAATGTGTAATAGTTAGCTGCTATAGTTTTTGCTGTAGCTTTGTAGCATATTTATATTGCTTATCAGGTATAAATTTTTATTCGTAATGTGTTTTCACGCATCACCGAAAGTGTGGGTTATATTAACCTTCGCCGCCGTGCAAACGTACCGGTAGGAATAAAGTTACCACAAGACCAGTAAAAGTTAGACTCACTCTAACCGAAATGTCTTGCGGGGGGGGTAAACGTATGGTAAAATTATATTATAAAATTTAAAGTTAGATAGAAATAAAAGAAAGAACGGTAACAGTGGCTCACATTTACAGAAAAATAATATTAATAATCGGCGATTTATGCTGCATTCAGATAGCAACTTTTCTGGCAATTTTCATGCAGAGTTCTTCTATGCGTGATATGCAGATAGATTTTCATCTGCGTCTTACTGTGTTGCTTTCAGTATTTTTAATATTCTTTTTTAATATCTATGGTTTGTTCAGTTTAGTACGTAAACGCCTAACGGAAATTGTCTTAAACTTGGTAGTAGCCGTTATTAATATCTTTATTGCCGCATTGGCAGTAACATTTTTTCTGCGTGAATTTGAATACTCCCGTTTTGTAATACTGTATTCAGCAGTATTTAGTTTTATTTTCTTAATGCTGTGGCAGTATGTAATGCACAAAATAGAAGTAAAACATCTGCCTGTACCGACGGTATTTATAGCAGCAGGTAGGGAAGAACAGGAAAAACTTAAAACAAAAATCCGTAAAACCTACGGCTTAGAAAAAAGCATACTTAAATTTATATCAACAGATAATAATGAGAGTGACCAAAATAGAGATTTTAATAAAACTTCTGCAAATGAAATAGAAACTATAAATCAAATAGAAAACAGTGACATAGTTCTTATCGGGGAAAGCCTGCCGGTAGAACAAAAAGAACACATCTTACGCATAGCAAACGAAAAGATGAAAATGGTAATTTTAGTACCAACGCTTTATGAAATCAGTTGCAGCAAAATGTACCTGTGGCAGATAGATGATTTGCCGACACAAAGAGTATCGCGCATGTTATTAACTTTAGAGCAGCGCGTATTAAAACGTACATTGGATATAGCAGTGGCAAGCATTGCCCTATTAATTTTATGGCCTGTAATGCTGATAACAGCGGTAATAGTAAAACTGGATAGCCCGGGTCCTGTAATATACAGCCAGATAAGAGTAGGGCGATTTGGCAAAGAATTCAAAGTACATAAATTCAGAAGCATGAGGCAGGATGCCGAAGCCCAAACAGGACCAGTACTTGCTGGAGAAAATGACCCGCGCATAACAAAGTTTGGACATTTTATGCGTGCAACAAGGTTAGACGAACTGCCGCAGCTTTTTAATGTGATTAAAGGTGAAATGAGTATCGTTGGTCCAAGGCCGGAAAGGCCGTTTTTTGTAGAGCAATTTATTAAAGAAAAACCAGAGTACGCCTATCGTCACAATGTAAAACCGGGCATAACAGGCCTTGCGCAGATAGCAGGTAAATACAACACAACAGCTTATGATAAGCTTGTATATGATTTGATTTATATCCAAAACGTAAGCGTAATCTACGACTTAATACTAATGCTACAAACATTAAAAGTACTCATCAGTAAAGAGAGTACCGAAGGGGTAAAGTAAAAAGTGAAATTTACTGTATTAATGTCAGTATATAAAAAAGAAAAAGCAGAATATTTAGAACTGGCGTTAGACAGTGTAATTCATCAAACTTTAAAACCTGATGAAATAGTATTGGTGCAAGACGGAGAGTTAACAAAAGAACTGTATGCAGTAATAGAAGAACATAAACAAAAATATCCTAATATTTTTAAAACTTATGCTTTAAAACAAAACCAAGGTTTAGGTAAAGCACTTAATTTTGGTATGCAAAAATGCAGAAACGAGCTTATTGCAAGGATGGATACGGATGATATAGCAGAGCCAAACCGTTTTGAACTGCAAGTACAGGAATTTATAAAATATAAAGATTTAGCATTATGTGGTGGGCAGATAGCAGAATTTGCTGATAACCCCAATGAAATAACTGGATTTAGAAATGTGCCTTTAACACATAATGAAATATTAGGCTTTTGCAAAAAACGCAACCCATTTAACCATATGACAGTAATGTTTAAAAAGCAGTCAGTACAAAGTGTTGGCGGGTATCAACATATGCCCTATTTTGAAGATTACTGGCTGTGGGCAAGGGTACTAAAAGCAGGTTATAAAGCCAAAAATATTGATGCTGTCTTAGTAAAAGTACGCGCCGGACAGGATATGATTGCACGGCGCGGCGGCTTAAACTATACCCATTGCATAATAAGATTTGAAAAAGCATTGCATAGTATAGGTATAATAAACTTTGCTGAAATGATAGTTTATATAACCTTAAGATGTTTTGTATCGGTAATCCCAGAAAGTTTAAGATTATGGATTTATAGGTGGAAGTTGAGAAAGTGAAAATAAGTGTAATAATACCTGTTTATAACGTAGAAAAATATTTAAAAAGGTGTTTAAATTCTGTAATCAATCAAACATACCCAAATTTAGAAATTATTTTAGTAGATGACGGAAGTACCGATAACAGCGGTAAAATTTGTGATGAATATGCATTAAAGGATAAACGCATAATTGTAATACATAAAGAAAATGGCGGATTAAGTGATGCAAGAAATAAAGGATTAGATATTTGTAGTGGTGACTACATTAGTTTTATAGATAGTGATGACTGGATAGAGAATGATTTTTATAGATTTGCTATTAATAACCTTGATAAAAACGACTTATTAATATTTGATTATTATTTGGCTAATGATACAAAACAAACAATCATTAAATACTTGTCTAAATCTTGCCATTTGACAGTTGAAAAATGCCTAATAGACTTATCGAAAGCAAAGCTTCAGTCGTATGCTTGGAATAAATTATATAAAAAAGAGTTATTTACATTTATTAGATTTCCGAAAGGCATAAACTATGAAGATCAGGCAGTTATGCATTTGATAGTTGATCAAT
>CAJLLL010000047.1 GCA_905207485.1 uncultured Phascolarctobacterium sp.
TTTTGCGCGGCTAGGGGTATCATAGTAGCATAATGCTATCAATAGCAAATATAAGTATGAAAAACCATTTGATGAAATTGTTGAAGAATACAAAAAAATATTAGAAAAAGAGAATTGGCAATTTTTGCAAAAAGGTGAAAATAGCATTACTTACGTTAAAGATGGGTTATTGTTTTCCATAATTGAATTGCCGGATGGTTTTTTACAAACTAAAGTGTGGCTGAAATGTGATATGGAATAAAAGGCTGTTTTATTTTCTGATTTTATAAATTTGATAAAATTACAATAAAAAGAATGAACACATCGAATAGAAAGATATGTTTTTTCAATGAAGTAATGAAAATTTTAGGTGTTACCGATAAAAACATTGAAGATATAGAAGTATATTTTGTTTAATACCTGACAAAGAAATTTACCACTTAGCTTATCAAAAGATATAAAAAAGATTAACAGCAGCTATGAAACTGTAAAAACTTTACAATAAATAATACACAAAAGACAAAAATTTAATTTTTAAAGAATTTTCTTTACACTTTATTTGACAACCTTTATAATGGGTTATATAATTACTTTATAAAATTGTTTGATAGAGGAGCGGAACACATTAGTATGACGCTGAGCGGGAGCGATGAAGCGTTTGAAAGGGCAACCGCCGAAGTTTAAAAAGCAGCCATGTTTTTTATGCTGGGCCGTCAGTGAATAACTGCCGGACTGTCGCCAAAAAAGGCGGAGGGCTATCTCAATGATTATGCAGATGTATTGCCGTTGGGAAAGTCTTTCTCAACGGTTTTTGTTTATAGCAGAAAGGGGCTGGCAATGTGATTAGAGTTTTGGTTAACGGTGCTTTGGGCAGAATGGGTACGGAAGTATGCAAAACTGTTATGGCACAGGATGATATGGATTTAAGCGGCGTTGTTGATATTAACGGCGCAGACAAAACAATACCTTATTATGACGGCGGCGTTTTTGGTGTGGACACCGATTTAGAAAACGCTATTACCTGTACCCGTCCTGATGTTGTGGTTGATTTTACCCGCCCCGATGTTGTGATGGATAACCTTCGTAAAATTATAAACATGGGAGTTAATGCCGTTGTCGGCACAACCGGTTTTACCAAAGAAAATCTGGAAGAAATTGACAAACTGGCACAGGAAAAAGGCGTTGGCGTTTTAATAGCGCCAAACTTTGCTCTCGGCGCGGTAGTAATGATTAAACTGGCTTGTGAAGCCGCAAAATACTTCCCGCATGTAGAAATTATTGAAAAGCATCACGATAAAAAACTTGATGCTCCCTCCGGTACAGCAGTGCTGACGGCGCAGAAAATTGCCGAAGTACGCGCTGCCATGAAGCAGGGCAATCCTGATGAAAAAGAAACCATGCCCGGTGCGCGCGGCGCAGATTTTGAAGGCATGAAAATCCACAGCCTGCGCCTGCCCGGTTATGTAGCTTCGCAGGAAGTTGTATTCGGCAGCCAGGGGGAAACGTTAAAAATTATCAGCGACCCGATTAACCGCGAATGTTATATGCCTGGCGTAATGCTGGGCTGCCGTAAAATTTTAGGTACCAAAGGCCTTGTTTACGGTCTTGATAAATTATTATAATCTTGGGGGATGTTTATGAAAAAGTATAATGTGGCAATTTTGGGTGCGACAGGTGCTGTCGGCGCAGAATTTTTAAAATTAATAGAAGAAAGGAATTTTCCTTTTAATGAGCTCAGGCTTTTGGCTTCCAAACGCAGCGCAGGCAAAGTAATTAACTTTATGGGCAAAGATTACACTGTGCAGGAAGCAACTCACGATTCTTTTGAAGGCATTGATATTGCATTGTTTGCCGGCGGAAGCATTTCTAAAGAGTTTGCTCCGAGTGCGGTGAAAGCAGGTGCCGTAGTAATAGATAACTCCAGCGCTTTCCGTATGGACCCGGAAGTGCCGCTTGTTGTGCCGGAAGTTAATCCGGAAGCTATTTTAAAACATAAAGGCATTATTGCTAACCCTAACTGCTCAACTATTATTATGTTAATGGCTTTAAAACCAATTTACGATTTAGCTAAAATCAAACGCGTTATCGTATCTACATATCAGGCTGTAAGCGGCGCAGGCAAAGAAGGCATTGATGAACTTACCAATCAGACCGCGGCTTATCTTGAAGGCAGGGAAATGGTTGCCAATATTCTTCCTTCTGCCAGTGCGGAAAAACATTACCCGATTGCTTTTAACCTGATTCCGCAGATAGATGTTTTCTGCGATAACCTGTACACCAAAGAAGAAATGAAAATGGTTAACGAAACCAAAAAAATTATGGATGATTATGATATGCGCATTACCGCAACCACTATCCGTGTACCGGTATACCGCAGCCATTCTGAATCTGTAAATATTGAACTGGAACATGATGTAACGCTTGATGAAATTAAAACGGCACTGAAAAAATTCCCCGGCGTTATTGTGCAGGATGACCCGGCAACGCAGACTTACCCGATGCCGCTTTATACTTCCGATACTGATGAAGTTTATGTAGGGCGCCTGCGCCGTGATGAATCAGCGCCTAACTCCTTTAATTTGTGGGTAGTGGGCGACCAGATTAGAAAAGGCGCGGCACTTAATACTTTGCAGATTGCGGAAACCATGATTAAAAACGGTTGGATTTAACGGAGAACAGCGCTGATGAAAATACTTATACAAAAATTTGGCGGTACTTCAGTTGTTGATGAAAAAGCACGCACTGCTGTTAAAGATAAAGTACAGCATGCAATCCGCAGCGGCTATGCTCCTGTGGTTGTGGTATCGGCTATTGGCCGCAAAGGCGCGCCTTACGCAACCGATACTTTAATTGATTTTTTAAAGCAGGTTAACCTTTCGGTTAATGTGCGCGAGCAGGATATGCTGATGTGCTGCGGCGAGATTATTTCTGCCTGCATTATGGCAGCTACCTTGCAGAAGTTTGGCTTTAACGCTATGGCGCTTACCGGCGGACAGGCAGGCATTATTACCGATTCGCAGTTTGGCGCAGCACGCATTAAGAATATTAAAACAGATGATTTGAAACATTTGCTGGAATCCGGTGTAATACCTGTTATTTGCGGTTTTCAGGGCATGACGGAAAACCACGGCAAATTTACCACGCTTGGACGCGGAGGCAGTGATGTTACTGCAGCGGCGCTCGGCGTTGCGCTCAATGCCGAAAAAATTGAAATTTATACCGACGTTGAAGGTGTTATGACCGCTGACCCGCGTATAGTTAAGGATGCGACTATTCTGCATAAAATTTCTTATGCGGAAGTAGCTCAGATGGCGCAGCAGGGCGCGAAGGTAATTCATCCGCGCGCGGTGGAAATTGCTATGCGCAGAAATATCCCGCTTGTGGTTAAATCTACTTTCAGCGATGCGCCTGGCACACTTATCACCAGCGATATTTCCGGTCTGGAAGTGGAAAATTCCGTTACCGAGCGCAGAATCAGCGGCGTAACTTATTTGAAAGATTTGGTACAGTTCCGCGTGAACCTTGATACTAAAGATGCCAGCAGCGGCCGCATTTTGTTTGAGGATTTGGCGGCGGCGGGCATCAGTGTAAGCTGCCTTAATTTATCTGAAAGCAGTTCTATGTTTGCCATTTTCAGCGCCGATACCGATAAAACTATTGCCGTGCTTGACGAAGCTGGCTTTGATTATACCGTAAACAGAAACTGTGCCAAAGTTTCCGTTGTTTTTGCAGCGGTACGCGGCTTCCCGGGACTAATGGCAAAATTTGTCAGCGCGCTTGCAGATAATAAAATTCATATTTTGCAGACGGTGGATTCTGACACCACAATTTCTGCAATTGTAAAAGAAGAACATATCAATGAAGCTGTTACTGCGCTTCATAAGGCGTTTAATTTATAAGAGAGGTGCTTTGCAATGAAAAATCCATACTTTGGCAGGCTGCTTACCGCAATGGTAACTCCGTTTAATGCGGACGGCAGTGTAAATTATGAAAACGCCGCAGATTTGGCTGAATGGCTTATTGCCCATGGCAGCGACGGTTTGGTTGTTGCCGGTTCAACCGGTGAAGCTGCAACCATGACTGTTGATGAAAAACTGGAACTGTTCCGCGTGGTTGTCAACCGCGTTAATAAACGTGTACCGGTAATTGCAGGCACGGGCAGCAACTGCACCGCTGATACTGTTAAAATGACCAAAATGGCTGAAGTTATGGGGATTGACGGCGTTCTGATTGTTGGACCTTATTACAACAAACCAACTCAGGAAGGTTTTTATCAGCATTTTGCGGCTGTTGCTGAATCTACCAAACTGCCTATTATCGTTTATAATGTTCCCGGACGTACAGCTTCCAACATTGCGCCGGCTACGGTTGCACGCCTGGCAGAAGATTTTGATAACATTGTTGCCATTAAAGAGGCAGCAGGCAATGTTGCACAGGTTAATGAACTGTTTACCGTTCTGCCGGAAGATTTTACTATTTACAGCGGCGATGATATTGAAATTCTGCCGTTTATGTCCGTTGGCGCAACGGGTTTGATAAGCGTTCTCAGCAACTGCGGCGGCGAACTTTTGCAGTCGCTCATGCAGGCTTATGAAGATGGACGCGTTAAAGAAGCTGCCCGCATTAATACCAAAATGGTGCCGCTTGCCAAAGCTATGTTTATAGAAACAAACCCGATTCCCATTAAGGCGGCTACAACAATGGTAACCGGCATTGAATGCGGCGAACCGCGCCTTCCGCTTACTCCTTTGGCAGAAGAGCATAAAGAGAAGCTGGCAGCTATTTTAAAAGAATATGGGATGATGAAATAATGGCAAAAACAGCATTAGTAATACAGTGCGATATTGTCGCAAAAAAATGTGTTGGTTATGCCTGCATGAAAACTTTTGAAAAACGTACCGATAAATTTGAAGGCGTGGAAGACGGTGTAAATTATATCAGCACAACCTGCGGCGGCTGCTGCGGCATGGGCGTTGCAGCTAAGCTGGAAGATTTAAACCGCAAGCTGAAACGCTGGGGTGACAGCAAGGAAGATGTTACCGTTTACCTTGCAAGCTGCATTGTGTCTGATAATTATCACAATCCGCCCTGTCCGCACAAAGATTTTATAAAACAAATTGTAGAGCGCAAAGGGTATAAGATGGTACTCGGCACATACATTTCAAAAACAGCGCAGAAAAAACGCGAGGCAGGCATTTATCAACCGATAGAATAATTTTAAAAGACCGTTTTAATACGGTCTTTTTCTTTTGCCTCAGGCAGGATTTTAAAGGAAAAAATAGAAAATAATATGGGTAAAGGAGTGAGAAAAATGCGAGTGAAATATTTTATTGCCTGTCTGGCTTTTTGCGTTTGTTTAATTGTACCCGGCTTTAATGCAGATGCGGCCGGCGTTACTAATTACAGCAGTTTTATAAGCGCTGATTACTGGGTGAACAATAATCCTGCCGGAGAGCAGGTTATTTTAGATGCAGCCGGTGTTAAAGCATATAATAAACGTATTGCCGGCAAATTAAATTCTGTGTACGATTTAACTGAATATCCGCAAAGTTTAAGCGGCAGTACGGTTAAAAATTATGTCGGCAATTATGATGTCTTAAACGACCCCTTGTTCCGTCTTGGTAAAGAAGTAAGCCAGAACTATAAAAATATTTTAATAAAAGAAACCAATATTGATAAAATACCGGCAGATGTTAAGGCGCGTTATGGCGTTACTGTAAGGCGCAGTAATTTGCGTGCCATGCCGACTAATGAAGGTTTGTTTTATTATGCAACAGATAATAATTTTGACGCTTTGCAGGAAACTTCCATTGCTGCATGTGAGCCGCTTGTAATACTGCACCAAAGTGCCAACGGCTTTTTTTACTATGTGCAAAGCTATAACTACCGTGGCTGGATAAGCCGTTTTGATGTTGCGGTATGCAGCCGTGACGCGTGGATGAAATACGCAGACCCGCAAAACTTTTTGGTTGTAACTGCGCAGAGCTTTAATGTAAAAGTACCCGGTGAAAGCGTTTACTGCGATGAAGGCACGCGTTTACAGTTAGTTACCGAAGGCAGCAGCATTTATACTGTAAAAATGCCGCTGCGTGCGCAAAACGGTACTTTGCAGGAAGTAAACAGCAATGTGGCTAAAACTGCTGCACTTCATAAAGGCTATTTGCCTTATACCGGTAATAATATTTTAAGAAGCGCATTTAAATATTACGGTTCGCCTTATGGCTGGTGCGGCATGCACAAAGGAATTGATGATGCAGGCCTTATTGCCAATGTTTACCGTACTGTAGGCATCTTCCTGCCGCGTACTGTTGATGGCCTTGCGGCAGCAGGGACAGCAGCAAATCTCAGCGGCATGGCACAGGCGCAGAAACTGGAGGCTATAAAAAAATTAGCGCCCGGTTCGTGCCTGGTTATGGATGGCTATGCTGTAATGTATGTTGGTACTTCAAGTAATGTGCCGTATATCATCCATTCGCTGGCAACTCATTATACCGGCGGTGTGCGCAACACTGAAATGCGTGTTGTAGTGAGCGACTTGACTTTACAGCGCGCCAGCGGCAACAGCTTTTTGGATGAATTTACCAGCGCTGTAAGTTTTAAATAAATGAGAGGTAACAAAATGAAAGATTATCAGAAGTTATTTTCGGTAAGGGAAAATAATCTTACCTGTTCAGAAATTGCCGGTGCCGAAACATTGGTTTTGTTTTTGTGCAAAGGCTGCATACCGGCTTTGCCTAAAATGAATGCCCCGGAATATTTAATAAAGGCAGTTGATGAACTGCTGAAAAAGAATGATAAACTGGCAGATACCGGCAATATAACGCAGTTTGCCATGCTTGGAGAAAATGGCTTGCAGCAGATTGTAATCAGCGGTTTTGGCGGTGAAAACGCCTGCAAGCCGAACGATTTGCGCAAAGCGGCAGGTGAAACGGCACGTGTTTTGAAAAAACTTAAAGCGCAAAATGCGCTTGTTATAGCACCGATACTTTTAAATGCAGCACGCCCGCATTATCTTTCCGCTTTGATAGAGGGCTTGATTTTGGGCGGTTACGCTTTTAATGAATGCAAAGGCAAACAGAAAGAAGAACAAGATATTTGTTATACCATAGTTACCAATGTAACAGATGCAGATAAAGTATGCGCTGAAAGCTGTTATGTAAGCGCTGCTGTTTGTTATGCACGCGATTTGGCAAATAAACCGGGCAATTTGCTTGTTCCGTTTGATATGGCGCAGCAGGCGCAGGCTGTTGCAGCAAGCTGCGGCATGGAATGTGAAGTGCTTGATACAGAAGAAATGCGTGCAAAAGGCATGGAAGCAATTCTTGCCGTAGGGCAGGGCAGTGTTAACCCGCCTTATATGGTAACGCTTAAATACAACGGAGCAGGAGATGCTCCTTATACAGCTTTTGTTGGCAAAGGCATTACATTTGACAGCGGCGGCATTTCCATTAAACCAGAAGCCAATATGGGCGAAATGAAAGACGATATGACAGGTGCTGCAGTTGTGCTTGGCACAATGCAGGCTATTGCACAGCTTAAATTGCCCTGTAATGTTATCGGCATAATGGCGTGTGCTGAAAATATGCCTTCCGGAAGCGCCCAACGCCCCGGCGATATTGTGAAATCTGCCGCAGGCAAAACTATTGAAGTAATATCGACAGATGCAGAAGGGCGCATGGTGCTTGCCGATGCCGTTTGGTATGCGTGCAGGCAGGGTGCTGCAAAAGTTATTGATATTGCTACACTTACCGGAGGCGTTATTGTTGCGTTAGGCAACGAAACCGCAGGCATTGTGGGCAATAATGATGAACTTATTAACGAAGTAATGTCGGCAGGCAAAAAAGCAGGCGAAATGTACTGGCATTTACCTTCGCTGCCGGAATGCAAAGAAGCAATTAAAAGCGATGTTGCAGATTTGCTGAACAGTGCGGGACGAGCTGCCAGCACTATTACCGGCGGGCTTTTTATAGGCGAATTTGTTGATGAGGGAACGCCATGGGTGCATATTGATATCGGCGGCACTTCTACCGCTGATAAAACATCTGGTTTTAAACCTAAAGGCTGCACTGCTTTTGGCGTAAGAACTTTGGTAAATATTGCAAGGGATTTGTAAAATGTTAATTGATTTACACACGCACAGTACGTTTTCCGATGGGCGTTATACGCCTTCACAGCTTGTTGCAATGGCGGCCGCGGCAGATATTAAACTTCTTGCCATTACCGACCATGATTCTGTAAACGGGCTTGAAGAAGCGCTGAACGCCGCCAAAAGCGTACCCAATGCCCCGCAGATTGTAAAAGGCGTGGAGATGGGTTCGCAGGCCGGAGAGTACAGTGTTCACATTTTGGGATATAACATAGACATTCATAACCGCAACTTATTGGCTAAAATTGAAGAAATGCGCCATGCGCGGGAAACACGTCTGCACAGAATGCTTGATAAAATTGCCGCACTTGGCTATCATATAACGGTGGAAGACTGCGACCCTAAAAACAGGGCAGTTGGCAGGCCGCATGTTGCTAAGGCGCTGGTTGCTGCCGGTTATTTCCAATCGGTAGATGAGGCGTTTGAAGTACTGCTTAAACGTGGACGCCCGGGTTATGAGCCGCAGCCCAAATTATCGCCGGAAGAAGCGGTGCGCCTGCTGCATGAAGCGGGCGGCATTGCTGTATTGGCACATCCTGCGGAAATTGAAAATTTGCAGTTGGTAAATATGCTTTTAACAAATATAGCCTTTGACGGAATAGAAGTATATCATCCTAGTGCAGATGAGAAAATGCAGCAGTATTTTGCTCAGCTTGCGCAGGAAAAACAGCTTTACATCAGCGGCGGCAGTGATTTTCACGGCGTTGAAGGGCGTTTTCCGGAGCAGCTTGGCGTATTTAAGGTTGATAGCAGCAAGACGAGTATTATTCAAACCATGGTAAAATAAAAATAAAATGCCGGAGGAAGATTTATGGAGGTTGTTGCATTTGTCGGGTCGAGCGGAACCGGCAAAAGCCACCGTGCAATAGGCGTGGCGCATAATAATAATTGTGATGCCATTATTGACGATGGGCTTTTAATTAAAGGCACAAAAATATTGGCAGGTACATCGGCAAAAAATGAAACCAACAGAATACAGGCTGTAAAAAGAGCGATTTTTACGGAGGACAAGCATGCGGATGATGTGCGCAGTGCGCTGGCTTCCGGCGGCATACACAGGCTTTTGATACTGGCTACTTCCGATAACATGATACAGAAAATTGTTCTGCGGCTTGGCTTGCCGCAGCCGGAAAAAACGGTTTACATTCAGCAGATTGCCAGTAAGCAGGAGATGAAAAAGGCAAAACAAATGCGCCTTAAAGACGGCAAGCATATTGTACCGGTGCCGACTGTGGAGTTAAAGCCGCATTTTACCGGCTATTTTGCAGATTTGCCATATAATCTTTTTTCCAAAGAGCGCAAGCACGCAGAACCAGACCGTTCCATTGTGCGGCCGGCATTCAGCTATTACGGCAAAATTTTTATTTCCGATTATGCCATTCAGGATATTATAAATATTATTGCGCAGAAAATGCTTGGTATTGACAAAGTTAACAGCATCCGCGTAAGGCGGCGTACAAGCGATACCAAAGGCATTGCCATTGCTGTAGAAGTAGTGCTGTTTTACGGCGTAAAAGTGTTTGAGGTAACAAAGGTTTTTCAAAATAAAATTAAGGAAAAAGTTGAGTACATGACGGCGATGCAGGTAAAAACGGTTGATGTTTCTGTGCGCAGCCTTTCTGTACGCAAATAAGGAGGAATATTGATGCTTGGTGAATCGCAGCGCAACAGCGTTATATTTTCTGCTTATGCCAAACTGCCTTCCGGCATTACGGCTTACGAAGTACATAAGGTAATTGGTGTTGTGGTGGAAATTGATATGCACAGCGGCAAAATTATGCAGGCGGAGTGTACTTTGGCAACTAAACTTGCCAGTGATTTCATTGCCAAAATGCTTGTTGGTTATAACATGAATGACGGCATGGAGGCGCTGAATGCCCAAATTGAAAAACATTATCAGGCAAGCGCAAAAAAAGCAGTTCTTACAGCGGTGCGTATGCTTAATGATAAATTTATAAGTTACAAAAACGGAGAAGGTATTGATTATTACGATTGATTTAAAAAAATTAGCCCCTTGTGCGTGATTGCATGAGGGGTTAATTTTTTATGTAAACATAATTCGCGTATTTTGCATACAAGTATACTTTTTGTAAAGCCTTGCAAAGTTGGAGTTTGTTCTGTAAAATAAAAAATGTGTTTACATAATAGTGCAAAAATTACAGTTTGTTTTCAGAAGTTGTTAATTTACGCATTGGTTATGATTCTATTACGGAAAGGAAGATTTTATGCTGGAATTTTTGAATGAAGTTGATGCGTTTGTGTGGGGTCCGCCATTGTTGTGCCTTTTGGTAGGTACAGGCATTTGGCTTACAATCAGGCTTAATTTATTGCAGGTTTTACGTTTGCCGCTGGCTTTAAAATTAATTTTTAAAGCCAAGAACGATGGCCATGGCGATGTTGACAGTTTTAAGGCGTTGTGTACTGCGCTTGCGGCAACAGTTGGCACGGGCAATATCGTAGGTGTGGCAACGGCAATTAAAGCCGGTGGCCCGGGTGCGCTGTTCTGGATGTGGATGGCTGCGTTTTTTGGCATGGCCACCAAATATGCTGAAGGCGTTTTGGCTGTTAAATACCGTACTATTGATGCTAACGGCAATATCGGCGGCGGCCCGATGTATTACATTGAAAAAGGCCTTGGCAGAAATTACCGCCCTCTGGCAATTTTCTTTGCTATTGCAGGCACCATTTGCGCCTGCTTCGGCAGCGGCACATTCGCACAGGTAAACTCCATTGTAGAAATTACCAACATTGGTGCAGGTATTCCCATTATATACACCGCAATTGTGCTTACACTTCTTGTTGCTGTTATTACTCTTGGCGGTTTGCAGAGCATTGCCAAAGTTGCCGATAAAATTGTGCCTTTTATGGCAGTGCTTTATGTAGTAACAACTATGGGAATTTTATTTGCATTTCGCGATGCGCTCCCTGATGCCATTGCCATGGTTCTTCACGATGCCTTTACCGGAACTGCTGCAACCGGCGGCTTCTTGGGCGCCAGCATGATGTTTGCAATGCGCAACGGTATTGCCCGCGGCTTGTTCTCTAATGAATCCGGTCTCGGCAGTGCGCCGATTGTTGCTGCAGCGGCTAAAACCAAATGGCCGGCAGAGCAGGGTTTGATTTCCATGACCGGTACTTTTATTGATACCATTATTATTTGTACAATGACCGGTTTGACGATTATTGTTTCCGGCGTATGGAGCGGTGATTTAAATGGAGCTGCCATGACGCAGAGCGCGTTTACAATGGTATTCCCTGTATTCGGCAATCTGCTTTTGATGATTGGCCTTGTACTGTTTGCGTTTACCACAATTTTAGGCTGGAACTATTACGGTGAACGCTGCATTGCTTATTTGTTTGGTGTAAAATCTATTATTCCTTACCGTTTATTCTTTATTGCCATGGTTGCCTGTGGTGCATTTTTAAAACTGGAAGTAATTTGGGTTATTGCCGATATCGCCAACGGCTTAATGGCATTGCCTAACCTTATTGCGCTGCTGTTGCTGACAGGCGTAATAGTTAAAGAAACAAAGCTGTATTTTAAACACCTTGATGAAAACAAGGAATATTTAAAATAAACAAATGTAAAAATTTTTAACAAAATGCTTGCATTTGCTGTATTTTGTGTTACAATAAATAGAAATGAATATCGCTGTGGATGAAACATGCGGGAGAAGAAAATTTTTTCTACCGAAGGAGTAAACTCTCAGGTGCCGGCTTGCCGGTGGGAACCGTATGTGGACACATCTCTGGAGAATCCCATTAAAGGGTGCCGAAGGTGCACGGGGCAAAACCCCTAATCTCTCAGGCCAAAGGACAGAGCTTTAAGCGTAACTGCTTTATTCAGTTATTTATTACGCTTATGTTGCCGCCGGATTTTGGGATTGAGTCCGGCGGTTTTTAATTTATCATTTTAGAAAGAGGGAAGGAATATGTTTGACAATCCGGAAATACTTGCGTTATTGAACGACATCGACAGTTTTGTATGGGGGCCGCCGCTTTTGGTGCTTTTGGTTGGCACCGGTATCTGGCTTACCATTCGTTTGAAACTTTTGCAGGTTTTTAAACTTGGCGATGCCTTAAAACTTATCTTTTTTGCCAAAAATGACGGCCACGGCGATGTAAACAGCTTTAAAGCATTGTGTACAGCGCTTGCTGCTACCGTTGGTACGGGCAATATCGTAGGCGTGGCAACGGCAATTAAGGCAGGCGGTCCGGGCGCATTGTTCTGGATGTGGCTTGCAGCGTTTTTTGGTATGGCTACCAAATATGCTGAATGTTTGCTGGCTGTTAAATACCGTACCGTTGATGGCAATGGCAATATTTCCGGCGGTCCGATGTATTATATTGAAAAAGGCATGGGCAAAAAATATAAACCGCTGGCAATTTTGTTTGCGGCTTTCGGCATTTTGTGTGCGTACTTCGGCATCGGCACATTTGCGCAGGTAAATTCTATTGTAGAAATTACTCAGATTACCGCAGGTATTCCGGTAACTTATACCGGCATTGTTATAACCGTGCTTGTTGCTGTTATTACTATCGGCGGCTTGCAGAGCATTGCTAATGTTGCTTCTAAAATAGTTCCTTTCATGGCAGTTTTATATCTGCTTACAACAGTAGGCATTTTAATCACTTTTGCTGACCAGCTTCCGGCAGCTTTTGCCAGCGTTTTAAACGATGCGTTTACCGGTACTGCCGCAACCGGCGGTTTCCTTGGTGCAAGCGTAATGATGGCAATGCGCAACGGCGTAGCACGCGGCGTATTTTCAAATGAATCCGGTCTCGGCAGTGCGCCAATTGTAGCGGCAGCGGCTAAAACCAAATGGCCTGCTGAACAGGGGCTTGTTTCCATGACCGGTACTTTTATTGATACCATTATTATTTGTACTCTTACCGGTTTAACATTGATTGTAACCGGTGTTTGGAAAGGCGACCTTAACGGCGCTGCAATGACTGAACAGGCATTTTCCATGGGCCTGCCCGGTTTTGGCAGCTTACTTTTGCTGGTTGGTTTGGTGCTGTTTGCCTTTACCACAATTTTAGGCTGGAACTATTACGGCGAACGCTGCGTGGAGTATTTAATCGGCGTTAAAGCTATTTTGCCTTACCGCATTATCTTTATTATTCTTGTTGCCTGCGGCCCGTTCTTAAAACTGGAAGCAATTTGGATTTTGGCGGATATTGTAAACGGTTTAATGGCAATACCGAACTTAATTGCGTTGCTTGCGCTGAGCGGAGTTGTTGTTGCTGAAACCAAACTTTATCAGCAGCATTTAAAAGAAATAAAAGAAAATGAAAATGCTTGACTTTTAAGTTTTTAAAAGGTATAATATACGTTGTGTTCGGGGCGTGGCTCAGCTTGGTAGAGCACCTGTCTTGGGAACAGGGGGTCGCAGGTTCGAATCCTGCCGCTCCGACCAGGAAAAGTTAATATTGCGGGTGTAGTTTAGTGGTAAAACCTCAGCCTTCCAAGCTGATGTTGTGGGTTCGATTCCCATCGCCCGCTCCAAAACGGTTCAGTAGCTCAGTTGGATAGAGCAACGGCCTTCTAAGCCGTGGGTCGGGGGTTCGAATCCCTCCTGGATCACCAGTATTTATGCAGGTTTTCAAAATTGAAAACCTGCTTTTTTGTGTATAAATTAATACTGTGCTTTATACATTGATGTTATAGTTTAGCCTGTTCAAAATATCATTATTATAACTGATACTTTTCTTTAAATCATAATAATGTTTTAATCTAAGCCTTCCTTTATCTAACACATAATTTGTTAGTAAAACTGCGCATAGCCCACAATCCAAAAACTTGTAAGCTCGGTAAAAGCACTTTCTGTTAATATACGCAAGCCATGAAGAAAAAGACCTTGCACCAAATTCTTTACCTTTTTGATATGCTGTTAACCAGCTTTTTTATTTACTGAATAACCTATAATTAAAAATGGTATAACAGAAGATATCCAGTCCATCTTAAAATCGACAGAATCTAAACTTTCGTTAACAACAGAAGTTAATTCGTCATTTGAAATACCAGAATTAATAACGTGCTCAGCCATACCGTTTAATAATAATTGATTATATACTTCTTCGGTAGTAATAATATCAATATTTGGATATTTAATTAAAGCATCATTTACAAAGCAACAGATTCCGTGGCTTTTAACTGTAAAGTATCTGCTGTATTGCCAAATTTATCTGTTATTTGAAAATCCCAACCCTGATTAGTAGCAGATTCTGCCAGTTTAGCTGTATAACCTTCGGGAAGATTGCCGTTATTTAAATATTCAATATATCTCGATTCAAAAAGTTTATCTTTTATAGCATTAATAAGCTGGTTAGTAAAATTTTCAGAAGTAACATATAAAATATTTGCCTTTTTATTTTGAATTTTAAAGGAAGTTC
>CAJLLL010000048.1 GCA_905207485.1 uncultured Phascolarctobacterium sp.
GATATTTCATTATTATAAATTTGAGTTTGTTTTGCAATGCTGGGTACTCCTCTAAAAAAATTTATGATATGTACTGGGTCTTTTGGTATGAAAAAACTAATAGCAAGCAATAATAATATTATTAATAAATCTCTTTTTTTCATTCAACCTTACCTACCCAATGAGCAATTCTTTGCGAATAAGAAACTCCCACAGAAGTTTCAACACCTATTTCTACAGTATATACTATATCATTACCTGATATAGCCTGTGATACACTGCAACTTACAATACTACTGCCGCTAATACTTTCGCTACTACCACTTATACCCATATGTAAAGCATCATCACCATATCTATCTTTCCATGAACTATTAACCATTCCTTTACCATATCCTATATTAATTGGCGCACTTAAACCTGCTCCGACCGAGTCTTGTTCAAAACAATAGATATTACCTTGTCTATCAACAATGAAACCAACAGATGCTGATAAATTTTTATAAACACCTACACCAATTTGTCCATAAATATAATCTGACTGCATAGTAGAAGGGTCACTTATTATTCCTAAATCAATAGCTGTTTTTACAGAAGCAGTTGCCGCTCTTTGCAAAGATTTTCCATCGTACCCACAATACATCACTCCATCAGAGTCTATATAATATGCACTTCCATCCTTATAATTGTAGAATATTCTATTTTCATTATCAACAGAATCAATCATATCTTGAATTTCAGGGCTATTAATTTTAACTTCGCCAGGAGTAAGATAAGCTATAGAACCATCCATTTTATAACCTACCGGAGTTACTGTTTCTAATTCTCCATTATGCTTTGCAAGCCAAATTGTATCTTGTACTGCATCAATAATACTATACTTCTCTTTAACTTGTTCAATTTCTTCATTGGTTTTACATTCTGCTAATTCATCAAGATATTCAAGGTATTGTCTATGTGTTAAGTAATTATTTTTAGTTCCGC
The DNA here is from genome assembly GCA_905207485.1 of uncultured Phascolarctobacterium sp. Classification (GTDB taxonomy): domain Bacteria; phylum Bacillota; class Negativicutes; order Acidaminococcales; family Acidaminococcaceae; genus Fusicatenibacter_A. Next base: position 964 of record CAJLLL010000048.1, read on the forward strand.
TTGCAGCTGCACTTGCCCCAGTTTGTGCATTTTTAGATACTATTTCAGAAACAACTCCACCAATTAAAGCACTTGCCCATTGGTGCATAGCCGGGTCATCTTTAAATGCTTCTGCAAGTTTCTCCTGAACCATTTCATTAACCATTGCCCCACTTGCTCCTGCCAAGAAATCACTGCCACCAAGTTCTGCCATAATACCGCCAACAAAAGCATGAAGTGCATTCTTTTCAGCACTGCCATCTTTCCAACCATTCTTAACAGCAAGGTCACCAACAGCTTTATAAGCAAGTTCACCAAACAGTCCTGCAAGTTCCTGACGTTCTTCGATGCTGTCCTTATCAAAAATTTCGCCTAACTTATTAAGGGAATTCTGCGTATCGCGGTTCAGGCCTGCAAGGTCTTGTTTTTGGTTTTCTTTATCGCGGATTTCAATTTCGCCTTCAGATACTGTTGCCTTGGTTGTGCTTTCGGCTTCATCTTCGGCAGGCATGCCAATATTAGGCGTTACGCCTTTTTCGTTATAATCTGCGCCGTTATCAATATTTACGTTCACGCCGGTACTGCCTGCTTCGTATTCCGCTTCGTTCTTAATATCTTCATAGGTAAGCGTGCCGGTAGAAAGTTTATTTTCTTCACTGTTATCACCGGAAATAATGCCGCCTTTAAGGTCAGTGTTATCCTCAACATAAATATCAAAGCCTTCGTCACCGGCATAAATGCCGCTCTGGTCAGTAACACTTGCATAATCGCTGTCGATATTGCCTTCGCTGTAACCACCGGTAATACCTACTTTGCCCGTGCCGAAGTCATACTCCAGCCCTAAGCTGCCGGATTTGCTTTCTTCGTTATAGCTGTTACTATCCTGCTTGCTTTCAATGTTAAGGTCTCCACCTACATTGCCGGTAACTTTTTCACCGGAAAGTTTACCGCCGACAATATTGGTATCCTCACCGCTGGTAAAATCAAGCTCTTTATCGGCCGTCACAGTGCTTTCGTTATAGTTTTCACTATTGGCATCAATATTTTCTTCACCTTTGCTGTAACCAATATTAGCACCTGCAAGCCCTCCGGCATTAATCGTTACGCCAATACTTGCGCTGCTGCTTTCGCTATCCTGCTCAGTAACGTTACTATCTTTAGACGCCGTTACATTAAGGTCTTTGGCAGCATTTAAGGTTACGTTTTCGCCTTCTACATTGCTGCCTTTAATATTAATATCTTCTTCAATCGAGGTAATGGTAACATCGCCTTCAGCTTTAATATTGCTGCCCTGATTTACAACAGTTGTGCTGTCGCTTTCACTTTCGCTGTGCTGCGTGCCGAAGCCAATGTTGATATTAAGCATATTATCTTTAGCATTCCCTAATTGCTCTTTTGTATTAGCAGTATCTTTAGCTACCTTTTCGACCGCTTTATCACCAAATGCAATAGTTTTATTTTCTAAAATATCTAATTTACCTTCAAGTTTATCAATATTGTTAATACCTTTTTCAATGTCATCTATTCCGCTGGCAACTTCTTGCCCGGCTTTTACGCCATAGAGAGCTGAAAGCCTGTTATCTTCTACCTGGTTAGCCCTTTCAATAGGCGAAATTACAGACTGCGCAGCATCTACATAAGTGCCGCCAACAGATACGGTAATACCTGTTCTCTTATACTCGTGTTCTTCATGCGCGTTGTAGACGTTTTCGCTGCTTTCAATATTTACATTCTTGCCGGTAATGTTAATATCCTTGCCGGCAATTACTTCGCTGCCGGTTATATTAGCGTCATCTTTGGCTTCAAGGTTTACGCTGCCGTCAATGCTGCCAACGGTAGAGCCGATATTTTCAACATTCTTGTTAGCGTATTCATCACGCTGTTTTTCGCTGCCGATTGTTATGCCAAAGCCGCCTCCGGCAAAGATGCCGCTCTTTCTAACCTTCTTAATATATTCACTTTCGCTAGTCTGCTCTTGCGTGCCTATATTAAGTTCGCCACCGGTTTTAATATTTACATCATTATCGGCTACCACCGTACTTGCGGTAATGTTGGTATCAGCATCGCTGGTTACATCTACACTGCCGCCGGAAATATTGGAACCGACAACGGCATCAAGGTTGCTGTAATCGTAAACATCAGTAGATTTGCTGCTGAAAATACCTGAAGATTCTTCATGCTTTTCATGCAGGCGTTCATGATATTCATTTTCGGCAGTAATATTCACTTCATTACCTGCATTAAGGGAAATTTTCCCTTCTTCGCTTGTAATGTTGCTGCCTTTAATATTGATGTTATTTTCTCCGTTAAGGTCAATATCCCCTTTGCCAGTAATATTTGTGCCTACTACCGTTTCGTCAACTTTGCGGTTATGGTTGTAATAATCGCCTCCGCGGTGACCTACTTCACTTTCTTCGCTGTAAAGGTCTTTAACGGCGCTTACGTTAATATCGCTGCCGGCCGTAATTTCCGTATTTTGCGCAGCAGAAGTAAGCGTACCGCTGAGGTTTACATCTCTGCCTGCATTAAGGCTGACGTTATCCCCGCTAAGTATGCTTTGCTGGTTTTCTACGCTGTGAATTTCCGCGCTGGAGCTGCCATAAGTTACGGCAACGTGTTTTTCACTCGCAACCGTGGCAATGTCTATATCCTTACCGGCGTTCAGGCTTAAATCGCCTTCCGCAGCCATAAGCCCGCCGCGGTCGGTAATGGTATCACTTGCATCAAGGCGCAGGTCTCCACCTGCCGTAATGGTTGCTGTATTGCCTACGGTAGTCTGGTGCAGCTCTTTGTACTGCGTATCTTTTTCAGTTGTAATATTGGCAATGTTATCAGCTTTAATATTTACATCATTTGCCGCTGCTATATTGCCGCTCTTATTAAGTACATCACCTTCAGCTTCTATATTAATATCCGTACCTGTAATATCGCCGCCCAGGTTTTTAATATTCTCACCGTGTAAATCTACGGTGCGGTCGGCGTTAATGGTGCCTATGTTTTTAATATCCTGTTTGCTGTAAAGTTCTACTTCACCACCGGTAATTAAAGCTCCGCTTGCTTTCAGGTCTTCGTCACGGATGGCAGCAAGGTATACTTCGGGCACAAGCACTTTCTGCCCGTTAATTTCTTCTTCTACCAGCCATACAATATCGCTGGTTAAGGATGCAATTTGTTCTGCTGTTAAAGCTACGCCTATTTCAAGGCCCATTTCTTCAGCTACTGTTGCGCCTGCTTCCATCAGCGCCTGGAACTGTTCCATGTCACTGCCATAACCGTCAAGGTATTTCTTGCCGGTAAGGTTCAGCACCTGTTCAAGCACAAACTGCTGCTCAAAGTAACCGTCGCCAAGGCGTTTGGAAACTTTTTCCGGGTCTGCCTTTACACGCTCTAACAGATAATCGCTCGAAAGAAATTCGTGGTAATCCGCATATTTGGGGTTGGTTTCAACCAGGTAATCTGCGGACGGGTCTTCATTTAAGGTATAGATTTTACTGTTAATTTGCAGCTGGTCAATGGTAAGTTGTTTGTTAGCGTCAAACGGGTTATTTTCTGCTGCGGTTTTACCGTCCAGCTTATCCGTTACTTCTGTGCTGACGGTTTTCTCACGGTCTTCGTATTGTTTTCCATCAGCTTCAAGGGTTTTATTAATTACACCGTTTTGCCCAACGATTTTTACCGTGCCGGTGCCGCTCATAACGGACAGGCGCTCGCTGGTATCGCTTTGTTCCTGGTCATAAACCTGATGGTCTTCATAAGGAATTACGGTTGTGCCGTAACGCCAGTAGCAGTGCAGGTGCCAATGCCCATGGTGTTTATATTTCCAGTAATGGTTATCCTGACCTAAATCGTCATGGTGGATGGTGCCCTGGTAACCTACGTTTTCAACGGTGTTGCCTGCTTCTACCGTCAGGTCTTTGCCGGCCGCTATTTTACTATAATGGTTAATAACGTCATTATCTGCCTTAATGTTGATATTGCCGCTGGCAATGATGTTGGCATCATCTGTTTCTTCCTTAATTACGCCAGTATGGATGGTACGTTCAAATTCGCGCATGGCATCATAATAGTTAGGCGCATCAAGGTGTGGAATTTTGTAAGAGATATATTCATAAGTAATATCCCAATCCGTTACAAATTTATCTTTTTTATTAATTACATCATTTGCCGTAATATTGATGTCGCCCTGGCTTTCAATATTGGAAGAACGGTTCAGCACCGTATCTTCGGCATTTATGGTAATATCGCCTACGGCGTTAATTACAGAACCCTGTTTATAAGCAGTATCGTTCTGATTAGTGAAGTTTTGGGCATTAAACTCTGCACTGCCGCCTACCGCGATAAGGCCGTCTTCATTCATGAAGTCACCGCTGCTTGTTTCGGTAAGATTGCCCGTAACAAAAATATTGCCAAGGCTTTGGTTGGTAAAGCTGCCGGTAATAAAATCTGCATTGCCTTCTATGCCGAGATAGCTGTTTTCTTCATTAGTGAAGCTGCCAATATCCGCAGTTAAATTACCCTGCACGTCCATGGCTGAATTGGTATTTATCATGGTATCTGCCTTGATATTGGCGTCTGTGCCGGTATGGAAGGTAGTTTCGTTTTTATTGGTAAACGTCCCGGCATTGACGGTGCTGGTGCCGGTGGCATAAATATTTGCGTTGTCGCTGGTTAAGGTATTTGTACCGTTTAAAGTAAGATTTTCAGTATTGATAAGCGCTTTATTTTCATTGGTCAAATCGGCAGCGGTAAGCTCCATGTTGTTTACACTTATAATGCTGGAGGCGTTATTAATAAACTCCGTACCTGCGGTAATAGTCATATCGCCCGCAGCGGAAATTAAACTTTCTTCTTCGTTATTGATGCTGCCGGAAGTAATATTTACATCTTTACCGGCTTTAATGGTGGCTTTATTCTGATGCAGCTGCCCTTCGACGTCTGCCGTAAGGTCTTTAGCTGCTTCAATATAGCCTTCTTCGGTATTTTCGATATTACCGGCATCTATTACTGCGTTTTGTGTAGCAGCTATTTTACCGGTATTGCTTAAAAGCCCGTCTGCACTGATGTAAAGTTCGTTGGCATATACTTCGCTTGCGTTATTGGTAATGTTGTTACCTACAAGGCTTAATTTATTGGGGTTCTGGCCATTTAAGCCGTCACCGGCAATGTAAATGTCATTTTTATTGTCAGCAAAGCGCATATTGCCGTCAGCCCAGTTTGTAACTGCGCCGCTGGCAAGGGTTACGTTATCTGTATTAATAAATCCCAGGCCGTTGACGCTGATGCCGTTGGCATTGGCAATAACCACGCTTGCTTTGTGCCCGGCCACTTCGAGGTAGCCGTTAAGCACGCTTGCACGGGAACTGGTAACTTCGTTTAAAATTACCCGCGCGCCGTTACCGGCAAGGAACATATTGCGGTCAATATAACCGCCAAGCTGCGTTTTTGTATATTCTGTGGCGTTATTTAAAATAAGGCCGCTGGATTTAATGTTAAAATCGCTGTACAGGTTGCGGGAAACACCGTTATCGTTGACCTGGGCAATCTGCACAAGGTCTACGCCGTTAGCGGCATGGTCGATAATTGGTTTATATATCCCGTCAGCATTTGGGTCTGCTACAAGTGCCAGTTCTTCATCAGGCACTTTTTCCGCTGCTTCTGTGTCTGCTACTCCGGAAGTGCCTGAAATATCCGGAGTGGTAATTTCCTCAGCTTCGCGCGGAGGTTCCGGTTCTGGCGGTTCCGGAGGAACATCCGGGTCTGTTTCATTAATGGTTACTTTGCCATTCGGTGCCTGAAGGTTTTCGTCATAGGTATTTACCTTTTCGCCGGCAACAATGACATTGCCTTTTTCAGAGTATAACGAGCCATGGGCGGTTACAATGCCGCCTGCTTTAATATCCAGATTATTTACGGCATCAAGTGAACCGGAAAGTTCGGCTGCTCCGTCTATTGTTGCCGTAAGGTTATTGGATGCGCTGAGCACCGCGCCCTGGTTATTGACTATACTGCCAGCTTCGATTTTAAGGTTGGCATCGTCGCGGGTAAAGCTGCCGCTGCCTTCGGCTGCTTCATATTCTTCACCAGCTATAATCTTACCGCTGTTGGTAAGTTTGCCGCCCGCGGTAATATTTACATTACCCTGAGCGCTGATATTTGTGCTGTTTTCAATATCTGCTCCATAGGTATCTATGGCAATGCTGCCGCCGGAGCTGATGACATTATCTACATTTTCTGTTACTCCATCAGTAGTTTCGGCAGTAGTTGTTTTATTAAAGGTAATTTTGCCGTTGTTGCTGATGCTTAAGCTGTCCTGAGCGGCAATATTGCCGGAAACATTTACGCCAAGCCCGGAGTTTGTGCCAACCAGCATAATTTTGCCTGCATACATGCCGCCCAAAGCACCAACGTCAAGATTAACGCCGCTGCCTGCACTGCCAAATTGTGCTGCACCGGTATTTTGGTTATAGTCTATCTGGTTTTTGCCGGCAATGACGTTTATTTCGTCCTGAGCCCAGAGTTCGGCATTTATTTTAGCTGCATTGGCGTAAATATCTAATTTGCTTACGGGCTGATACTGGTACTGGCCCGTTGCTTCGTTAATCGGGTAACTGCTGCCAGCACCGTTTATTTCTACGGTGCCGCCTGTTACGTTAAAACCTGTAAGGGTATTGTTATTAATAATAGGAGTGCCTGTTGTAAGGGTTGCGCGGTTAGTATTAATAAAGCCAAAACCATTACCCACTATGCCGTTAGGATTGGCAATGATAAGGTCAGCTTTTGTGCCTGCAATCTCCATCATACCGGCAAGCTGGGAAATGTTGCCGCCCGTTACTTCATTAAGAATTATTTTAGCCGGAGTGCCGTTAAGTTTGTTATTGGCAGCAATTTGCCCGGCCAGGACAGAATTATATTGACCGTTTGCCACATTGTTAAATACCAGGCCTTCTTTACCAACGTTGAAATCCGTAAATTTATTATGGGAAAGGCCGTTAGCATTTGGTTTTACAATGTCTACAACGGGCACATTATTCCTGTTATTTACGCTTGCGCCGTTATTGGGCGTAACGGCAGCGGCACAGCAGGGCAGTACGCTCTGCGCCTGCAAAGCTACGATAATGGATAAAGCAATTAATTTTTTCTTCCTGCTGTTATATTTCCCCATGATTGTGCACTTCCTTTTTATACACTAAACGCTTAAAAATTAAATTTCCGCTGTAATCATAAAGCCATATGTCCTGCTGTCGCAGGTAAAACCGTCAGGTTTTTTAATCGGCCAGCCTACAAAGGCGTCATAACTAAAGTTTTTATACTGCCCGCGCACGCCAATAGCTCCACCTACAAGCTCCGTACCTAAAAGGTACTCCGTGCTCGGCCCATGTACCTTGCCATAGTCAATGGCAAAATATATCTGGTGCGGCAGATTTTCTATCGGAAAACGCAGTTCGTTACGCACTATAATGCCATCTTCGGCCGATAAGGTTTGCTCACCGTCAAAGCCGCGCACGCTGTACCAGCCGCCTATGCTGAAAAATTCGCTTCCATAAATTCTCTGGTCGCTTTTCTGAGCACGGATGCTGACGTTGTACTGCGCGTCATATTTTTCTCCAAAAGGTACAGGCGTGGTGAAGTTCAAAGTTCCCAGGTACATATTGTACTGTGTGGTAGCTTCACCAGGCATGCCATCTGTCGGTCCGGCATCGGCAAACCACGGCAAGCCTTTTTGCCATTTTAAACTTGCGTCTAATACGCTCGGTCCTAAATACTGCCTGTGGTTAAATCCAAGCTGCATTGCAGTTGTTTTTTGCCGCTGTACGCCTATTTCCGTACCATCTATATAGCTGTGGCGCGTTTTATGGACAAGCCCCAGTTCAAAGTCTGTTTTATATGTCTGACCGCGGCTTAACAAGTGCGTCCATGTTAGTGATGTATTGGTGTATTCGCCTTCTGATTTAAAGGGGTTTACCGCATATTCTACTGTTTGCTTATATTCCTGTTTGCTGTGGCTGAAAGTAAAGCGTTCTTTACCTACCGGCACGGAATAATATATGCTGTTGGCACGGGTGCCTTTGGTTTCTCCGGACTGTGTAGCGTCTTCGTTCCAGTTAACGTAAAATATGTCATTAACTGATAAGGGATTGGAGAGCTGAAGCCCTCCAGACATCTGCGCTTTGCCGGTATCTTCCGTTCCGCTGTTATCTACTGATAAAAACAGCTTGTACGGTTTATCTCTTTTTATATCTATTACCAGGTCGCTTTGTCCTTCCTGCGGTCCCGGCTCTATTTTTATATCAGCATTCTGTCCAGGCACGGAATTAAAATTGTCTACCGTCTGTTCTATATCCCGGATATTTAGCAGGCTGCCGCGTTTCATGGCAACTGCGTTATGCCATGTTCCCCAGGTTTCTTCTCGGAAGCGTATATCTGAAATTGTGCCCGGCAGTAATGTAAAGAAGAAATTGCCGGTGGACAAATCCTGTTCTTCTACATATACACGGGTTGTTACATAGCCGCGGTTCATGATTTCACCGTTAATAGCCTGCATCAGCATGTTTATGCCCTTTACTCCGATTTTCTGTCCGTTGTAGTTGGCAAGGTATTTATCTATCCACTCGAATTTACCGGCATATTTTTCTGCCTGCAGGTAAAATTTGTTGATAAGAAAGGATTTTTCTTCTTCCGGCAAAGAAAAAACTTCCAAACGCGCACCCTGCCGCTGCGTTTTAGCCATAGACTGACTAACACGCTGCTGCATTTCTGCTTGCGCACGTTTGGAAGCAAAATCCTGCTGTTGTTGTTGTAATACCTGCTGCTGCCGCTGCATTATATCATCCTGCGGTGCTGCATATGAATGATTGGCATAACTTAATAAGCCTAAACTGCTTATAACAGCTAAAGCTGTCCCTATTTTCCTCAGTTTGTACATACATATCCTCCCATTCTTAGGATATATATAACTTGATATATTTTTTATATTTTAAGTATACGCCTTTTTGTCAATTTTGTAAAATGTTATTAAATTAATTTTATATCTACTGTTTTTTATTATTCTTTTACTTCTACTGTTCCCCCTGCAACACCAATATCTCCCGATACATCAGGTAAAGCGTAACCAATAATTTTATTTGATTTATCACGGAATGATATAACCGTATGTGCTAAAGCACTGATAGGTACTTCTAATGAAGGTGCTGCTGCCACATAGAAAAATCTGTCAACACGCTCATAAAACTCTTCCCATGTATTCAGAAAATTACATAACTTTCCGCTGCCATTCATTCCACCAATACCTATACCACCGAACCTTAAAAAAAGTTCATGCCCACGCTTTCCTTTTTCAACATTACTGTCAATAATCCTGATGTACCCACCTACGATTATAAACGCGCCATCAATATGGCATTTATGTTCCATGTATACAACAGGTTCTTTTTCAGGTTTGGGCTGGTAGTTTGGGTCATCAGACCAATGTCCAGGTATAACCCACTCAAATCCGTCCCTATCCTTTCCTTTTTTCTCTGCTATCCAATATCTTGAAGATGTTTCATGATGAATAGGAAAAGCATCCGGTCCATACTTTTTAGAAGGTGTTGAAGGTTTCTTTGGCTGTTTTGGCGTTCCATCAGGTCCATATCCTGGTTTAAAATGTGGCATATTTTACCACTCCTTCCTTTATAACGTCTGCTGTAATTTTTATAACAGCAGCCATATTATCTATTTTTAGTTTCAGCATCAGTTGTGTCAATATCAAAATCAACATTCACTCTATTTAATTTTATTGCTGGAACTTTGACCACTTCTAAAGCTGGCACCGATATTATTTTTTCTTCCTTTTTAGAAGATTGCGTTTTGATGTTAATAATATCATTCATAATGTACAGCTCCTTCCAATATTTATTATAACATCTGCATTAAAGTTCCATCCCCATATCCTTTTTCTTTTCGCGGTCTTCTTCATCAAAATCACGGAAAATTCTTGCTTTAATGCCTTTTCTAACTTTAGCTTCTTTTGCCAAAGCAATAGCTTTCTGAAGCTGATTAAACGGTAATAAAAGACTACCGCCTGAATTACGTTCCGGAGCTAAAACTTCTTTGCGCAGTGTTCCAAGTTCAGAACGCAGTTCATTGTTATCCATAATATCTTTTTCAATAATATGAATTTTATCAGCTATACTTTCATTAAAAGCCTGGTACTCTTTCTTTATATCGTCTATACGTTCTAATACCGGCTGGCTTAACATATAAGTGTTCAATTTCTTTTCGGCCTCATAATATTCAGACTCCTTGCGCTTTATACGTTCTTCCATCCGCTCAACTTCTACACGATATTCTTCAGCTTCTTTGCCGGCAAGGCTTTGTAACTTATTTAATTTTACTGTGTAATCATCCTTTAATTTATCCAAGCGTTTCTTTTGCCTTTTAAGCGTAACATCCTTATAGCCAACAGCTTTTGACCATGCAAGCTGCTCAATACGCTCATCAGTAAGCACCCTGCGTTTCAATTTCAAAATCTCAATTCTGTTAGCGTGATTATTTTCAGCCAGACGTTCAAGCTGTGCATCAATAATTTCATTAAATTTATCGACAGCAACAGCATCACTGCCAAGCCTGCGGTTATATTTAACACGCAGCTTATCCATTTCCGCATCATTAATCAGGCGTTCTTGTTTACGCCGTGCTTCCGCAAAGGCAAGGTCTACATCTTTCATTAAGTTACGATAATCACGGCACAAAGCATTATTTGAACTTATTGTATCATCCAACAATTCAATCCGCTTTTTAATCATTGCATTGCGGTCCTGAAGAACCTGCCTGAATTTTTTAATTCTTTCTTCGGTATCAGGCTGTTCCAGTTCCTTTTTGAGCATCGCTGCCATGCGCTCATGCTTTTTAATTTTTGCGTTAAGCGCTGCTTCGTCTTTTTCAATCCTGTTTTTGACAGCATTGTACTGTTCCCGGTAATCAAAACTAAAGAGTCCGGGTTTTTCCATTTTATCAAATTTAGCCTTATCTTCGCCAAGCTTTTGCGTAGCAGCATCAATTTCCTGCTGCTGTTTTTCCAAATTACGGTCATGGAAATTAACAGCATAAGATACGGCAAACGTTTCAAGTTTTTCATCAGTCAGCAGCTTTTTAGATAACTGTATTTTAGTTTGAGCATATTCCTTATTTGCTTCAAGCAGCAAACCAATTCTTATATCGGTATGTTCTCTAAAATTAATAACCTTTTGCGGTGTATCAAAATACATACCATTAATATTCAATTTAGTTTGCGCTATTACAGTGTCTATATTCATTTCTTTATCAATAATATCATCTGCATAACCTTTTAAATCTTTAAAGAGGTCATGAACTATTTTACTATAACTACGCTCACGAATTAATTCATTACGGGCCGAATATCCAGCCGACAATAATTTAAAGATAGTATCTTTTCGCTCTCTGCGTATATCGTTACGTTCTTTTAATATTTTATATACTTCATCATATTCTGCTTTTGTTTCGGGCAAATTAATGTATTTTTGCAATGCCAGGTCGCGTTCTTCAAGCAAGGTATGATTAATTTTCAAATTACGCTCCAACTTCTTTAAGCGCTCCGATTCTTCAATATGATATAACTTACCCGGTATATCCCATGAAGCCGGTTCAGTTTTATTAGCAAAAGTATTCGCGCGCTGCTCATAAATTTTTTGCGCAGTATAATATTTATTATACTCAGCCTGTAATTTTTTATACTTGCCGTTTGTAATTATGTCTAATGCTTCTGCACGCAGTTCCTGGTATTTATAAATGCCGGCAGAAATTTCTTTGCTTAAATTCCTGTATGCTGCAATAGAAGTTTTAATTTCATCAATTTTATCATTATAAATTGCGTCAATAGCCTCAGTATTTTCTTCTTCGGCATAATAATTTTCTTTAACCAGTTTTTCAGTTGCAGCACTTGTAAACTCAGACAATTCTGCACTGAGTCCCGTAAGTTTTTCCTGTTCAATTTCAAGCTGTGCTATTTCAGCTTCGAGTTCTTTTGCTGCTTTCGCAATATAAACCTGCCTTGATTTCTCATCACTCATTTCAAGGAAATATTTCTTCTTTTCATCCGCACTTAACTTACCGGATACACGTTTATACATAGCAGCAAGTTTCGGTCCAAGGTGTTCTTCTTTGACTCTATTAGATAATCTTTCATAAAGATTCATGTCACCGGCATTTAATGCAGCCTCTTTTTGTTCTCTCAAACTCCTGGCATCAACCTTAACATCAGCAAAACCGTTCATAGCCAAATGCTTGTTGGTCATATCGGCAAAATCAAAACGAATATTACGTATGGTTTCTCTGCCCATACCAAACTTTCCAGTAAAACGGTCATCTTTTTTTGCTCCGCCACGATGAGGATATTTAGGTACAAACTGAGAAAAAAATTTTTCAGGAGAGCGCTCTATACCATCGAAAGAACGCTCACAAAACATAATATGTGCATGCACATTTCTATGCTCTGATTCAAGAGTCGCATCCTTATCATGAATTGCAAAAGTATAAGCCTTGTTCGGGCCAATATGTTTTTCTACAAGTTCATGCACCAACGCAATATTCTGCTCATGTGTCAATTCAGAAGGAAGTGCAACTTCAAATTCAAAATAAGCCCTGCCATTAGAACGCTCATGTTTATCAGCCATATTCCAGAATAAAACAGGATTATCTTTTGCCCATGCAGGAAGATTTCCGTACTCTTTATAAACAAGTTCTTCTCGTTTTTCACCATAAAAGTAACGGCCTTCGCGCAAAATGTATTCCGCATGCAATGCCGCATTACCAGTATTACCATATTTCACTGCACAATGGAAAGTTGCCATTTTAGTAGATACCGTTCCTTTCATAGTTTAAACTTGCTTGTTAGGTTTGCAGCACCGAGAGGTGCTGCTGTATTGCCAACGGCTAAAGCCCCGCAGGGCGCGCGGGGTGTCTTTATCGCAAGACACCCGTAAGTGCGCCTTGAATAAAATTCAAGGATACTTCGAGGCACTGACTCGAAGTCTACCACTTTCAACGCCATATCTAAATTATAATACGGGCAGGCGGGTTAAGTATAGCCGTTAAATTTTATTAGGTTTTAGTAACGATTACTAATAACGTAAAAGGAAGAATTTAAAGCAGTAATTTTTCAAAATTTAATTATATTAATAATTAAATTCACCTTGTTCATA
>CAJLLL010000049.1 GCA_905207485.1 uncultured Phascolarctobacterium sp.
TAAAATATTTATGAGCTTGCTAAATCTATAATTCGGCAGGCTGTTTTTGCTATGCAAAATGGGGAGTGAAAGCTGATGAAAAAAGTATTAAGCATAACAGCGGCATGCCTGTTGATAGGCAGCCAGGCTTTGGCGCAATCGCCAATACCAACGTTTGATAAAGAAGCGGTTACTACACATCCGTATAACCGTACAGGACAACAGGATGTAATAAGCGGCGATGAAATGCCGCAGGGAGAATACCGCCCGGGCAATACTGGCACGGAAGAAGAACCTGCCTTTTATGTTAAAACGATTACCATAACAGGTTTTGAACTGCCCGATAAAGTTGGGCGCTTGCAGGCAATTTTAAATAAATACCAAAAACGCAGCGTTAAAGTTGCAGAACTTAACACGCTGACAGCAGAAATTACAACTTATGCCAAAGAATGCGGTTATACCGTAGCGCAGGCCGTTGTGCCTCCGCAGGAAGTTGCAGGCGGCAACTTGCAAATTAAAGTATATGTTGCCGAATATGATCAGGTACAGCTTACGCAAAACACCACTGACGTTGCTGATAAAGTATTGAACAACTATCTCAGTGGGTTAAAACATGGCAATACCATTACTGACAGAAAACTTGAAGACGCTATTAACAACCTTAATGACCTGCCGGGCGTGCAGGCGCGTGCTGTACTTAAACCGGGCGGCGAGCCGGGCACAACCAGCCTTGATGTTGAAGCAACCCGCAGGCCTGTATGGAACAACTATGTGTTTGTGGATAATGGCGGCGGCTACTGGAGCGGACGCTACCGCTACGGCTTTAATACAGAGATTAATAACCCCGGTGAAATAGGCGATAAATTTATTTTAAACGGTATGCTCTCCAGCCACGATGTTGAAAACTACGGAATCCGTTACGAACTGCCAATCGGCAGCCGCGGTACCCGCGTAGGTGTGGCTTACAGCCAGAGCAGTTATGAAATGACTACAAACAGTTTGTTTGATACGCTCGGCAAATCCAAAGGCATCAGCCTTTATGGCATGACACCTGTTTACCGCGACCGCTCTAACCGCATTACCGCTATTTACGGTTATGACCACCGCGATATTGAAGATGAACTGCGTTTCAGCGTTAATGAACTTGGGCGCATGGTAACCGAGAAAAACGCCGATGTATGGCATATCGGCATCAGCGGCAGCCAGTACAACGTAAACCAGTTTACGCAGTACAGCTTAATTTACTGGTACGGCGATATTGATACCGAAGGCATAAACCCTTATTACGATGGCGGCTACCACAAACTGACCGGCGATTTGCTGAACATTTGGTATGACGGCGACTGGAACTACCGCATTAAAGCCAGTGGACAGCTTGCTAACCGTGCGCTGGACGGCAGTGAACAGTTCTACCTTGGCGGCATTAATGGTGTGCGTGCCTACGGTGCAAGCGATGGCTACGGTGACCTTGGTTACTTGGCAACTGCGGAAATCCGCCGTGCAACCGGTATTGAAGGGTTGGAGGCGGCTGTGTTTATCGACAGCGGCGCCGTTAAAAATAAAGAGGACGGCACTATGGACCACCTGGCAGGTTGGGGCGTAGGTTTGCGGTATGCCAAACCGGGCGACTGGTATGCCCAGCTTGATTATGCCCGCAAAATTGATGCGCGTCCCGACCGCATTGAACGTGATGACCATGACGGCAGGCTGTGGTTCCAGCTTTATAAAATGTTCTGATTAATATTTATAAATATGTTAATGAAGTTGTGAAATAATATTACGGAGGGTTTAAAAGTGAGCAAACATAAAAATCTTAAACGTAATTTACTGATATGCCTTTTGGCAGGTTCGGCAGTAATGTATCCCCTGCCGCTGCATGCAGCAACCAGCGTAATAGCGAACAATACGCTGCCGAGCGGAGGGCAGTTTGTACATGGCGAGGGTAATATAGCAAGCAGTGGACTAGAAATGAATATTACTCAAAATGGACAAAATGCTGTTATAAAATGGAATGATTTTAGCGTTGGCGGCAATGCTACGGTTAATTTTGATTATACAGGAAAAGATAATTTTAATACCTTGAACTATGTAAACAGTGGTAAGGTTTCTCAGATTTACGGTACAATTAACGCACAGCACGAAGGTTATAATGGCAATATTTTTATTGTTAATACTGCCGGTGTGCAAATTGGCCCCAGTGCGCAAATTAACGTTGGCAGTTTGCATGTATCAAGCAATACTTTGGATGATAATGCACTGAAGAATTTCTATGATAATGCGCATGAAGATAAATTTGCATTAGGTGGTACAGGTAATGCAGACGCTGCGTTAATGAGCCTTGGCAATATCAATGCCAATAAAGTAACATTTGAAGGCGACGGGCGCATTGTTATCGACAGTGAGCGTATTAAAGATGTTGACGGTGATGCTTTAAATACTAATTTTAAGATACATACTAATGATGCCGATAATGTTATTATCGGTTATGAAGCATATAATGCCGGTAGCAAAAAAGGGACTTATGAAGGTAAACAAAAAACTTTTGCCAGCAACGTTTATGTAAATGGCACGTTAGATACTAACGTTAAAGGCTACATGTGGGTAGAAGACGTTGAACAACTACAAGCTATCAACACTAACCTTACTGGCAATTATGCGCTGCGCAACAGCATTGATGCGACAAGTACAGAAGCAACAGGTAAAGAATTTTCTAGTTTAGGTATTGACCCAAATGGTAATATTGATAATGGCGGAAAAGGTTTTACAGGTAAATTTGATGGCATAGATTACAATATTTTTGGATTGAATATTAATGAAACAAACAATAATAATGTTGGCTTGTTTGGCTATACAGATGGAGCAACCATTAATAATGTTACATTAGTAGGCGGCAGCATTACAGGCGGCAACAATGTCGGTGCTGTTGTAGGTAATGCTAATAATACAATTCTTAATAATGTTGTAAACAGTGCTGCTGTAAACGGTAATAGTAATGTAGGCGGCATTGTAGGTACTGCTGAGAATTCTACAATTAAAGATGCTATAAATACCGGTTCAATTAGTGGTTCTGGTGATAATATTGGCGGGCTTATTGGTAATTTGCAGGATAGTAAGTTTATTGAAGTAACTGATAAAAGTAAGAAAATAGAAAAAGGACTTATCGGCAACAGCTACAACCTCGGCAACGTATCCGGCGCAGGGCATAACGTTGGCGGGTTAGTTGGCTATGCCGTAAATTCTACCATTGGCGACGGCACTAACCTTGTTTACAACCGCCTTGACGTTACAGGCGCTTACAATGTAGGCGGCATTGTCGGCAATATGGAAGGCACCACCGTACAAAACGCCGAAAACAGCGGTACTGTAACGGCAACGGGGTATACTAATGGTGAATATACTTACCATACCGCTGAAGAAGACAAAAAAGAATTACCTAATGATGCAGAGTTAGACAGCGGAATTGCAAGTGTAGTTGTTAATGTTGCTAACGTAGGCGGCATTGCCGGTACTTCATCTAAAGGCAGCAGTATTGAAAACGTAACCAACAGCGGTGACGTTAGCAGCAATAAAAAAACTGATAATGATTATTATGATGCGGGTAACGTAGGCGGTATTGTTGGCAGTGCTGTTGATACTAATATTAAAAACGCAACTAACCGAGAAAATGAAGTGCGCGGCGCACATAATGTAGGCGGTGTAGCAGGCTATTTTGGTAATAGTAATGATGCTGATAGTGAGCCTGATTATACTATTACTACCGGCATTAATGATGGCGGCGATATTATGGCAACTGGTGCGCGATATAATAGTGATTTTGTAAAAGAAAAAATCCGTCTCGGGACTAGAGGTTCTGAAGCAACTATTATCGGCAATATGGGCGGCATTGTTGGGTATTTAGATGGCGACAATGTTTATGTAACCGGCAGTGGCAACCGCGGCACAGTTCATTCGCTGGATATAACAGGCGATACAGTCAGCCAGGCAAGCCAGGTGAGCAATACCGGCGGCATAGTGGGCAAAATTGATCGTGACAAGACCAAAACGCTTGCTGATTTGCAAAAAGAAGATAGTCAAATAAAAGCTGCTGTTAGTGATAGCTATAACACCGGCGATATCCGCGGTTATATGGGCGTTGGCGGTGTTGTGGGCATGATGTACAATGGCGAAGTAGCCAGCTCGTACAACACCGGAACTATTAATACAACCCGCAGGGCGCAGGATGCAAACAACCCTGAGTTATATCCTTCTGTTAATATGGGCGGCGTTGTGGGCGATACTACCGAGGAGACAGACGCCTATGCGATTATTTATGACGTATACAACAAAGGACAGATTGGCGATGAAACCTATAATTACTATGCGCGTCATGTTGGCGGTGTTGTGGGGCGTTTAAGCGGCACAGTTGAAAAATCTTACAATATGGGAGCTATTTATAATGGCTATAACGTAGTTGGCGGCATTGCAGGTTGGTTTTTTAAAGGGAAAATCAGCAATTCGTTTAATACCGGCAACATAACCGTTATTAATAACGATACCACAATATCCAGCCAGGTTGGTGGTATTGCCGGTGGTGTAGGTATGTATTCCCAAGAAGGCGATTCTTTAATAGAAAATGTTTATAATTTGGGTACATTAAGAAGTTTTCAAGGCGACACTTCACAGAAGCATAATGCATTAGGAGGAATCGTCGGTTATATTCACGGTAATGGTAGTGGCAAATTAATCGTAAGAAACGTATATACAACAGGCAATTTGTATGCGCAGGAAGACGGCAAGAGCACAGTAGTTGGAGTTGGCAGTATCTATGGGCAAAATGATGCAAAAAATAGGTTAACGATAGAAAATGCTTATTATATTAAACCTCAAGATGAGTTGGGCTTTACTGTTTTATCCAAAGACAATAATCAGGCTAACAAAACTATTGAATTTGAAAAGAAAGATAAGATAGAAGAATATCAATATAAGGATGATAATGATACGCTCTATTCATTAACATTTACAACTCAATCAGGCGGCGATGTTGTTGGTAATACTGATAATAACTGGCGCATTTATAACGGCAGCACTCCTATTTTAAATGCCTTTTTGCCTAATGCAGAAGATTATTTTAGCGGAAAAACTGGTGCGGAAAATCCTATGAATGGTATTGAGTCCATCCAGTACGGCACGGCCTATGACCCACTTTTAACTATTATTAATGCAGCAAATGGAACTAATGAATTGAAATATGATTGGGAAAAACTTGGCATTAACAACGCAGCAGGTATAGCAGTTTATGGTGCAGGTTTAACCTTAAATGATTTTAAGGCATATGGTGCTACTGGTTATTTTGGCGGCATTATTTATGCTGATAATTCACTTAAACTTGATGGCGGCAAGAATGATGTTGGACTTGGCAGTACATCGCAAATTTATGGTTCTGATGTTACCATTGACACAACTGGAAATATTACTATTTACGGCGATGTAACAGCAACAGGCAATAACGGTAAAAGCGATATTAATATTTCTTCAGAAAATGGCGATATTAATGTTTATGGAACTTTAACATCTGCCGCAAAAGATGAACAAACTGACATTTTAGGCATTAAAGATTCTTCTTTGGATAAAGTTAATCTCGGCAATATTAGTGATGAGTATGACGAAGTTACCAATATGGGTGAACGTTATTCTCATACAACAACTGCGCAAGGAACTGGCGATATTACCATTACGGCAAATGGTACTACAGATGAAGATGGAAATCTTGTCAACGGCGGCAACGTAAACCTGTATTTTGGTAATCAGGAACAAGGCCTTATCACTACTGGTGGCGATTTGACTGTAACTGGTATGGGCGATGTTTATGTAGACAGCGACCTTGATATTGGTGGGAATATGACACTTACAAGTACTGGTAAAGATAGTGAAGTACTTCTTACTTTGACAAACATCGGCAAAGTACAGGCTGACAGGTTTACCGATATTGTTGAAAAGGCTCTTAATGGTAAAGATTTAAAAGCTAATAGGGACGATTTAATTCAAGCAATAGTAGCAGATGTTGAAGCAGCATATCCTGGTTTAAAATTTGGCAGTGTTGAAGCAGGTTATATTGTTGATGCATTACAAAATTATGCCGGTGATAAAAATAATAAAGTACAGGCTTTTGAAAAATTAAATAATGAAATTGCAGTAGAATATATGCATGATTTTATGCATAGCTTTGATAATAATACTTCAAATAAAATCAATCTTAATGCAGCATCCGGCAATGCTAAACTCACTGTTGATATGTGGGATTATGATAATCATGAATTTGATTTTAAAAAGTACGATACGAAATTTTATGGTACTGAAACTGAACATAATTTTGTAAACGAACTGAATAATCTTAATGTTTATATCAACAATAAAAAAACTGATCCTTCTAAAACGGTTTATGTAGAAGTAAGCAACGGCGATCAGTTAAAAGGCATACAGGAAGCGGCAAAAGGGAATAGTGATATTCTTGGCTATAACTTTGCCCTTAAAGGCGATATTAACGCCAGCCATATTGAAGATTATGTAGCTATCGGTACTGGCAGTGATACTGGCTTTACCGGCACTTTTGACGGCCGCGGCAACCGCATTATTGGGTTGAATGTTAGTGCAACTGATTCGGTAAATAATAATACTAACGCCGGTATTTTCAGTACTGTTGGTACTGACGGCGTTGTTAAAGACGTTAACATTTACAGCGGTAACTTTACCGGCACTGATAAGGCCGGTGCAGTTGCTGGCGTAAACAACGGACGTATTGAAGGCGTTAAAACGTTTGGCAACACTGTAAAATCTAATGGCAATGCGGGCGGCATTGTTGGTGTAAATACCAGCGGCGAGTTTAGCAAGGTGGATAATACGACCGGCAGCACAAATGGCGGCAAATTAACAGAAGGCATTTATGACGTTGAAAGTACCGGCAGTGTAATTGCAGGCAGTAACACTGCTATTGCAGGCGGTTTGGTTGGCACTAATGATGGTGCGCTCGGCAACAGCTTCAGTGATAGTGCCGTAACTGTTCAGACCGGCGTATCTTTAGATGCAAATGCAGGACTTGGCGGCGTTGTCGGCGTTAATAATGGCGATGTACAAATTGTTGACAGCCTTGGCGTAACTAACGGCGGCGATACTAACAGCAGTGATATCGGCGGCATTATCGGCATCAATAACGGCAATATGTACAGCGGCTATAACGAAAGCATCGTCAGCGGCAGCGATAATGTTGGCGGTATTATAGGAACAAACAGCAGTACAGTTGAAAATGTTGTAAACGCAACTAGCGTAACCAGTGATGCTGCTGATAGCGAAAATGTTGGTGGCTTGGTTGGCGTTAATAAAGGGGCTGTTACAAACGGGCGTAATAACGGTACTATTACCGGTATCAATAATGTCGGCGGCTTGGTTGGCAACAATGCAAGTGCAGATTCTACTTTAACCAATCTCGTTAATGACAGTTCTGCCGAAATTGTAGGCGAAAATTACGTTGGCGGTATTGCTGGCAGTAATGCTGGTATTATTACTGCTCAGAATCAAGATAATTTAATCAACCGCGGCAGCATTACTGGTCAAAATTATGTTGGCGGTGTAGCTGGTGAAAACATTGGTACTATTGAATATGTTAAAAATGACGTATCCTTAAATGTTAAAGATCCTAACAAAAATGCTTCATATTTTGGTGGTGTAGCTGGTGTAAATGGGCGTGTTGATAATAATCTGTACGATGATCAAGATGACAATATAATAGGTAAAATTACCAGTGCAACTAATGAAGGCAATGTTATTGCGGCAAATGCAGATTATGTAGGCGGTATTGTTGGGCATAATACAGTTAATGGTGTTCTTGATGGCATGGGCAACAGCAATGAAGGCACGGTTATTGGTGGTTCTTATGTTGGCGGTGTAATCGGTAAAAATGATGCAGCTATTGGTAGTGATAGCGATGATACCGTTGGTATTACTAATGAAGGCAAAGTTATTGCAACGCAAGGCGGAGCAGGAGGTTTAATTGGCGAAAACAATGCTGATATTACCAATGTTATTATGACAAACCGTGGCGAAGTGCATGGCAACAATAAAAATGGCGATAATGGTGGTACCGGCGGCTTGATTGGTGTTAACAGCGGTAATATCAAATATTCCAGCCTTATCAATGAAGCTACTGGCATTGTAACAGGTACTAATAATGTTGGCGGCTTAATTGGTAAAAATACCGGAACTATTACCGGCGGACGCGACGCTGCTGATAGCTACTACAAATATCAGATTTATAATAATGGTGTTATAAATGTTGGTACTTATACAGATGCTAATAACGATGGTGAATATGAGTTTGTTGCGGGGACTGGCTCTAACATCGGCGGTCTTATTGGCAGCAATGAAGCAAACGGCAGCTTAACCGCAGGATACAACACCGGTGCAATCAACGCAGCAGGTAGTGAAAATGTCGGCGGTATTGCAGGCAGCAACAGCGGCACAATTGACCAGGTATTTAATACTGTTATGGTTAATCCGTCTGATACTAATCAAAAAGCCGGAATTAATGGTGGCACTAACGTTGGCGGTTTGATTGGCAATAACAGCGGCATCATCAGCAATGCCTATAATACAACTGAGGTTAAGGGTGCGGCAGTTTCGACCGGTAACCTCGTTGGTACAAATAGTGGAACAGTACAATATGTTTACGGCGTTGCTGAAAAATTAATTGGTAATGGGGACGATGCTGTTAACGGATATGTAATTGATGATTCTGACAAATGGCTGCAAGAAGGTACTTACGAAGGCTTTATCTTTGGTAAAGATGGCTGGAAGATTTATAACGGTTCAACCTTGCCGATGCTGAGCGTATTTTTAACCAAAGTAACGGTTGTTGACCAGGATAAAGTAAATCAGTATTTCAGCTATAAACATTATGGGCAGTTGCAGCAGATTACTGCTGAAGATATCAAGGCATTAATTGACATGGGGGCAATTTATGCGCCGGACGGCTTTAGTGCATTTGAAAATGCTAACGGTTTAATCAGCGGTGTAGACGGTGATTTAAATGCTTATGATAATTGGTTGTATTCCGGGCAGATAGCAGGCAGTAATATTGGCGGTGTTTTTAACCCTAATAACCTTGGTTACGATGTTAGCCTTGTATATTCTCCGTTTGAAGGCGATAACGATTGGCCGCATAACCGTTGGGATTATCTCTTTAATGATGCTCCGTTTGACCGCAACCGCGATTTCCGTGAACGCAAAGCAGAAGTAAACTTTGTGGACGGCGGCATGGAGATTTAAGCAGTATAAGTTTTACAACTTAATAATTGCGTCAGCCTGAATTTGGCTGGCAAACCAAAACAAAACGCCTGCGGAATTTTCCGCAGGCGTTTGTTCGTTGTGATATTACAATTTGTCATTAAGAAACTTTAAGATAAAACATTGCAGGCATTCTTACCATGCCCTTGTACCCATTTCCGGATGTCTGCCGGGTGACAGGTGCAGGCGTTTGGCAAGTTCTACTGCTTCTTCAAGCGGCATATCGCCGATGCGCTCGCCTTTGCGTTCAAATACGCAGTGAGGGTTGTCGCTGCCTACTTCGCCGCCGGGCAGGTAAATGTATTCATCGTTATCGTTATCGGCAAGGATGAGCCCTGCCAAAAGTTCTTCTGCTAAAATTTTACTCATGGTTCACCTTAAAACATACGGCGTTTCCAGAACAGGTAGCCTATAAATGCCGCCAGTACCAGCGAGCCGCCGCCGATAATTAAAAAGCCGTACTGGCTTTCTGCCAGCGGCACAGGCACGTTCATGCCCCATAAGCCGCCGATGGTTGTGGGTATGGCCAGTATAATCGTTACGGATGCCAAAAATTTCATTACAAGGTTAAGGTTGTTGCTGATGATGGAGGCGAACACTTCCATCATGCTGTTTAAAATGTGGCTGTACATTTCAACCATTTCGATAGCCTGTTTGTATTCGATAATAACGTCTTCCAGTAAATCTTCGTCTTCCTCATAAAGTTTAATGAGGTGCGCGCTCTGGTTGGTCGAACGCAGGCGCAGCAGTTTTTCGGTTACAATATAGTTGCTGCGCAGGGATGTTGTGAAGTAAGTTAATGATTTCTGCAAATCAAGCATGTTGAACAGTTCGTTATTTTCCATGGATTTGCGCAGATGCTGCTCTAATTCATCCGTGCGTTTGATAATGATGCGGATATATTTAAGGTACAGGGTTGCGGATTTATAAAGTATCTGGAACAGAAAGCGCGTCTTTTTAAAGGTGCTGAACATTTTATAATTATAGGAAGAGAAATCAGCAATAACGGCGTTGGGTTCCAGGCAGACGGTTACAATATAATCTGCTGATACGATAATGCCCAAAGGCAGGGTATCGTAATCTTTGTTGCTGCGCAGCACAGGAATGTCGATAAGGGTGAGTATCTGGTCATCTTCGGTTTCGATACGTGATTTTTCCTCATCGTCAAGTGCGGCGCTGAGAAAATCCATTTGGATGCCTGTTGCTTCGGCAATTTCGTTCAGTTCTTCCGGCGAGGGACTGACGATATCAATCCAGCAGCCTTTTTCAAGGCTGTCCAGCTCCAGTTCGTCGATGCCGTTTGCAGTGCTTTTCATTATTCTGTACATTGGCAGTCCCTCCCTTCTGTTTAGGTAAACACTTTGCAACTTATAATTTATTCGGCAAAAAAAAGCAAAATCCTTGTTGAAGGTGCTGGTTAGTAAAATTTTTTACATATTTTTTATTTTTATCAGCAGATGTTTTACTTTTCTTTAATACAAATTGTTGGTATAATATAAATAATTTTAGGGCAGGAGGGTAGTTTTGTAGTTTAGAGCGGATTTTTTTGTAGAAAGGTAGTGCAGAAGGATGAACATACAGTTAATTATTGTTGTTTTGTATATTGCGATGCTGTTCGCAATAAGTTTTTACGTTAAAAGCAGGGCAGATAAAGGCTCTGCGGAGTATTTGTTTGCCGGGCGCAAACTGGGGCCTGTGCTTATTGCCGTTAACATTACGGGGCTTGCTGTTGGTGCGGCTTCTACCGTAGGCGTTGCGGAAAACGCTTACAAGGTTGGCATGGCGGCAGGCTGGTACAACGCTGCGTGGAGCGCCGGCGCTATTATTATGGGTCTTGTTGCTGCAGGCAAGCTGCGTGCAATGAAGGTTTCCACCATTCCGGAATTTTTTGAAAAATATTATGATACCAAAGGCCGTGTTATCAGCGCGGTTGGGCTTGTAATTATCATGTCCGTTATTACGGCGCTGCAATATCTTGCGGGCGGCGCTATTTTGGCATCGCTGCTGCCGGAATATTTTGATTTTCACGGCGGCATGATTGTAAGCGCAGTTGTGTTTATCGGCATTACGCTGATTGGCGGTTTATGGTCGAGCGGTTTAAGCAATATTGTCAGCGTTGTTTTAATTTATGTTGGCATTTTATATTCGTGCGTTGCGGCGGTGAGCCATAACGGCGGCATGGATAACATTGCTGCGCAGCTTCCAACCGGGCTTGACTGGTTTGACCCGTTTGCCGGGATTCCGCTGGCAGTAATTATCGGCTGGTTTATTGTTATGATTACGCAGGCCATTACGGCGCAGGGCCCTGTGCAGATTGCCTGCGGCGCGCGCGATGCCAAAACTGCGCGCAACGGTTTTATTCTGGGCGGCCTGTTAATTTTTCCGGTTGGCTTTTTGTGCGCTCTTTTGGGCATTATCGGCAAAGTGCAGTTCCCGGAAATATCGGCAACTTTGGCGCTGCCGAAGGTTGTTATGGCGCTTGACCCTATTGCCAGCGGCACAACGCTTGCTGCTTTGTGGGCGGCCGATGTATCTACTGCCTGCACGATTTTGCTGGGCGCAGGCACACTGTTCAGCCAGGATATTTATAAACGCTTTATTAATCCGTCCGTTTCGGATGACCGTTTTGTTAAAGTTAACCGCCTGACGATTTTGGCGGTGGGCATTATTACGTTGTGGTTTGCGTTTAATGCTGCAGGCATTTTAAAAACAATGGTGGCAGGGCTTTCGATGACGACGGCACTGACCTGCGTATTTTTGTTTACGGTATTTGCACCGGGGCTGTGCCGCCGCAGCAGTGCGTTTTGGACTACTCTTGCAGGGCTGTTGGGGCTTGTTGTATGGGAGTTTGTGCCGGCACTACATGTTCTGCAGCATGTAATTTACTTTGAATGGCTGCTGTGCATAGCAGTATTCCTGATTGTGGCAGTTGTTGATAAAACACCTATTAAACAGCCGGAAATGGTTGAGGAGGACTGATTATGCCGGAGCAGAAACTGACAAGCATTGAAATAGGGCGTGCAGCATTGCGCATTGCCGTTACCGAAAACCGCACCGAAGAACAGAAAATAAAGCAGGAACTGGCTGGTAAAGGAATCCGCAGCACGGCGGTGGATTTTGGCGGCGAGTTTATGCCGAGTATTGTAAAAATTGTAGAGCGCGCAGTGGTTGCAGCACAGCGCCAGGGTATTGTTACCGAAACCCATGTTGGCGCAGGCGCTGTTGCGGGAGCTGCCCATGCTGCTTTGGAGCAGCTTGTGGCCAAAGCGGCAGGTTTTAATGTGGGCGGCAAAATTGGCATTGCCCGCAGCGGCGAGCATTTATGCGTGGCTATTTATATGGCGGTGGGCGTACTTAACCTTGATGAATTATGCGTAGCGTTAGGACACCGCTCATTGGCAAGTGAGGAATAAACAGTATTATGAATATTATTGATATTATCGGGCCGGTAATGATAGGCCCTTCAAGTTCCCATACGGCCGGAGCCGTAAGATTGGGGCTTTTGGCGGCAAGTATTTTGGGCGCGCCGCCTGTAAAAGCGCAGATTGACCTGCACGGCAGCTTTGCGCAGACTTACCGCGGACATGGTACTGACGTGGCGCTTTTAGCCGGGCTGATGGGCTGGCTGCCGGATGATGCAAGCATTCCGCAGGCGCGTAAATATGCTGATGAAGCAGGACTTGCCTACAACTTTGATAAAGTAAATTTAGGCGAATTAACGCACCCTAATACGGTGCGTTTTATACTGGAAGCTGAAAACAAAGACCGCTGTGAGGTTATAGGCTCATCTATTGGCGGCGGGCAGGTTAAGGGATCTGCCATTGACGGCAATGAGGTAGAACTTAACGGCAAACTGCCTGCGCTGCTTGTTACGCATACTGATAAGCCGGGCGTAATTGCACTTGTAAGCAGCACTCTTGCCAGCGCATGCGTAAACATTGCCACTATGCGCGTATTCCGCGCCAATAAAGGCGGTACGGCAACAATGGTGCTGGAATGCGACCAGAAAGTGCAGCCGGCCATTGTACAGCTATTGGCGGCTTTACCGCCGGTTGACAGTGTACGTTTTGTTGACAGCGTGCTTTGAGGTGGATAATGGCTAATGATAAAATTTCTTTAAACGCTTTAATTAATGAAGCTAAAAGCAAAAATATAAGTTTTAACCAATTGGTGCTGCCAATAAGCGCAGCAGATTTGGAAATTACGGAGACAGAACTGCTTGCCAAAATGGCGGAGATGTTTAAGGTAATGGAAGATTCAGCAGCATATGGGCTAACAGGAGTACGCTCGCACAGCGGGCTGACGGGCGGCAGTGCCAAAAAACTGGCGCAGGCGGCAGCACAGCCCGGTTTTAATAAATTGCTTGGTGAACTTGCAACAGATGCCGTAACTTATGCACTGGCTGTTAGTGAATGCAACGCTGCCATGGGCAGAATTGTAGCAGCTCCGACAGCAGGCGCGGCAGGAGTACTGCCCGGGGTTTTACTGGCGCTTAAAAAGCATTGCGGCTTAACGCAGGAAACCCTTGCAAGGGCGCTGGTGGTAGCGGGCAGCATTGGGCTTGTAATTGCAGGGCGTGCATCACTTGCAGGTGCTGTTGGCGGCTGCCAGGCAGAATGCGGCAGCGCGGCGGCAATGGCTGCGGGGGCAGCGGTAGATGCACTTGGCGGCACGCCGGAACAGGTTGGAGATGCTGTAAGCATTGTATTTAAAAATATGCTGGGGCTTGTTTGCGACCCGGTGGCAGGG
>CAJLLL010000050.1 GCA_905207485.1 uncultured Phascolarctobacterium sp.
CCCGCAAACGGTTGTTGTGCCTGCGCGCGGAGGCTTGGGCGATAATGTGGAATTACAGGCCAACACAATTGCCACGGTTCTGGCGCAGCGTATGGGTGCGTCATACCGGCAGCTTTATGTACCTGACAGTGTCAGCGAAGAAATTTTAAACAGCATTCTTGCAGAAGATACCGGCGTTAAGGCCGTTGTCGATATAATTAAGCAGGCTGATATTTTGGTTCACGGCGTTGGTCAGGCATCTGTTATGGCAAGGCACCGCCGTATGGCGCCGGAGTTTATTCAAAAACTTTTGGCTGACGGCGCTGTCGGTGAGGCGTTTGGTCAATACTGCGCCTTGGACGGCAGGCAGGTTTATATGACTAATAATGCCGGGCTGATGTTACAGGATTTGCCGAAAATAGGCACTGTTATCGGCGTCGCCGGCGGGCGCAGCAAGGCGGAGGCAATTTTATCCGTTATCCGCGCATCACGGCAGGATATTTTAATTACTGATGAAGCGGCAGCGCATTATATTGCCGATATGCTTGAAGAATAAGTTAGTACGCACTTTAGTGCAAACATAAATATGTATTTTAAAGGAGGATTTTATTATGACAAAAGTAGGTATCAATGGTTTTGGCCGTATCGGCCGCAATGTTTTCCGTGCTGCATTCAACAATCCCGAGGTTGACATCGTTGCCGTAAACGATTTAACCGATGCAGCTACCCTTGCACACCTTTTGAAATATGACTCCATTCATGGTACTTTTGACCATGATGTTACTGCCGAAGGCGATTATCTTGTAGTTGATGGCAAAAAAGTAAAAGTATTGGCGCAGACCGATCCGGCTAAACTGCCCTGGGGCGAACTTGGCGTTGAAATTGTTGTAGAATCTACCGGCCGCTTTACCGAAGGCGCAAAAGCTAAAGCTCATCTTGATGCAGGCGCTAAAAAAGTAATTATTTCCGCTCCGGCTAAAGGCGAAGATATTACCATTGTTATGGGTGTAAATGAAGATAAATATGAAGCTGATAAACACAATATCATTTCCAATGCTTCCTGCACCACTAACTGCCTGGCTCCGTTTACCAAAGTTCTGCTGGAAAACTTCGGTATTGTAAGCGGTTTGATGACTACCGTTCATTCTTACACCAATGACCAGAGAATTTTGGACCTGCCGCATAAAGACCTGCGCCGTGCACGTGCTGCTGCACAGTCCATTATTCCGACCACTACCGGAGCTGCCAAAGCTGTTTCTCTGGTACTTCCGGAAGTTAAAGGCAAACTGAATGGTTTTGCAATGCGTGTTCCGACTCCGAACGTTTCCATTACTGACTTGACTGTATTGCTTGAAAAAGATACTACTGCCGAAGAAATTAACGCAGCTCTTAAAAAAGCCGCAGAAGGCGAACTGAAAGGCATTATGGGCTATAATGAATTGCCGCTGGTATCCCGCGATTACAATGGCTGCCCGCTCAGCTCTATTGTAGACGGACTTTCTACCATGATGGTAGGCCCGCGTATGGCTAAAGTTGTTGCTTGGTATGATAATGAATGGGGCTACAGCAACCGCGTTATCGACCTTGCCTGCTACATTGCTTCCAAAGGACTGTAAGAAGGTGGCTTAATGGATAAAAAAACATTATGCGATTTAGAGCTTGACGGCAAAAAAGTCCTCGTGCGCGTTGACTACAACGTGCCGATGGATGCCGAAGGCAAAATTACGGATGATACCCGTATGACAGCATCGCTTGATACTTTGCATTACCTGCTGGAACATGGGGCTGCCGTTATTTTAATGGCGCACCTGGGACGTCCGAAAGGAGAAGTGAACAAAAAATATTCGCTGGAACCTGTTGCCAAACATTTAAGCGAACTGCTTGATATGCCTGTTGCTTTTGCGCATGATTGCATCGGCACAGAAGCAGAGAAAATGGCGGCAGCATTAAAACCGGGCGAAGTTTTGATGCTGGAAAACCTGCGTTTTCATAAAGAAGAAGAAAAAAATGATTTTGGCTTTGCCGAAAAACTGGCAGCGCTTGCAGATTGCTATGTTAATGATGGCTTTGGCGTATCGCACCGCGCCCATGCTTCGGTAGAAGGCGTAACGCATTTTCTGCCGTCAGCGGCAGGCTTCCTGCTTGAAAAAGAAATTAAATTCATCGGGCGTGCCGTTACCAATCCGCTGCATCCGTATGCGGCAATTATCGGCGGCGCTAAAGTTTCCGATAAAATCGGTGTAATTGAAAACCTGCTGGATAAAGTTGACGTACTGCTTATCGGCGGCGGTATGGCAAACACTTTCCTGGCTGCCCAGGGTTATAAAATGGGTAAATCCCTTGTTGAAGAAGATAAACTTGACCTTGCCCGCAGCCTGCTTGCCAAAGCAGAAAAGAACAACGTAAAAATGCTTTTGCCGGTTGACTTGGTAATGGCATCTGCCTTTGCAGCTGACGCCGATACTAAAATTGAACGTATTGACAGCCTGACTCAGGATTATATGGCGCTTGATATCGGTCCTGAAAGCCGCTTGCAATATGAAGCTGCATTGCAGGGCGCTAAAATGATTGTTTGGAACGGACCTATGGGCGTGTTTGAAATGGATGCTTTTGCACATGGCACAGAAGCTGTTGCCGAAGCAGTTGCCAAAAGCAGGGCAATCAGCATTGTAGGCGGCGGCGATAGTGTCGCTGCTATTGAAAAGACAGGCCTGGCATCTAAAATAAGCCATATCAGTACCGGCGGCGGCGCAAGCCTTGAATATCTGGAAGGCAAAGTGCTGCCCGGCATTGCTGCGCTGGATGACCTTCGCCGCAAAATGATTGCCGGCAACTGGAAAATGCACAAAACTGTAAGCGAAGCAGTGGAACTTGCCGAAAGTGTTGTTGAAGAAACTAACGGCACGCTGAATGAAGTGGTAATTTTCCCGCCATTTACGGCATTGGAAACCGTTGCCGATGCTATTGACGGCAAACATGTTGGCTATGGCGCGCAGGATTTGTTCTGGGAAGATGAAGGAGCATACACCGGCGCTGTAAGCGGCAGAATGATTGCCGATATTTGTGCTGAATACGTTATTGTAGGGCATTCCGAACGCCGCACTCTGTTTGGCGATAACGAAGTTGCAGTTGCCAAAAAACTGCGTGCTGCCTACAGAAACGGTTTGAAACCTGTATTATGCGTTGGAGAAAATGCCGAAGAACGTGCTGAAGGAAAAACTTCACGCAAAATCAGCATGCAGCTTCAAAGCGCACTGAAAGGCATTACCGCAGAAGAAGCAGAAAACATGGTTATTGCCTATGAACCGTTGTGGGCTATTGGTACCGGCAATGCTGCTACTGCGGCAGATGCGCAGGAAGTTGCAGTATTAATCCGCAATAAAATAGAAAAAATCTTTTCGGAAGAAGTTGCACGCAAAGTACGCATTTTGTACGGCGGCAGCGTAAACGAAAAGAATGCTGCTGACTTTGTACAGGGCGAAATTGACGGCGTATTAGTTGGCGGCGCAAGCCTTAAAGCAGATAGCTTCAGTGCGATTGTACGCAGTGTGTGAGGCAGATATGAAACCTTTAATGCTTATGATTTTGGACGGCTGGGGCATTGCCCCGGCCGGGCCTTATAATGCGGCAAAAACGGCCGCTACGCCTCAGCTTTCCAAATTGTTCCAGATTTATCCTCATACGCGGCTTAAAGCATCCGGAAATGCGGTAGGACTGCCGGAAGGGCAGATGGGCAATTCAGAAGTAGGGCATTTAAATATTGGCGCAGGGCGCATAGTTTACCAGGAACTTACACGCATTACCAAGGCCTGCGAGGAAGGCACGCTTTTGCAAAACAAAGCACTGCTTAATTGTATGGAGCAGGTAAAGCAAAACGGCGGCGCACTGCATTTAATGGGCTTATTAAGTGACGGCGGCGTACATAGCCACGAAAAACATTTGTGGGCACTTTTAAAAATGGCTAAATTGCAGGGCATAGCAAAAGTTTATGTGCATGCTTTTTTAGATGGACGTGATGTTGGCCCAAGCACAGCGCTTACCTATATTGAACGACTTGAAAAAGTAATGGCGGAAACAGGCTGCGGGCAAATTGCAACCGTAAGCGGCCGCTATTATGCTATGGACCGCGATAAACGCTGGGAACGTACACAAAAAGCTTATGATGCGATGACGCAGCACACTGGCAATGTGTTTGCCACGGCGGCTCAGGGCATTGAAGCAAGTTACGCCGCAGGCAAAACGGATGAATTTGTAGAGCCGTTTATTGTTGAAAGCCAGGCTGACAGCCGTATAAAAGATGGCGACGGCATTGTTTTTTATAACTTCCGTCCCGATAGGGCAAGGCAGCTTACACGCGCTTTTTGCGATGAAGATTTCCAAGGCTTTGAACGCAGCAAATTAAATGTTGCGTTTGTATGCATGACTCAGTATGATGCAACCATCAATGCAGCAGTTGCTTTTCCTCCGGAAAGTTTAAATAACACCTTGGGTGAGGTGCTGGCACAGCATAGCCTGCATCAGCTGCGCATTGCCGAAACTGAAAAATATGCGCATGTAACCTTCTTTTTTAACGGCTGGGTAGAAGAACCTAACCAATTTGAAGACAGGGTGCTTATTCCTTCGCCGCAGGTTGCAACCTATGATTTGCAGCCGGAAATGAGTGCATACGAAGTTACGGATAAACTTCTGGCTCTGCTTGATGAAAATAAATATGACGTTATTATTTTAAACTTTGCCAACCCGGATATGGTTGGGCATACCGGCATAATGGAAGCGGCTGTTAAAGCCATGGAAACCGTTGATGCCTGCGCAGGCAAAATTGCTGATAAAGTTTTAGCAATGGGCGGCGTGCTGTGCATTACGGCAGACCACGGCAACCTTGAAAAAATGTATGATGATGAAGCCAAGCAGTCGTATACTGCTCACACTACCAATCCGGTACCGTTTTTATTGGTAAGCAAAAACAAATACCGTTTGCACGAAGGCATTTTAGCAGATATTGCCCCCACCATGCTGGAACTTCTTGGCATTAGCCAGCCGGCAGAAATGACGGGGCGCAGCCTGATAGAACACTAATTAAAATACGAGGTGAATTACTGATGGCAATGATTACCGAAGTTTACGCAAGAGAAATACTCGATTCCCGCGGCAACCCGACTGTTGAAGTGGAAGTATGGCTGGAAGACGGTTCTGTTGGCCGTGCCGCCGTACCTTCCGGCGCATCTACCGGCGCACACGAAGCAGTTGAACTGCGCGACGGTGATAAAGAACGTTATTGCGGCAAGGGCGTATGCAAAGCCGTTGATAATGTTAACGATGTAATTGCCGAAGCTCTTATCGGCCTTGAAGCAACCCGCCAGACCGAAATTGACGAAATGCTTATCCGCCTTGACGGCACTCCGAATAAAGGCAAATTGGGCGCTAATGCAGTTCTTGGCGTATCCATGGCAGTTGCAAAAGCTGCAGCAAATTCCTGCGGTTTGCCGCTGTACCTGTATTTGGGCGGCGTAGCTGCACAGGAACTGCCGGTGCCGATGATGAACATTTTAAACGGCGGTCAGCATGCAGATAACAATGTAGACATTCAGGAATTTATGATTATGCCTGTTGGCGCAAAATCCTTTACCGAATGCCTGCGCATGAACGTAGAAATTTATCATACCCTTAAAGCACTGCTTAAAGAAAAGGGCCTTGGCACAGGTTTGGGCGATGAAGGCGGCTTTGCTCCGAACTTGGAATCCAACGAAGAAGCCATTGCCGTTATTTTGGAAGCCGTTGAAAAAGCAGGCTACAAACCCGGCAAAGATATTGTAATGGCGCTTGACGTTGCTTCCAGTGAATTTTACCAGGACGGCAAATACAATATGGAAGGCGAAGGCGTTGTAAAAACCAGCGATGAAATGATTGAGTATCTTGCAGCATTGTGCAAAAAATACCCCATCATCTCTATTGAAGACGGCCTTGCCGAGGACGATTGGGAAGGCTGGCAGAAACTTACTGCCAAACTTGGCAAAAAAGTACAGCTTGTTGGCGATGACCTGTTTGTAACCAACGAAGAACGCCTTAAAAAAGGTATTGAAAAGAAAGTAGGCAACGCTATTCTTATTAAAGTAAATCAGATTGGCACGCTTACAGAAACTTTCCGCGCTATTGAAACTGCTAAACGCGCAGGCTATACCTGCATTATTTCTCACCGCAGCGGTGAAACCGAAGACACCACGCTTTCTGATATCGCAGTTGCAGTTAATGCAGGGCAAATTAAAACCGGCGCACCGGCAAGAACCGACCGTGTGGCTAAATATAATCAGCTTCTGCGTATTGAAGAAGACCTCGGCAGCGCAGCCAAATATAAAGGCATGGAAGTATTCTACAATCTTCATAAATAATCGGGGCGCATAAAATGAATTTTGGCTTTGACCCTTTAAAATACAAGTACCCATCGCGCCGAAGCGTAATGTACGGCACAAAGGGTATGGTATGCAGTTCGCAGCCGCTTGCTGCACAAGCCGGGCTTGATATGATAAAAAAAGGCGGCAATGCAGTAGATGCAGCCATAGCAACCGCCATTGCGCTTACAGTTTTGGAGCCTACCAGCAACGGGCTTGGCAGTGATGCCTTCGCACAAGTATGGATTGACGGCAAACTGTACGGTTTAAATGGCAGCGGCTACGCACCTGCACTGCTTACACCTGATTGTGATGCCTTAAAAGGCAAAACGGCAGTTCCGGAACGCGGTTGGGAATCGGTAGACGTACCTGGTGCTGTATCAGCATGGGCTGAACTGCATAAACGTTTTGGCAAACTGCCTTTTGCCGAACTGTTTGAGCCTGCCATTGAATATGCGGAACATGGTTATCCGGTATCGCCTGTTATCAGCAGGCTTTGGAATGAAGGGCTTGCAATTTTTGAACCATATAAAAAT
This sequence comes from uncultured Phascolarctobacterium sp., assembly GCA_905207485.1. GTDB lineage: Bacteria > Bacillota > Negativicutes > Acidaminococcales > Acidaminococcaceae > Fusicatenibacter_A. The sequence continues at coordinate 6,902 of CAJLLL010000050.1, forward strand.
AACGAAGCCTTCCGCGGCTGGTTTGAAACTTTCACTAATGAAGGTAAAACGCCGGCAGCAGGCACTGTTGCCAGACTGCCGCAGCAGGCTAAAACTCTGCGCCTTATCGCGGAAAGTTATGGCGAAACTTTTTACCGCGGCGAAGTGGCAGATGCTATTGACGCATTTTCCAAAGCTACGGGCGGCTATATCCGTAAAAGCGATTTAGCGGCATACCGTGCTGAATGGGTAGAACCCATAAGCATAGATTACCGCGGTTACCGCGTGTGGGAACTGCCTCCAAACGGACACGGCATTGTTGCGCTGATGGCGCTTAATATTTTGCAGGGCTTTACACATAATGCCAAAGATTGTGCTGAAAACCTGCATCATGAAATAGAAGCCATGAAGCTGGCTTATGCCGATGGGCGCAAATATGTAGCCGACCCGCGTTATATGAAAGCGCAGGTAAAAGAACTTTTAAGTGAAGAATATACATTGCAGCGCCGTGCGCTTATTGGTGAACAGGCAATTATGCCGCAGCCGGGCAGTCCGTTCTGCGGCGGTACGGTTTATTTGTGTACGGCAGACGGCGATGGCAATATGGTTTCGTACATTCAAAGTAATTTTCAGGGGTTTGGCAGCGGCATAGTAGTGCCTGGTTACGGCATAGCCTTTAATGACAGGGCATCCGGTTTTGTGCTGGAGCCTGAACATGACGACTATCTTGTGCCGCTAAAGAAACCTTACCATACAATTATACCCGGCTTTTTGACCAAAGACGGCAAGGCTGTAGGCCCGTTTGGCGTAATGGGCGGTTATATGCAGCCGCAGGGACATTTGCAGGTAATCCATAATGTAATAGATTTTGGCATGAACCCGCAGGAAGCACTTGATTGTCCTCGTTGGCAATGGATTGAAGGCAAAAAGGTTATGATTGAAGCAGGCGTTGGTGAAGAAATTATTAATGCTTTGCGCGCCCGCGGGCACGAGCTGATTGTAACCGATGACTTTATTGATTTTGGCAGAGGGCAGATGATTTGGCGCAGTGATGACGGTGTGCTGGTTGGCGCAACGGAACCACGCGCTGACGGTATGGTTGCTGTTTGGTAAAAACATAATAATAACAAACGGAAGTGTTAAGCACTTCCGTTTTTCTTTTACTTTTGTAAAAAGCTCTGCAAAATGTTAAAATAGATTTGTATTTATTTTTTATGAAGGGCGGATAGTATGGGCTTTACGGATATAATACTTATTTTAATAATTATTTTGCAGCTTGTAGTTTTGGTTGTGCTGTACCGCAGCAGGGCAAATGCTGTTGATGAAACGGATTTACTGGAAATAGTGCGCCAGTTTGAAGCAACGGAGCGGCGAATGTATGAAGGTTTGCGTGATTTGCGCAGTGAACAGGCTACTTTGGCACGCGCAGCTAGGCTGGAAAATCAATCGGCGGCAGACAGACTGAGTGAACAGCTTGATAAACGCTTTGATAAAATAGGAGCATCAACTGAGAAAAATTTAGAAGAAATCCGTGCTATTGTCGATGAAAAATTAAACGCTACACTTGAAAGACGTCTTGGCGAGAGTTTTAGCCTTGTCAGCCGCAGGCTGGAAGAAGTACACCGCGGTCTTGGCGAGATGCAGAGCCTTGCTGGCGGCATTGGTGATTTAAAGCGTATTTTAAGCAATGTTAAAAACCGCGGCATTTGGGGCGAAATGCAGCTTAAAGTGCTTTTGCAGGATATGCTTGCGCAGGAGCAATATGGAGAAAATATTGCCGTAAAGCCGGGCTCTGCTGAACGAGTGGAGTTTGCGTTAAAACTGCCTGGCAAAAACGAACAGACTGTGTGGCTGCCGGTGGATGCCAAGTTTCCGCAGGAGGACTACCAGCGGCTGCTTGAGGCAAGGGAAAATGCAGATGCCGGTGCTGCTGATGCTGCGTTAAAACAGCTTGAAAAACGCCTTAAAAGCGAGGCGGCAGATATTAACTCCAAATATATTTGCCCGCCGTACAGTACAGATTTTGCTGTGATGTATTTGCCAACCGAAGGGCTTTTTGCTGAAGCTGTAAATATTGCAGGTCTGCTGGAGGAATTACAGCGTAAATACCGTGTTTGTGTGGCCGGGCCTACGACTTTGGCCGCACTGCTGAACAGTTTGCAGGTAGGGTTCCGCACTTTGGCTATTGAAAAAAGAACGGGTGAAGTATGGCGCATTATTGCCGGTGTTAAACAGGATTTTGTTGTGTTTGCCACACTGCTTGATAAAACGCGCAAAAAATTGCAGGAGGCCAGCGGACATATTGAAGCAGCGGAGCGCCGCAGCCGTGTGATTAATAAAAAGCTGTACCGTGCTGAAAGTTTTGAAGATGATTTTGAAACTCCGCAGGAATTTGACGGCTTGCAGGATAAAAATGACAGATAAAATAAAAAGGCAGCCAAAGAGGCTGCCTTTTAAAGTTTGCAGACAAGTTATTTGGTTTCGCTTTTAAGCGGGGTTTCAAAATAAACGCTGGTGCTTGGGAAAGCGCAGGATGCGCCATTTGCTTCCATAATTTTCATAATGTCAAGATTGATTTGTTCCCGCGCAGCCAAAAATCCGTTGGTATCGCTGGCTTTGGTATAGCAAGCAATAAAAATATTCAGGCTGCTGTCTGCATAATCGCGGAAGTAAACCATTACCGTATCGCTGTAAACAAGTTCGCTGTTTTGCAGGTAACTGCGTATATCGCCAACAAGTTTCTGCATTTGGTCGTGCGTTGTATCATAGGTTACGCCCAATAAAAATTCAATGCGGCGCTTTTCGCGTTTGGTGTAGTTAATAATTGGTGTGTTGGATAAAAGAGAGTTTGGTACATATACAAGTTCCTGCGGAAAGGTGCGGATGCAGGTACTGCGAAAAGTTATTTTTTCTACAGTTCCTTCCACGCCGTTGGCAGATATCCAATCGCCTACCCTAAAAGGTTTATCCAAAATAATTACAAAACTGCCGAATACATTTGCCAGGGCATCTTTGGCGGCAAAGGCAAGCGCCAGGGAACCTATACTTAAGCTTGCGAGCAGGCCGCTCATATCATAGTTCCATTCTTTGGCAACCATCAGCGTAGCAATAACGGCAAGTAAAATACGCATCATGGTGGAAAGAATATTGGCAAGGGAATCTTCAATATGAATATCGGCATGCGTTAAAAGGCGCAGCGCAAAGCCGTGGGTGATATCGCTGATATTGAATATGCCCCAGAAAATACAAATAATAAAACTGCTGCGCAAAATTCTGTCGATTGATGGATGCTCAGTAACGAAGGTTAGCGGCGAGCAGTTAAGGGCAGCATAAATGCCGAGGATGAAAAGATAGATATGTATAGGTTTGGCAAAAGCGTCTAAAATATCGCCGCCATAATCAAAAGACATTTTGTTGTTTAAAAGCATTAAAAACCGCAGTATAACGGTACGGTAAAGATAGCGCACAAGCATGAAGCCGCAGAAAACCAGTATCGGTTTCAGCCACGGCGTTAAAGTCAAAGTAATCTGTTCCATATAAACTCCTTAAAGTATTTAGTATAAATATTTTAACATTTTGGCGGCTTAAAAACAATAATTCACAAAAGTTACAAATAAATAGGCATTGTTTGTGTTATAATATTGTCAGCAATTAACATAAGGAGGCAGGTTATGGAATATTTCTTGGAAGCATTGGCAGCAGCCTTTATAGTTATTGTTGGGCCGCTGTTGACTTTGGTTGGCTTGCCTGGCAACACGCTGATGCTTTTGGCAGGGATAGGATTTGCCTGTTTTGACGAAGCGAAATATTTTGACGGGCGCATTTTATCTGCGCTGGTGCTGATTTATGTTTTTGGTGAATTGTGGGAGTTTGTAGTATCGTTTTTTGGTATCCGCAGGCATAAACTGCCCTGGAGCGTGGTTGGGCTTATAGGCATCGGCACGTTTATCGGCGCTGTGCTGGGTACGGGGGTTTTTCCGGTGTTCGGCAGCGTGCTGGGCGGCGCCATGGGTTCTTTTGTAATGGCGTTTGTGTATGAGTATTCGCAGACTATGGACTGCGACGATGCTTTTGAACTGGCATGGAAAGCAGCCAAACTGCAATTTATTGCGATTGTGGGCAAGGTTGTGGCAGCGGCGGCAATGGCGATACTGCTGGTTAAGCAAATCTTTTTAAATACTTAAGGAGGAAAGCATGAACAGCATGAAATTTAAGTTTTTGCACAATAATTTTAATGTGCTTGAACTGGGAAGAAGTATGTATTTTTATGAAGAAGCGCTGGGGTTAAAAGAAATCAGGCGCATTACCGCTGAGGACGGCAGTTTTATTCTGGTTTACCTCGGCGACGGCGAATCTCCGTTTGAACTGGAGCTTACCTGGCTGCGCGACCGTAAGGAGCCTTACAACCTTGGGGATAATGAATTCCATCTTGCCTTTGGCGTTAAGGATTTTGAAGCTGCACATGCCAAACATAAGGAAATGGGCTGTATTGTTTATGAAAACCCGAAAATGGGCATTTACTTTATTGCAGACCCGGACGGTTACTGGCTGGAGATTTTGCCCTTAAAACCCGTAAAAAAATAAGGGATGTGAAATTATGGCAGATTTAAAACAAATGACGGTTGTAACCAGCGGCAAGCTGCGCCAGGCGGCGTATGATTTGCTGGATGCCGAAACAAATCTGCTGGCGTGGAAAGAAGGCGGGCGTACGCCGGACAGCATTTTTGACGGCTGGCTGGCACAGGCAGATGCCTTATATTCTATCGGCAACATTAAGATTAATGATGAACTTTTGGCAAAAGCGCCTAAATTAAAAGTTATTGCTCAGGCTTCTGTCGGCTATGATAACATTGATATTGCTGCATGCCACGCACGCGGCATTAAAGTGGGCAATACTCCGCGTGTGCTTTCGCCTGCCGTTGCAGATTTAGCCTATGGGCTGATAATTGACAGCGCCCGTAAAATTGCGCGCGGCTGGCAGCATGTACAGAGCGGCAAATGGGGCGAACGTAAAGGCCTTGGCTTTGGCGTAGATTTGGCAGGCAAAACGCTTGGCATTGTAGGCATGGGGGACATTGGCAGCCGTGTTGTAAAACGTGCTTTAGCAAGCGATATGCGTGTTGTTTATTATAACCGCCGCCGCCGCAGTGATGATACTGCTTTAGGTGCGGAATATGTAAGCTTTGATGAGCTTTTAAAACAGGCTGACTTTGTACTTGTTACAGTTCCGCTGACAACAGAAACGAAAGGCATGTTTGGCAAAGCACAGTTTGATGCTATGAAAGACGGCGTACGTTTTATTAATATTGCCCGCGGTAAAATAGTTGATACTGATGCGTTGTATGAGGCGCTGGCAAGCAAAAAAATTGCCTATGCCGCGCTTGATGTTACAGACCCGGAACCGCTGCCCGGCACGCATAAGCTGCTGACGCTTGATAATATTACCGTAACGCCGCATATAGCCACATCTACTGTGGAAACACGTGATGCTATGGCAAAACTGGCAGCCGAAAATATTTTGGCAGGCTTGAGCGGTTTGCCGCTTCCTGCGGAAGTTAAAGAATAAAATGCAATAAAAAAACGGAGTACGTTTTGTACTCCGTTTTTTGTTTAATCATTTATTTCTTAGGAAGGGAAGTTAGGTAATCAATGGATGAACCGTCATCAAAAGCAACATTGGTTAAATAAGCATTCCATTTAATTTTACCAAGGTCACTGCTGATAACTTCTGCATCCTGTTTTACATATGGATTAAGTTCAAAATCAAATTTATAAAGTTTTGTTGCTCCGTTTTTAAGCACGGCGTTGCTGGCAAAACTGCCGCTGTAAAAAACTTTTCCGTCATCGCCGTAAAGTTCAAGCATACCAGTAATATAATTAATGTTTTTACCGGAGGTATTAGTAAGGTTTATTTCGGTTTCCAACATGCGGATGATGGTGGAATAATGTACGGAAGTGATTTGCAGCAGCTTTTTATCAAGCTTTACATTTTGTTCAATCTGCGCAGCAATAGGTTTGTTGAGTTCTGTCAGTTTTTCCGCAACGGCTGCTTCGCGCTGGTGCATAAAATCCTGTAAGTTGGTAATTTGCAGCAGGCGCCACATGCCGTCATCAAGCTGCTGCATTTTTATTTTTAAAATAAAATCGCTGCTTAAATTTTCGTCATGCAGTTTGATGTTTACCAGGGCATTCTCTCCATCTATATCGGTGCTTTCAACGCCTTCATATTTTAAAGAGCCGAAACCGGTGCGGTTTTTAAGATTATCGACTATTTCAGCGCCGTTTTCGTTGCCTTCCGGTACGGATTTATGGGCTTCGGTTTCACTGCTTTGTTTATCACCATGGATAATATAATTGCGCGTTTCGTTTTCAAGCAGCGGCACGGCAAGCCCTTTAATGCCTTTAACAATAGCAACGATGATAGGATTAGCGTTTTTGTCTTCACCGAAAGTGACAGCAACAACATCGTCATAAGCATTGCTGTACAAAGTATCCATATCAACGTGTTTTTCAAATGTTTTAAGGTCATGCTGGCGTACTGCATCTGCAATTAAAGTGAGGGAATGCTGCGGTGTTTTAAGCCAGTAAAAAAAGTACCAGCCGCTTACTGCAATTGCGAGCGCCGCCAGTACAGCAATAATTTTTTTTAATTTATCGTTCAAAAAAGACCCTCCCACATAAAAACTTTTTACATACAATATTATACTACTTGCACGTACTAATGCAATAATTTTGTGAAATTTTACCAAACTTTTGATAATTATTCTTATAGTTTTGTATATTTAAATAAAATTCTGCCAGAGCATAAAAAAACCGCAGATACGCTCTGCGGTTTAAAATTTGAAGTTGGTCGGGGCGGCGAGATTCGAACTCACGGCCT
>CAJLLL010000051.1 GCA_905207485.1 uncultured Phascolarctobacterium sp.
TTATGCGTTAAAACCGGACGATATTCTTGTTATCCGCGGCACAGGCAAGTTCATCTGGCCGGTGCAGGGCGAAATTACTTCGTACTACGGCTGGCGAACGCACCCGATTTTCGGCACAACACGCTACCATTCTGGTTATGATATTGCCTGCGATACCGGCACGCCGATTGCCGCTGCCGATAATGGAACTGTTGTATATTCCGGCTGGCTGGGCGGTTATGGCTATTGCGTAATGATTGACCACGGCGGCGGGCTGGTAAGCCTTTATGGCCATAACAGCGAACTGTGGGTTTCCGAAGGGCAATACGTGCAGCAGGGGCAAACCATTGCGCTTGCAGGCAGCACCGGCTGGTCTACCGGCCCGCACTGCCACTTTGAAGCACGCCTTAACGGCGAACTTACAGACCCGATGAATTATCTGCCTTGATTTGCGTTTAAGTTGGAGGGCATTAATGTTTAAACCAAGATTTAGTCTTTTAACACTTATGCTGGCATGTGCCTGCGCCGTTATAATTACATTGGCGGGAATTATGGCGCTGGTGCAGAAAACGGCAGGCAACTCAGTTGGCGGCATGGTGTTTTTAAAAACGCTGGTAACGGTTCGCGATAACTATGTAGAAGCGGTAGACAGCGAAAAACTTTTTGACGGAGCCACCGCCGGTATGGTTAAAGCACTGGGCGATCCGTATTCCGCGTACCTTGATAAAAAAAGTTTCAGCGAAATTACCGATTTGACAGACGGTGTTTTTGGCGGTATTGGCGTTGTGCTTGGCAAAAAAGATAATGATTTTGTCGTTGTGGCTCCCATGAAGGGCACGCCGGGCGACGAAGCTGGCATTAAAGCCGGCGATAAAATCCTTGCCGTAGACGGCACAGGCGTAGAAGGTTTGCAGCTTGAAGATGTTGTTGCCAAAATCCGCGGCAAGCAGGGCACGGAAGTAGAAATTAAACTTGCCGGCGCTGACGGCGCAGAACGCACAGTGCGCGTAATCCGCGGCGATATTAAAGTAGAATCGGTCGGCGGGGAAATGCTGCCTGACAGCAATATAGGCTACATCCGCATAAGCGTGTTTAACGAACAGACCGGCAATGATTTTGCCAAAAAATACATGGAACTTGAAAAACAGGGCATGCAGGCGCTTGTGCTTGATTTGCGCCATAACCCCGGCGGCATACTGGGCGAATGCGTAAAAGTAGCGCAGTACATTGTGCCCAAAGGGCCTGTTGTTTCCATAAAAGACCGCAACGGTAACACCTTTGTGGAAGAATCTGACCTTGAAAAAATTAAATACCCGCTTGCCGTTTTGGTAGACCACGGCAGCGCCAGTGCGGCAGAAATTGTTGCCGGCGCCGTGCAGGATACCGGTGCGGGAAAACTGTTTGGCGTGCAGACCTTTGGCAAAGGTTCGGTGCAGTCGGTGTATAAATTAAGCGACAGCACAGGTTTAAAACTTACAACAGCCAAATATTATACGCCGAGCGGGCGTTCTATTCACGGCACGGGCATTAAACCCGATGTTGAGGTAGAGCTTGACCTTAACGGCACTGCCGATAACCAGCTTTTGGCAGCAGAAAATTATTTAAAAGAACAGCTTGCAAAGTAAGAAAGGAGAAGCAATGTTAAAAGGAGTTTTGGCTTTGGCAGCGTTGTGCTGCGTAACTTTTGTTAATTCCGCATCTGCGGAAGATTTAACGCGCTATTATTCTACGGAACGCGTAAGCGGCTATAAAAGCGGTGAGTTTATGATTTTGGCGGAAGACGATGTTAATTTCCGCTCAAACCCGGCGCTTAGCAACAATGTTATAAGCTGCCTGCCGCGTCATTCGCTGCTGCGCATTACCAAAGATGAACAGCCGTGGACAGAAGCTGTCTGGAACGGGCAGAAAGGCTATATCGCCACCGAATATTTAACGCCTGCGGAAGCCGAACCGCTTTTAAATGATGAGGACATTAATTTTGGCGAATGGAAACTGGATGATGTATTTGCTCCGGAAAACGCAAACCTTGGCAAACTTATTAAAGAAGGCAAGGAACATGGCGATTATGTTTATGAGTACAGCGATGTTAAAATAAGCGTTAACCGCAAAAAGCATACCATTACGGCAATGGAAGGCAAAACCGCCGTATTTGCCACCATGCGCGGTGTAAGCACCGGCGATGAAGCTGCGCGCGTAATTGGCCAGTATGGTATGCCCAACCGCGTTGTTTACTTTACGCCTGATAAAAATGACAAAACCTTAAAACAAACCATGATGCTCGGCTATGATTTTGCCGCGGATGGTTCTTATGAAGACGGCGGGCTTGATTTTTATATCGACGGTAACGACACCGTAACAAAAATTGTACTCCGCAAAGATAAATAAACTATAATTAAATGCTGTTATTTGTGTAAAATGCTTTACATAAATAGCAGCATTTTTATTTTTTTTACACTTTTTACAAGTTTTTGTTGACTTAACATTAACTTGTGTTTAAACTATACACAAGTTAATAATTGCCACTAAACCTGAGAGACGGAGATCAAGCCGGAAGGTGCGCTCACAGAGAGTCCCGGTAGCTGTGAAGGGATAGAAATGCAGTCCGGTAAATGGACCGTTGAGGGTGCAGTCAAACCGCCATGGCGGGAGTATTCTGCAACGCAGCGCCAGCGTTACGGGCGAGGGGTGTGTTGGCACTCTGCTAAAGTGCGCGGCAAGTCCGCGAACCAAGGTGGTACCGCAGGTTTATATTTTATGCCTGTCCTTGTAGTTTTACAGGGGCAGGCTTTTTTATTTAGCGGCAGCCATTTCCAACAAAAAATTTTTAGGAGGAAATAATATGATTAACACAGCCATTGCCAAACTTGCAGCTGGACAAAACTTACAGGCTGCCGAAACACGCGCCGCTTTTGGGCAGATTATGAGCGGCAGCGCCACCAGCGCCCAGATTGCGGCTTTTATAACCGCCATGCGCATGAAGGGAGAAACTATTGATGAAATTACGGCCTGCGCCGAGGTATTGCGCGAAAAATGCACGCGCATCCGCACCAGTGGTGATGTGCTTGATATAGTTGGTACCGGCGGCGACTGCGCCAATACTTTTAATATCTCAACTACCAGTGCTTTTGTAATCAGCGCAGCAGGGCAGCCGGTAGCCAAGCACGGCAACCGCAGCGTATCAAGCAAAAGCGGCGCAGCCGATGTTTTAGAAGCGCTTGGCGTAAACATAAACCTGCCGGCAGAAAAAAACGAAGAAATTTTACAGAAAATAAATCTGTGCTTTTTGTTCGCGCAGGCCTGCCATTCTTCCATGCGCTATGCAGGTCCTGTCCGTAAGGAGATAGGTATCAGAACAGTATTCAACATCATCGGGCCGCTGGCAAATCCCGCTTTTGCAAGTTTACAGCTTTTAGGCGTATACCAGAAAGAACTTGTCGCTCCGCTGGCACGAGTGCTTTCTAACCTGGGCGTTAAACGCGGCATAGTTGTGTACGGCAACGACGGCATGGATGAAGTAACGGTATCGGCAACCAATACCGTTGCGGAAATTAACAGCGGCAAAGTAACGGAATACATTTTTGACCCATGCAGCTTAGGTTTTAAACGCTGCCAAAAGATGGAACTAACCGGCGGCGATGCCATAGAAAACGCGCAGATTACCAAAGATATTTTAAGCGGCAAAGAACGCGGCGCCAAACGTGACGCCGTAGTATTAAACAGCGCTTTCAGCCTTTATCTGGGCGGCAAAGGAACCCTGCCGCAATGTGTGGAACTTGCCCAAGCAACCATTGACAGCGGCAAAGCATATACAAAATTACAGCAGCTAATCACGTTAAGCAACAGGTGATAATATGATTTTAGATACTTTGGCGGCAGCTTCACACAGGCGCGCCGCACTGCTTATAAAAAAATACGGTTTAAACACTTTGCGCAGCGATGCGGAAGCCCTTCCAAAAAGCAGCCGCAATTTTGCCGGGGCTTTAAAAAAACAGGGCATGGCTTTTATTTGCGAAGTAAAAAAAGCCTCAACTTCTAAAGGGCTTATTGCCGCGGATTTTAACCCGGTACAGCAGGCAAAGCTGTACGAACAGGCAGGCGCAGCGGCTGTAAGCTGTTTAACAGAACCGGATTACTTTTTAGGCAGCAACACATATTTAACGCAAATTTCCCAAAATATTAAACTGCCAATACTCCGCAAGGATTTTACAGTAAGCCCGGCGCAAATTTACGAAGCCAAACTTATCGGCGCAGATGCAGTTTTATTAATCGCCGCGCTGCTTGATGAAGGAGAATTAAAAGAATATCTTGTCATAGCGCAAAGCATTGGTCTTGATGCGCTTACCGAAGTGCATGATGAAAAAGAACTGGCAGCAGCGCTGAAATGCAATGCGGAAATTATCGGCGTCAATAACCGTAGCCTGCGCGATTTTACGGTAGATTTAACAACCAGTCTGCAGCTGAAAAAATTAATGCCGCCAGGCAAAACCTTTGTTGCTGAAAGCGGCATTAAAACGCGGCAGGATATTGAACTGCTGGAAAACGCCGGAGCAGATGCCGTGCTGATTGGCGAAACATTAATGAAAAGCGGTAATGTTAAAGATACTCTAAAAGCACTGGCAGGTGGTGCAAATGGTTAAAGTAAAAATCTGCGGCATAAAAACATTGCAGGATGTTGCAGCCATCAACCGTCAAAAGCCGGATTACGCAGGCTTTGTATTTTATCCGCTCAGCAAAAGATATGTAAGCTTAGTTAAGGCACGTCTGTTAAAAGCGCAGCTAAGCAAACGTATAAAAACCGTTGGCATATTTGTAAACGCACCCATAGAAGAAATTGCCGCCGCAGCGGAATTGGGCATTATAAACATGGTGCAGTTACATGGCGATGAAGACAACGCTTATATAGCCGAACTTAAAAAAATTTGCAGGCTGCCCATTATTAAAGCCGTGCGTGTGCAGGATGAAACGGACATCAAACGCGCTTGTTATTATAACACTGATTACCTTTTGTTCGATACTTACAGCACATCAGGCTACGGCGGCACCGGCAAACAGTTTAATACACAGCTTTTGCAGGGCGTAAAGATAAATAAATCTTACTTTGTGGCAGGTGGGCTTAACGCCGGTAATGTACGGCAGGCGCTTAAGGGCTTAAAGCCATATGCCGCGGATGTAAGCGGCGGCGTGGAAACCGCAGGTAGCAAAGATGAAGCAAAAATAAAAGCATTTATAAAACAGGTGAAAGGATGAACAACATGGCTAAAGGAAGATACGGTATACACGGAGGGCAATACATACCCGAAACATTGATGAATGCAGTGCTGGAACTGGAGCAGGCTTACGAATATTATAAAAAAGACCCGCAGTTTAACAAAGAATTGCAGGAACTTTTCCATAACTATGCCAACCGCCCCTCGCTTTTGTATTATGCTGAAAAAATGACTAAAGACCTTGGCGGCGCAAAAATTTATTTAAAACGCGAAGATTTAAACCATACCGGTTCCCATAAAATAAATAACGTACTGGGGCAGGTGCTGCTTGCCAAAAAAATGGGCAAAAAACGCGTACTTGCCGAAACAGGCGCAGGCCAGCACGGCGTGGCAACGGCAACCGCTGCTGCATTGATGGACATGGAATGTACTGTTTATATGGGACGCGAAGACACCGAACGACAGGCACTTAATGTGTTCCGTATGCAGCTTTTGGGAGCCAAAGTTGTAGCAGTGGACAGCGGCACCAAAACCTTAAAAGATGCCGTAAACGAAGCCATGCGCCAATGGACTGCCCATGTAGACGATACCTACTATGTTCTGGGCAGCGTTATGGGGCCGCATCCCTACCCGCAAATGGTACGTGATTTCCAAAGCGTAATAGGCAGGGAAGTAAAAGCCCAAATGCTGGAAAAAGAAGGCCGCTTGCCGGATATTTTAATGGCATGCGTAGGCGGCGGCAGCAACGCCATGGGTCTGTTTTACGATTTTATCCCTGACAAACAGGTACAGCTTATCGGCGTAGAAGCGGCAGGGCGCGGCGTAAACACAGCGCAGACAGCGGCAACTATTGCCCGCGGCAGCATCGGCATCTTTCACGGTATGAAATCTTACTTTTTGCAGGATGAATATGGGCAAATTGCCCCCGTATACAGCATCTCAGCAGGGCTTGATTACCCCGGCATAGGGCCGGAACACGCCGAACTGTACGATACAGGGCGCGCGCAGTATGTATCAGCAACAGATGACGAAGCGGTAGAGGCGTTCAGCTACCTTTCCCGCATGGAAGGCATTATACCGGCAATAGAAAGTTCCCATGCCATAGCTTACGCGTTAAAACTTGCACCCACACTGCCTAAAGATAAAATTATCGTAGTAAACGTTTCCGGCCGCGGCGATAAAGACGTAGCAGCCATTGCAAGATACATGGGGGTGGATTTACATGAGTAAAATACAGGCAGCTTTTAAGAAACAGCACAAATGCTTTATTCCGTTCATAACGGCAGGCGACCCGGACCTTGAAACAACGCAAAAATTAATAATAACCATGGCAAACGCCGGGGCGGATATTATTGAACTCGGCATACCTTTTTCCGACCCGGTAGCAGAAGGCGAAGTAATACAGGCGGCAAATATCCGAGCACTTGCCGCAGGCACGACAACCGATAAAATTTTTGCCATGCTGGAGCAGGTGCGGCGAGAAACCGATGTGCCGCTGGTATTTTTAACCTATGTAAACCCCATTTTTACCTATGGAACAGAAAAATTCCTGGCAGCCTGCAAACGTACTGGCATAGACGGCATTATTGTTCCGGACGTTCCTTATGAAGAAAAAGCGCCGCTGGCAGAATTATGCACTGAATATGGCGTAGATTTAATACCGCTTGTAGCTCCGACATCTGATGAACGCATTAAAATGATTGCCAAAGATGCCCAAGGCTATGTGTATATAGTGTCTTCGCTTGGCGTAACCGGCGTGCGTAAAGATATAACCACTGATATAGCCGCTATTGTTGAAGCGATACGCAGCGCAACGGATGTACCTGCCGCAGTTGGCTTTGGCATAGCAACGCCGCAGCAGGCGCAGCAAATGGCACAGCTTAGCGATGGTGCAATAGTTGGCAGCGCCGTTGTGCAGATAGTAGGACAGCATGGCAAAGCATGCCTGAAACCGGTAGAAGAATATATAAAACAAATGGCAGATGCCGTGCATGGACAATAAATAAAAATGAAAAACTAAGTGCAAAATATTAAATTAACTAATCAAATAAAAAACATGTTTTGTTTGTTTAACATCAGCCAGCCTTCGGTATTTTTAATTGTAAACGGCAAGGGTTAAAAGTGTTTTTGGCAAAATATGTTTAATGGAGTATAATAATAATATAGCCTGTTTTAAAGGAGATTATTATGATTAAACTTACTTTGCCAAACGGAGTAGTTAAAGAATATCCGGAAGGAATTACGCTTTTGGAAGTTTGCCGTGAATTTGACGGTTTTTATAAAGTTCCTGTTGTAGAAGGTGTTTTTAACGGTGCGGGCGTAGATTTGCAGAAACCTTTATATGCTGATGGTACTGTTGGCTTTATAACATGGGATACCGAAGAAGGACGCCGCGTATATGTGCGCAGCCTGCTGTTTTTGTTTTTATACGCTATAAAAAAACTGCGCCCGGAGGTTGAGCTTGAGGTTTGCAATTCTATCGGCAGTGCATTGTATTGTGACATTACCAACGGCATTGTATTAAGCAAGTATGATTTGCAGGCAATAGACCTTTACATGCGCAAGCTGATAGCTTCGGAAGAGCCTATTGTTTACAGCACTATCAGCCGCGAGGAAGCCGTAAAAATATTAAAAGAACGCAGTGAAGATGACAGGATGGAGCTTTTGGGGAATTCTCCGGAAGCGCAGACACTGACGGTTTACAAGCTGCGGGATTATATGGAATACTTTTTTGGCGCGATGATGCCTAATTGTGGTTATTTAAAACTTTTTGAGCTTATTAATTATGAAAGCGGCATTATCATTAATTATCCTGATAACGGCTGCATGGACAGGCTTGATAAGTTTGAGCCGAGCGCCGCACTGAACGGTATGTTCCATGAATTGCAGGATTGGTCTGCAAAAATTAACTGTAATACTGTGGCAAAACTGAACCGTATTATTAACTGTGGTTATGCAAACGGCATTATACAGGTTGCTGAGGCACTGCACGAAAAGAAAATTGCCGGTATTGCCGATAAAATTGCAGCCAGCAATAAGGATGTGCGCCTGGTGCTGATTGCCGGGCCTTCGTCATCCGGCAAAACAACTTTTGCCCAGCGTTTAAGCATACAGATGGTTGTTAATGGCAACCGTCCTGTGCCTATTTCTATGGATGATTATTTTAGAGACCGCCACGATACTCCTCGCAAGCCGGACGGCAGCATTGATTTTGAAAGTGTGGAAGCCGTTGATTTAGAACTGTTTAATGACCATTTGCGCCGCCTGTTGGCAGGGGAGTGCGTAAAAATACCCAAGTATAATTTCCGCAGCGGCATGCGTGAATACCGCGGACGCGAAATTCAGCTTGGCGAAAAGGATGTATTGGTTGTAGAAGGAATTCATGCTCTAAACGAACGTATTTCCGAAGCTGTGCCCGCCAATAATAAAATGAAAATTTATATCAGCGCTTTAACGCCGATGCAGCTTGATTCCTATAACCGCATCCATACAACGGATATGCGCCTTTTGCGCCGCATTGTGCGTGATTCACAGTTCCGTTCACATGATGCGCTGATGACGTTAAAATTGTGGGATGATGTGCGCCGTGGTGAAGAGCAGTATATTTTCCCGTTCCAGGACAGTGCCGATATTATGTTTAATACTTCGCTGGTGTATGAGTTTGCAGTGCTTAAGAAGTATGCTGAACCACTGCTTAAACGTGTAAGTCCGGATGATGCAGTATATACGCGTGCACACCGCCTGCTTGAACTTTTAAGCCATGTTCGTGGCATGGATGATGCTGCGATACCTACCAATTCTATTTTAAGGGAATTTATCGGCGGTTCAATTTTTAAAGAAGCATTATAAAAAGGGCATAAAAAATCCCATCTGCATACAGCAGATGGGATTAATTTTTTATTTGGCCGGTGTAGGCTGGTTGCTGACAACCGGTTTTGCGTTATTGCTTGAGGAGTTACCTTCAAGAATTTCACGTACACGGTCACGCATGCTTGGTTTTTTAGGGGTTTCAGCAGATGTGCCAATTGCTTCTTCGGCAGCTTTTTTGGCAGCCGATTCAGATTTCTCCTGTTTGGAATCTTTTTTGTCTTTCTCCTTATCTTTATCCTTGTCTTTGTCATCTATAATTTTAGGTTCAGGCGGAATTTCCAATCCGCTCGGGCGGACAAAATCAACTGCGGGCAGGTTGGCAACTGCATTTACCATATAGCTGCGCCAAATGCTGAGCGGCTGCATGGAACCGTACATATATTCCAGTGCACGGCCGTTATCGTCGCCAATCCATACAGCGGTGGAAAGGTTAGGAGTAAAGCCTACAAACCAGGCGTCTTTAAAGTCATCCGTAGTACCTGTTTTGCCTGCTGCCGGGCGTCCAAGCCCTGCGCCGGCGGCGGTGCCGTTTACAAATACGCCTTTCATCATATCAACTGTAAGGTAGGCGGCACGCGGGTCGACTGCTTCGTGGCGTTCGGTTTTGTTTTCAAAAATTACTTTACCGTTGCGGTCTTCAATTTTTAAAATGCCAATCGGTTTTACGTAAACGCCGCCGTTGCCGATAGCGCCGTAAGCTGCTGCCATTTCAATAGGAATAACGCCTTTGCTTAAGCCGCCAAGCGCCATGGCAAGGTTGGCATCGCTGTAAGCACCATCTTCTACCAAAGTAGTAATGCCAAGAGCTTTGGCTGTATTTATAATTTTATCTACGCCAACCTGCTGCGCTACTAAAATAGTAGGCACATTCATGGATTTGGTAAGCGCGGTGCGCAGGCTTACTTTGCCATGCCATTGCAGGTCACTGTTTTGCGGTGTCCAGCCCTGTGCAAATTCAGTTTCTTTATCTTCTACAACGCTGGCAGGGGTAAAGCCGTTATCCATTGCAGTAAGGTAAACAAAAGGCTTAAAGCTGGAACCAGGCTGGCGCACTGCCATAATGGCGCGGTTGAATTTATCTTCGGCACGCCCGCCAATCATGGCTTTTATATAGCCGGTGGTGGGGTCTAAAGATACCAGTGCAACCTGCGGCTGGGTAAGTTTATTATCGTCGGTGTAGTAGTTGGGCAGGTACTGCAAAGCGTCAACTGCTGCCTGCTGCATATCGCTGTTAATGGTGGTGTAAATGCGCAGGCCGCCTTTATAAAGGGCATCGGCGCCGAATTTGTCAATAATGAACTGGTTGCAGTAATCAAAGAAATAGGAAAGGTATTCTTTTTTGTCCTGTGTTTCGCTTACGTTAACGGCAATTTTTTCGGCTTTGGCTGCATCAGCCTCGGCCTGGGTAATGTAGCCGTATTTTACCATCTGGTCAAGCACAAGTTCCTGACGTTCTTTGCTTGCTTTCGGGTTTTCAAGCGGGTTGTAATAGTTAGGGCTTTTGGGAATTGCCGCCAGTGTTGCTGCTTCGGCAAGGTCAATGTCTTCAACATGTTTGCCGAAATAGTACAAAGATGCGGTTTCCACGCCGTAAGTACCCTGACCGAAGTAAATTCGGTTAAGGTACATTGTTAAAATTTCGTCTTTAGTGTAGCGTTCTTCAAGCTGGCGTGCAATAAATGCTTCTTTAATTTTACGGGTAATGGTACGTTCGTTGGTTAAAAAAGCGTTTTTGGCAAGCTGCTGGGTAATAGTGCTGCCGCCCTGTACATCGCCGCCTGTAAGCGTAACAACCAGTGCGCGCGCCGTACCGCGGATATCAATGCCGCCGTGTTCGTAAAAGCGGGCATCCTCAATGGAGATAAACGCTTCCTGCAGGTGTTTGGGCATTTTATCAAGCCCTACAGGGATGCGGCGTTCTTCTGATGCCGTAGTGTAAATCAGCTCGCCTTTATCG
This sequence comes from uncultured Phascolarctobacterium sp., assembly GCA_905207485.1. Classification (GTDB taxonomy): domain Bacteria; phylum Bacillota; class Negativicutes; order Acidaminococcales; family Acidaminococcaceae; genus Fusicatenibacter_A. Next base: position 11,014 of record CAJLLL010000051.1, read on the forward strand.
TCAAAATATTGCGAGGCTGCGTCAGGGCGCAGTGAATCTTCAATATCGACCGCGGGCATTAAACCGGCAAGACCCCAAAAAGCAGCGCCTGCCAGCACAATTAAGGCTGCAAGTACGCAAAATGCTGTTTTAAAAAAGTTTCCCATAAGTTAACCTCGGTTCGTTTAGTATTTTAAATCTGAACATTCCCAATCATTATACCATACTTTATAATAAAAATGTACTCTGCGCATAATAAAACAGCACCGCAGAAGTAGCATTTTGGTGAAATCTGCAGTGCTGTAAATTTGTTTTAATGTAATTTTACCAGATGCCTAAAACGTGCTGCATGCCAATGCTTACAAGAGCAATGCAAATCCAGCAGATAAGGCCGAGCAAAATCGGTTTGCCGCCGCTTTTTACAAGGCTTACAAGATTGGTGTTAAGGCCTATGGCAGCCATAGCCATGGCAATCATAAATTTGCCGATGGAAGGAAGTTCTGCCAGTATGGGCAGGCTGCTGCCGAAAGCGGTATTAACTACTGCTGCGAGTACGAAATACAGAATGAACATCGGGAAGATGGAAGTAATTTTCACATCAGATGCGGTGTTTTTTGTTTTGCTGGTAATATATGCAAGGCCAAGGCAGATAGGAATAATGGCAAGAGTGCGCGTTAATTTTACAATCGTTGCATAGTTAAGCGCAGTATCGCTGCCATGCGCGCTTGCCCAGGTTTGCCCTGCGGCAACTACGGAACTGGTATCGTTAATTGCGGTGCCTGCCCACATGCCAAAGCCCGTATCACCAAAGCCAAGCATATCGCCAAGCGCGGGGAACAAGAATGCAGCCACAACGTTAAACAGAAAAATTACAGAAATTGACTGGGCAATGTCTTTGTCGGATGCTTTAATTACCGGTGCTGCCGCTGCAATGGCGCTGCCGCCGCAGATAGAAGAACCTACGCCAACAAGGGTGGCAATATCGTGTTCAATGTTCATAGCTTTACTTAAAACATAAGCTACAATTAATGCTGTGCTTATTGTTGCGATAATGATTGCCAGAGATTGGGAACCTACAGCAAGAATTTCGAACAAGTTCATGCCAAAGCCTAAAAGAATAATGGAATATTGCAGATTTTTTTTTGCTGTGAACTGAATGCCGGGCTGAAAGAACGCAGGCCTGTTCCAAAAAGCAACCAAAAGGCCAAACAAAATTGCAAAAACAGGTGCGCCTACCACCGGAAACATTTTACCGAGATAGGTAGCAGGCAATGCCAGCATAAAGCAAAACAGCACGCCGCGGAAATTTTTACTGATAAAATTCATGAGATACATCCTTCCTTAAAAATTTTAAACGGTTATATTAGCAAAATAATTTGTAAACACAGTATAACCTCTTTACAACAATTAGTAAAATGAATTATTATAATAAAAACGATTAAAAAATATAATGAGGCTATTATGCTTGAAGAACTTGAAACTTTTTTGGCAGTAGCAGAATGCCGCAATTTTACCAAAGCTGCACAAAAGCGTAATTTATCGCAGCCAACTGTAAGTGTGCAGATAAAAAAGATAGAAGAATACTTCGGGACATCTTTAATAGAACGGAATATACGCCATAAAAACATTGCCCTTACCGCTTCCGGTAAAATTTTACAGCAGAGCGCAAAAAGCATCTGTGCGGAAATAGAATATGCCAAGGCAGCAATTGCTGATTTGCAGGGAAAAATACAAGGTACTTTGCGTATCGGCGCAAGCCAGACCATAGGTGAATATTTTTTGCCTGAATATTTAGGGCGTTTTACAAAAAACTACAATAAAATGGAACCGGAAATTATTATTGCTAACACGAGGCATATTTTAAAGCTTTTGCTTGATGGCGAAATTGATATTGGTTTGGTGGAAGGTGAAGTTAACGAGCCGGGGGTAAAGGCTGAAGGCTTTTATGATGATAAATTAGTAGTAATTACTGCACCCGGACAGGAAGCAGCGGCAGGTGAAAAACGCTGGATTATACGCGAAGAGGGTTCGGCATCACGCACGCAGTGGGAAAATTTTGTAAAAAGCAGCAATATAACAGCGAAACGCAAGCCGATAATTTTTAATACAAACTTTGCCGTAAAAGAAGCAGTTAAAAATAATTTGGGGCAGGCGCTTATTTCTGAACATATTGCAAGACAGGCAGAAGCACGCGGCGAAGTGGAAATAAACGCAAATTATCCTGTTAGCGTACGCCGTTTTTACTGCCTCACGGCAGACGGCAGGGCAGAACGGAAAGCAGTAAGCATTTTTAAAAATGATTTACAGTTAAATTTTGCGCAAAACGAAGTAAACTGGGATAAAAGAGAGAAATAAAAAGGAAAATGTTAATATTATGTAAATTCATTCAATAATCTGTTGAAATTACAGAAAATCTGTGTTTGCTTTTATTACACCGATTTAATATAATAATAACACGCTGTGATGCGGCAGAAAATTTGAAATTAAAAAATTTCAAAAAAAGTAGTTGACAAAACTTCAAAAGCGTTGTAAACTATACAAGCTGTCAAACATCAGCAGCACCTTGAAAACTGAACAAGAACCAAGAAAAAGCGAATGTGCGGGCGAGT
>CAJLLL010000052.1 GCA_905207485.1 uncultured Phascolarctobacterium sp.
ATATAGTTGAAAAAAGAAAATAAAACTTTGGATGCATTTATATATTTTGGATGTTATGGAAAACAGTCATTATTGTAAGATAATTTTTAAAGTTGTATTTTGTAAATATTGTTGCATATATTTTCTTTAAAAAGTTATATTTTCATAGATTTTTCACAAATTTTATCTAAGTGCTTGACTTTACACTTTTATACATTTATTATAAAATTTATAAACCCTTGTATACAAATATAACAAAAGGGTGCTGTTAATTTTATTTTTTTGTAATAATAAGGGAAGGTGAAAGAAATGAATATGACTAATTTTCGGTGGAAGGTTGCTTGGTTAATTTTTGCTATCAGTTTTATTTCTTATATGGACAGGGTAAATTTATCGGTAGCAACACCTGTTATTATGCAGGAATTTGGTTTTACCAAACTTGATATGGGGTTAATTCAATCTTTCTTTTTTGCAGGCTACGCTTTATGCCAGGTGCCCGGCGGTATGATGGCTGAACGTTTTGGTCATCGTCTTACAGGTTCGGTTGCAGTTATATGGTGGTCTGTTTTTACAGCTTTGACGGCAGTAGCCAGCGGAAAATTTTCTTTTGCCGTAGTACGTTTACTGTTTGGCGTTGGTGAGGCGCCTATTTATCCGGCTGCTGCTATTGCAGGACATAAATGGTTTAATAAAGGCGAAAAAGGCAAAGTAAGTTCTTTTATTTTAAATGGCTGTTTCTTTGGCCCTGTTGTCGGGCCTGCAGTTACGGTTGCTTTAATGGCGGCTTTGGGCTGGAAAGCAGTTTTTTGGCTGTTTGGTATTATTGGCGTAGTGCTTGGTTTGCTTTGGCTTAAATATGTGCCGGATAATCCGCAGCAAAGTCCGTATGTTAATGAAGCCGAACTTGCACATATTAATGACGGAAGAGAAGAAAGCAAAACCGAAAAACAGATTGCGCCATGGGGCAGATTGCTTAAATCTTCACAGTTCTGGTCACTTGGTTTGCAGTTTATGATTACAGATTACATTATGTATGTATTTTTGGCTTGGCTGCCGATGTATTTAATGGAAGTTCATGGTTTTTCTCTTTCTAAGATGGGCTTATGGGCTGCTGCTCCCTGGCTTTCTTTGATGGCTGTTGTATCGTGCTGCGGCTATCTTTCTGATAAAGCTATTGCAGCAGGTGCTTCACAGAATTTTGTTAAAACTTCTACCGGAGCTGTTGGCATTTTGTTGTGTGCCTGCACATTATTTATTGCAACTAAAACTGCAGACCCGATGATGAATGTATTTTGGCTTTCTGTTGCATTGGGGTCTCTCGGTTTAACAATGAGCGCTTCATGGTCCAGCGTTATTTCTATGGGCGGACAGTTTGCCGGTTCTGTTTCAGGATGGATGAATTTTTGGGGTAACATAGGCGGCGTTTTAGCGCCGAGCGTTACTGCCTGGGTAGCAACTACCTACGGTTGGCAGGCTGCTTTGGTTGTTACAGCGGTTTCCGGCATTGCCGGTGCTGTTTTGTGGCTGTTTGTAAAACCGGATAAAGCTATTGTTTAAAATTTTATAAATAGTTAAGAGAGCATATCTAATGATATGCTCTCTTTTTCTATGCGCCTATTTCTTTACGCAAGTATTCTAAAAATTTTTGTGATGCTTTAGAGAAAATTTGGTATTTTTTCCAAACAATGTTTAAATTTACCCGCAGTTCTGGTTTTAACGGACGGAAACAAAGTTCACTGTCAAAGCCGGTATTGGCAAGTTTATCTAACGTAAGTGTATAACCAAAACCTTCTCTTGTCATAATGGCTGCATTATAAATAAGGTTATAAGTGGCAACAATATTTAACTTGCCTGTATGTTTCTGTCCCCAATCATCAATTTCTTCGTGTACCAGAGCCTGGCGGGACATTATAAGCGGAAGTCCTGCTAAATCCTGCGGTGTAATAAAATCTTTTGCTGCCAATGGGTCTGTTTTTAACATAACCAACCCCCATGTATCATGTGCAGGAAGTTTTAAATAATCATATTTTTCTATGCTGTTGGAAGTAATTAAAATACCAAAATCAAGGAGCCCTTTTTCCATACGTTCCGATACGTCTTCAGCGTTGCCGCTGTATAAGTGAAAATGGATATCAGGGTAATCCTGTCGGACTTTTACTGCTGTTTTGGCTATAATCTGCATGGCATCGCTTTCGCCGCAGCCTATATAAACATCGCCGGTAATATTTTCGTCATTTGCCAAAAATTCAGCTTCAGTTTTATCTGCAAGTTCAATAATTTCTTCAGCACGTTTACGCAGGCGCATGCCATCTTCCGTCAGCATTATTTTTCGGTTGCGTTTGCCGCGTATTAAAAGTTGTTTGCCGAGTTCTTTTTCCAAATCCATTAATTGTCGTGAAAGTGTAGGTTGTGTTATGCAGAGAAAATCAGCCGCATCAGAAATACTTTGTTCTCGGGCAACAGCAAGAAAATAGCGAAGTACCCTTAATTCCATATAAACACCTCCAGAAAAGATTATAAGTAAATATTGTATGCCCGTCAAGCATAAAGCGCAATTCAATATAGGTATTTGATGATATAAAAAGAAGAAGCTATACTAATCACTAAGGGAGGCGGGTGCTTTGGATTGCAAAAATAAGGCTGTATTAGAGAAGGTTTTAAAGGATTGCGGCTGTACGCAAAAAGTAATTAACGAATGCCTTATGATAAATGCTGGAAGCAGTGAAGAAAAACTTTTACCATTTTTACAGCAGCAGCGTTACCGCCTTTTGCAAAAAATACATGAGGAACAACAAAAACTTGATATTTTGGATTATGTAATTTTTAAGATTAAGCAGGGAGGGCTTAAGAATGTCTAAAAACGTATTGGTAATTTCAACAAGTTTAAGAAACGGCAGTAATTCTGATATTTTAGCGGATGAATTTATGCGTGGGGCTTTGGATGCAGGCAATAAAGCTGAAAAAATCAACTTGCGGGAAAAGAAGATAAATTTTTGCATTGGCTGCCTTGCCTGCCAGAAAACAGGGCATTGTGTACTTAATGACGATATGGCTGAATTTTTGCCAAAAATGCAGCAGGCAGATGTGATTTGTTTTGCTTCACCTGTATATTTTTATGATATGTGTGGGCAGCTTAAAACTTTTTTAGATCGTACAAATCCTTTGTTTCCTTCAGAGTATAAATTTAGGGATATTTACTTTTTGCTTACAGCCGCAGATACAGAAGAAAGTGCTGCCGAAGGGCCGGTTAAAGGTTTGCAGGGCTGGATAGATTGTTTTGAAAAAGCTGCTTTAAAAGGTGTGGTATGCGGTTTAGGTGCTGAAAAACCCGGCGATGCAAAAAGTTTGCTGGCAATGGCAGAAGCTTATGAATTAGGAAAAAATGTATAAAATAAAAATTTTAAATTTGGCATTGGCTGTACTTATGGCATTTTGTGCTGTTGGCTGCGTAAATGCTGAGCAGCCTGATAAAAGTAAAAATATAGTGCAAAACGAAGAGAAGGTTACAGTAAAAATGCAGAAATTAAAAATAAGAATTAACGGGCAGCAGTTTACAGCCGAACTTTATGATAACCCAACTGTACACAATTTTATTGGCAGGCTGCCGCTGACTTTGAATATGAAAGATTTGCATGGCAATGAAAAGTATTGTTATCTTGATGATGCGCTGCCATGTAAAAATAAACGAGTAGGCAGGATAAATGCTGGAGATATTATGCTTTTTGGCAGTGATTGCCTGGTGGTGTTTTATAAAAGCTTTAATACATCGTACAGCTATACACCGTTTGGCAAAATAGAAAATGCTAATGCTTTGGAAAAAGTTTTAGGGCATGGCAATGTGCAAATGGAATTTAGCTTATAATGGGGGCATTCAATTGGATATTTTTAAAAATGAAACTTTTGATGAAGAACGCGCTTTATATGGCGTGCATAATGTGCAGGTAATAAATTGTGAGTTTGCTGGACTTGCTGATGGTGAATCTGCACTAAAAGAGTGCAGAAATATAGATATTGATAACTGTCGCTTTTTACTGCGCTATCCGCTTTGGCATGTAAACGGCGGCAGCTTGAAAAACAGTATAATGACTGAAACATGCCGTGCAGCAATGTGGTATGATAAAAATTTTACTGTTGAAGATACAGAAATTGGCGGCATTAAAGCACTGCGTGAATGTGATAACAGCGTATTAAAAAATTGCAATATAAGTTCAGAAGAATTTGGCTGGTTTTGCCGCGGCATAAAAATAGAAAATTGCAAATTGAAATCTGTATATCCTTTTATGCAAAGCCGTGACTTAGAAATAAACGGTTTGAATATGCAGGCAAAATATAGTTTTCAATATGTGGAAAATGTAATTATCAAAAATTCAGTGCTTGATACCAAAGATGCTTTTTGGCACAGTAAAAACGTAACAGTTATGGATAGTGTCATTAAAGGCGAATATTTAGCATGGTATTCTGAGAACCTGCATCTCATCCGCTGCAAAATTATCGGCACGCAGCCTTTATGTTATGCAAAAGGGTTGGTTTTGGAAGATTGCACAACCGAAGGCTGTGATTTGGCGTTTGAATATAGTGATGTTGAAGCAGTAATTAAAGGCAGTATAGTTAGCGTTAAAAATCCGCGCAGCGGTTATATACATGCTAATGAGATTGGCGAAATTATTTTGGATGAACACCGTATAAAAGACGGTACTTGCCAAATTAGAACTATAAAGTAGACATAAAACAGAATGTAGCCTTATTCTGACCGGTGTGTTATAATTATCCGCAAAAGATAGTTATGGTAAACGGTACTAAAGACAGCACCGGTACAGGCGAGGGGTGAAATTATGTTTGAACTTGTGCAGGTTTCAGACCGCAGTTATTATATTGAAAGCCCGGCTAAAATAGGGCTTGTAAAATTAAACGATAAAGATGTTTGCTTGATTGACAGCGGCAATGATAAAGATGCAGGGCGTAAAGTACGGCAGATTTTGGATGCCAACGGCTGGCATTTAACGGCAATTTACAATACTCATGCCAATGCAGACCATATAGGCGGTAATAGATATTTGCAGGGGCAGACAGGATGCAGGGTTTATGCACCGGAAATTGACTGTGAATTTACAAGGCATCCTGTTTTAGAGCCATCGTTTTTGTATGGCGGGTATCCATGCAAAGACCTCAGGCACAAGTTCCTTATGGCACAGGAAAGCAGTGCCGAATATTTAACGGAAGAAGTTTTGCCGGCTGGTTTTGAACTTATTAAATTACCGGGACATTTTTTTAATATGGTTGGGTTCAGAACTCCGGATGATGTAGTGTTCCTTGCAGATTGCCTTTCAAGCAGGGAAATTTTAGATAAATATCAAATTGGTTTTATCTATGATGTTGATGCTTATTTAAAGACGCTGGAAATGGTGAAAACGCTTAAAGCAAAAATGTTTGTGCCTGCACATGCAGCAGCAACAACAGATATTGCCGGACTTGCACAGTATAATATTGATAAGGTGCATGAAGTTGCCGGCAAAATTTTGGAATTATGTGCAGAACCATGTTTCTTTGAAAATATTCTGCAAAAATTATTTACTGAATACGGTCTTATGATGAATTTTGAGCAGTATGTTCTTGTTGGCAGCACTGTTCGCTCCTATCTTTCATGGTTGAAAGATTCAGGAAAAGTAAACGTTAAATTTGATAATAATATGTTGCTTTGGCAGCGGGTATAAGTTAAAACATTTAAAACAGATTGATTGCAAAATAAAAAAACGGCAGCATTTTTGCTGCCGCTTTTTTATTTTTTACAGAGGTAGAATCTCATCTGCTAATTCTTTTAATGTTTTATTGTTCAGGTTAGCGAAAAAGTATTCACGTTTAGGATGCAGTCCAAGTGATTTGCTAACGGCAAGATTATATTGGGCGCCTTTTTCAAAATCCGTGCTGATATAGCTTGTTTGTGTTTTGACTTCATCAAAAATATCCTGGCCTTTAGCTGTATTTATCAATACCAGTGTTGTACCTTTATCGTCATCAAATTCAGGGAATTGTTTATTAATGCCCCAGTAATCTGCAATGGTAATATCAGCCAGGCTGCGTTTGTTGTTAAAGGCACAATCTGCGCAGCTTGGACGGATGCTGACATTGTTTAAAAATAAACGCATATAAGGTTCACGGCGCTTGCTGTCTGCAATACGGTTATTTTCAGTGCGGAAAACGGTTTCACCGCGCAGCCAGCCTTTTTCTTTATTGCGGAATTCCACGCTGGTTACAGGTTCTCCGGCACAGGCAGCTAATTGCTGTAAATATTTATTATATACTTTTGCGCTTGGAACACCATGGCAAACAACATCTACTGTAAATAAATTTTCGTAATCTTTCATTAAAAAGCCTTTCAGTCCGGCTATCTGGCAGGGAGTGCCGCTGAAAAGCACTTTACTGCCGTTTGCAAGCAGGGTGCGTACCTGTTTAAAAATGCCGTTCATATTGCTTTGTACATATTTGCTGCCGCGCAGCCTGCCAAGTTGTTGTGTGTTGTCAACGCCCATGTGGCAAACCTGCAAATTTTCATCAAAGCCGGCGCCAAACACTGTACCGCCGCTGTTTAAAATATGATTGGCAAACAGCGTAAACATACCGCCGCTGGAACTTTCAAAACGGATGTCATCATTAATATTTTTACTTCCGTAAACATTTAATATTTCATGCTGCTGCGGTTTGTTCAAAAGCGGGCAAACACGTTCGCAAAGACCGCAGTTAATACATTTGGAAGCATCAATGTGCGGATAGCAGAAGCCTTCTTCATCTGGCTGCATATCAATGCAGTTTTTGGGGCATACAGATGCGCAGGCGGTGCAGCCGCAGCAATCATGTTTTGACATTAGTTTTAACATGGTAACACCTTCTTCTTTATTAAAAATTTTGTAAAAAGAAATTAACAAAAGTTTTGGCAACGGTGGAAAGGGGCCTGCCTTTAACTACTGAAAACGTTTTTTCTACAAAAAGCCTTTCATCTTCAATTTGTTTTGGCACGAGGCATTCATCAAATAATTCATATTTTTCGGCTGGCACAATAGCCACGCCAATATTTTGTGTCGCCCAGGCAATTGTTGAAAGTTTGGTTGTGTTAATGCTTAAAACCTGTGGCAGCAGGCGGGAATCGTTGCAGGGATTTAAAAATAGAGTGCTGCATCCGCGTGACAGGCATAGTGGAACATCTTCCAAATCATCAAGCAAAATATGTGGTTTTGTGCCGTTAAGGTAAGGGCTGTCTTTATGAAAAAGGGCAATTAAACGGTCACGTTTGCGGTAAATTGTCTCAAAACGGTTAACCTGCAATAGCGGTGCGTTAGCAATGCCGATTTCTGTTTTGCCGTCTAAAAGCTGCTGGGTTTGTTCATCAATCGGCACTTCATACAGTTCATAGTTTATTTGCGGATATTGGCGTGAGAATTTACTAAGATAGTTTTTTATAAAGGAAATAGACATCGATGGCGACAGGCTGAGCCTTAATGTGCCGGAAAAACCTCCTGCGCAGTCGGCAATTTCCTTAATAATGTTATCTTCGGTAGAGCAGATGTATTTTGCCTTATTGTACAAAATGCAGCCTGCTTCGGTAAGTTCTACGGTATGACCGCCGCGTTTCAGGTTTAACAGCGGCGTACCGAATTTTTTTCTGCATAATTTTTAACTGGTTGCTGAGTGCAGGTTGCGCTACTGCTACACGTTTGGCTGCGGCTGATATGCTGCCTGCTTCGACAATGGCAATAAAATTGCGGTAATATTCTATGTTCATGGCTGCTCCTTAAAAATTTTGTTGCTAAACTGATTATACTATAAAAAGTGAAATATATAAAGTTATAGCTAAAACAGCTAAGTTATATCAAAAATAGTTATATGTTTGAAGGTATATGCAGCAAATTAATGCAGTAATTTTGAATAAAAGGACAAATTTTTTGAAAAAACAATAAAACATATAATAAAAATTTATTTTTAATGCAATAAAACGGTATTTTACATTATATGTTTTTGCACTTAAACTATAAGTAAGATATGTATGAATAGCAGCTATGCTTATTTTATATTTTTGATAATTTTATTATTACAATAAATGAAAGAAGGGAGCAATATGTTAGGTTCGGACAGGCTTCGCAGCCCGGCATTATTTGAAAAAATAGTTTCACCGGAGCAGGCGGCAGCACTAATTGAAGATGGCATGAATGTCGGTGTTGGCGGTTTTACGCCTTCGGGTTATCCCAAAAAAACAACTATGGCATTGGCAAAAGCCATAAAAAACGGTAAAAAATGCCGTATTAATATTTGGAGCGGCGCTTCGGTCGGACCTGAAATTGAAGAAGAACTGGCAGCGGTGGATGGTGTAAAAAGCCGTATGCCATATTATGCCGCATCAAATAAATCTATGAAGGCAGGCATTAACAGCGGACAGATTGATTACATTGATTTGCATTTAAGCCATTTTGCCCAACAGGTAGATTATGGTTTCTACGGTGATGTTGACGTTGCTATTGTTGAAGCCGCAGCAATTAATGCCGACGGCAGTATAGTGCTTGGACCGGGTGTCGGCAATATACCTATGTTTGTGAAACATGCCAAAAAAGTAATTGTTGAAGTAAATACCACAATTCCGCTTACAATGGAAGGCATGCACGATATTTACATTTGCCGTAAACCTCCTGCAAGAAGGGAAATACCAATTTATAATGTCGGCGACCGCATTGGTTCACCGTATTTGGAATGTGGGCTGGAGCGCATTGCCTGCATTGTCGAATCGGATATAGTTGACCATGTGCGCAACCTGCATGAGCCTGATGCGGACAGCATAAAAATAGCGGAGTTTCTTGTTGAATTTTTGGAAAACGAGCAAAAACACGGACGGCTGCCGCAGGAGATGCTGCCGATACAATCAGGTGTAGGCAGCATTGCCAACGCTGTTTTAATGGGTCTCAGCAAATCAAAATATGAAAATTTAAAAATGTATTCTGAAATTTTGCAGGATGCGGTTTTCAGCCTGATAAAAATGGGCAAAGTATCTCAGGCATCTGGCTGTGCGTTTACGCCCTCGCCCAATGTGTGGAAAATGTACAACGAAAATCCTGATTTATACCGCAAAAGCATTGTACTGCGCCCGCTTGATATCAGCAATAACCCGGAAGTTATCCGCCGATTGGGCGTAATTTCCATCAATACTCCTTTGGAATTTGATATATACGGACAGGCAAACTCAACTCATGTAATGGGTTCGCAAATGATGAATGGCATTGGCGGCAGCGGCGATTATATGCGTAACGGTTATCTTACAATTTTCTGTACGCCTTCAGTAGCAAAGGGCGGCAGCATTTCAAGCGTAGTGCCAATGGTAACGCATGCCGACCATACAGAGCATGATACAATGGTATTTATTACCGAGCAGGGTTTGGCGGATATACGCGGGCTGTCGCCGGTAAAACGTGCGAAACTGATTATAGAAAAGTGCGCACATCCTGATTATAAGGCGCAGCTTTTTGAATATTTGCAGCAGGCTCAAAGAAAAAACGCACATATGCCTGTAGATTTAACGCATGCGTTTGATATGCAGGCACATTATGAAAAATACGGAACGATGAAAAAATAAGGAGGATTATCATGGATAAAGAAAAATTACAGCAGGGTTTGGCAGATTATGAGGCTAAAGTTGCAAAAGCAACGGCAAAATTCCCGGAACGCAGGGAGTTTGCGGCACAGCGTTTATATACGCCGCTTGATACGGAAGATTTTGATTATGGCGAAAAACTTGGCTTCCCGGGGCAGTATCCTTTTACCCGCGGCGTACAGCCTACTATGTACCGCGGACGTTTATGGACAATGCGCGCTTATGCCGGTTTTGCAACGGCCGAAGAAACCAATGCCCGTTATAAATATCTTTTGCAGGCAGGTCAGACAGGACTTTCCGTGGCTATGGATTTGCCGACGCAGATTGGTCTTGACAGTGACCATGAATTGAGCCATGGCGAAGTCGGAAAAGTAGGCGTTGCTATTGATTCTCTTGCAGATATGGAGGCTTTGTTTGACGGCATTCCGCTTGATAAGGTAAGCACCTCCATGACGATAAACGGACCGGCAGCAGTACTGCTTGCCATGTATGTTGCCGTTGCTGAAAAACAGGGCGTAGCGCCGGAAGCATTAAAAGGCACAATTCAAAATGATATTTTAAAAGAATATATTGCGCGCGGAACTTATATTTTCCCTCCGCGTCCATCCATGCGTTTAATTACCGATACTTTTGAATATTGCTCTAAAAACATTCCTAAATGGAACACTATCAGTGTCGGTGCATACCATATCCGTGAAGCCGGTGCTTCCGAAGTTCAGGAAATAGCCTTTGCGTTCGCTAACGCTATGGCGTATATTGATGCAGCCATTAAAGCAGGACAGAAAGTTGATGACTTTGCTCCCGGCATTAGCTGGATTTTTACGGCCGGGCTTGATTTCTTCAGCGAAGCAGCTAAATTCCGTGCAGCACGCCGTTTGTGGGCGCGTATTATGAAAGAACGCTATGGTGCGTCAGTGCCGAAAGCGCAAATGCTGCGTGTACATGTACATACGGCAGGCAGCGTTTTAACAGCACAGCAGCCGCTTAACAATGTGGTGCGCATTACCTGGCAGGCTCTTAGTGCCGTACTTGGCGGCATTCAGTCTATGGCATGCTGCGCTTATGATGAAGCTATTGCTTTGCCTACGGAAGAGAGTGCAACACTTGCACTGCGCACTCAGCAGCTTTTGGCTTATGAAAGCGGCGTAACCGATACTATTGACCCGCTGGCAGGTTCGTACTATGTTGAAAGCCTGACCGATAAAATTGAAAAAGAAGCCTATGAATATATTGCTAAAATAGATAAAATGGGCGGTGCCGTAGCTGCTATTGAACAAGGGTATATGCAGCAGGAAATGGCTGCGCATGCTTTTGAATATCAGCGCGAAGTTGAAAATGGCAAACGTGCCGTTATCGGCGTAAATAAATTTACTGATTCTAAAGCACTGGCCGAGCAGGAAGTTCTTACTGCAGATTTAAGCGTTGGTGAACGCCAGGTTGCACGTTTACATAAAATGAAAGAAGGCCGTGACAATAAAGCTGTGCAGGAAGCGCTTGCCAAACTGCGCGAAGCAGCCAAAGGCACAGAAAACCTGATGCCTTACCTTATTGATGCTGTTAAAACATATGCGACATTAGGCGAAATTTGCGGTGTGCTGCGTGAAGAATTCGGCGAATATAAACAAAGCGGCAGCATGTTTTAAAATAAGGCGGGTGAATGGTTTATGAACGAAACAGCACAGCTTGCAAAATTTACCGCAGCAATGAATTATGAAAAATTGCCACAACAGGCAATAGATGTTGCCAAACAGTGTATTTTAGACTGGCTTGGCGTGGCTTTGCGCGGAGCACATGAAGAACCGGCAAAAATTTTACGCGGCGTTGCTCTTAAAATGTGCGGCAAAGGAGAGGCAACCGTTTTTGACGGCGGCAGCCTGCGCATTGACCCATGCAATGCAGCTCTTGTTAATGGCGCCGCATCGCATACGCTTGACTTTGATGATTTGCATAACCCTTCCATTATTCACCTGGCAACAGTGGTTGTACCGGCAGCAATTGCAGTAGCGGAAGCCGAACATAAAAGCGGCAAAGATTTATTAACAGCAGTATGCGCCGGTTATGAAGCCGGTGCACGTGCAGGTGAAGCGATTATACCGGAATCATATTTTTACTGGCATACTACCGGTACGGCAGGTATTTTTGGCAGCGCGGCGACAGCAGCATCGTTATTGGGGCTTGATGAAGGTAAAACGCTGATGTGTCTTGGCAGCGCCGGTACACAGGCCGCAGGCTTATGGGAATTTTTAAAAGAAGGTGCCATGAGCAAAGCTTTACATTCTGCTAAAGCGGCCAGCGCAGGCGTATTTTCCGCATATTTGGCTCAAAACGGCTTTACGGCCGCAAGCCATATTTTGGAAGGAGAAAAAGGTTTTTGCCGTGCGCTTGCCAATGAGCCGCATCTGCAAAAAATTACAGAAAACCTTATTTATGAAGATTTAAAAATTCAGCATAATTCGTTTAAACCTTATGCCTGCTGCAAGCATGCACATGCAGCAGTTTATGGTGCGCAGGTTTTGCGTAAGCGCTATGGCATTGAACCGCAGAATATTGCCGAAGTGGAATTGAAAGTCAATAATATTACGGATTTTCTTATTAATAATCCTAATCCTCAGAACGTATACGGCTGTAAGTTCAGTATTCAGTACTGTACTGCGGCAGCATTGGTTTACGGACGTGCAGGTGTTGATGAATTCAGCGCTCAGGCGCGTAACAGTACGGTTATGCAGGAAGTCATGGCTAAAATTAAAGTAACAAAAGATGCTGAGCAGGAAGCTGTTAATAAGGAAAATCCGGATAAACTGGCATCTAAAATAATAATTACATTAAATAACGCTGAGCAATATGCAATGCAGGTTGATTACCCTAAAGGCGACCCCGAAAACCCGATGACATGGGAAGACAGCAAGGATAAATTTACTGCGCTTACGGTTCCTGTTTGCGGGAAAGAAAAAGCCGAAGCAATATGTGCATTGGTAAAAGATATTGAAAATGCTGCTGATATAGCGGAAGCATTTAAGAAAATTTTTTGATTAGAAAAATAAAATAACAGTCTGCTGTAAAAATAAAGCAGGCTGTTATTTTTATTTTGTAAAATTTCTATTATCTTTAATATAATAAAGTTTATCTTAAATATTAAAAAACAAAAAATTTTTATGCAAATTGCGTTATTTTGCATAAAATATAAAATTTTGGTGGCTAAACGGCAAAAAATAGTGTATAATATTTATACAGTTAAAATACAGTACAGATTTGTGACG
>CAJLLL010000053.1 GCA_905207485.1 uncultured Phascolarctobacterium sp.
TTATTACTTTATTTTACAATCAATTATTAGTAATTATATCACTTTTAAAATAAAATTTCTACTGTCTGTTTCTTTTTTAACAGGTTATTTGGCAAAACAAAAAGCTGTTTGCAAGTAGGTTTATACTTACAAACAGCTTTTTAAAACTGACAGTTTGAATTTTTTAATACTATTTAATTATTAACACAAAGATTATTTCTCACCTGTACTTCCAAATCCGCCGCCGCGTACTGCGTCGGCGTTGTCGCCATCGGCGGTGAGGTATTTGTAGAAGATACCCTGCGCAACGCGTTCACCTTTGGGAAGGGTCACATCGCTGTCAGTCGTGTTAAACAGCCCCAGCATAATATGCCCTTCGTTATCTTCGTTGTTATAATAGTCGGCATCGATAATACCAACATTATTCACCAGCGCCAGCCCTTTTTTTACGGCAATACTGCTGCGGATATGCACGCCCAAGAACTCATCGTCCTGCATATAGGCTTTTACGCCGGTCGGCACCATTTGCAATTTGTGTGCCTCAAGCGTCACATCCTGCGGCAAATAAATATCGTATCCTGCCGCCATTTTGGTTTTGCGCTCAGGCATTGGGAAATCTACATCTGCGAAAGCAGTAATTTTTTCAAAACCGCGAATTTTCATCTTGCACCTCGTTATAAAAAATCCCGCCGAAGGTTAGTTCAGCGGGATTTAGTTTTTATTTAAATTATTTGCTCAAACCGCCGTTAAGCACAGCTTTGCGGGAAAGGTTAATGCGACCTTTCTGGTCAATTTCCGTTACTTTAACAACGATTTCATCACCAACGGAAACAACGTCTTCAACTTTGCCTACATGTTCGGTAGAAAGCTGGCTGATATGCACCAGACCTTCTTTACCGGGCAGAATTTCAACAAAGGCGCCGAAGTTCATCAGGCGGGTAACTTTGCCGGTGTAAATTTTGCCAACTTCAGCTTCAGCGGTAATGCCGTTGATGATGTCGATAGCTTTCGCAGCCTGTTCGCTGTTAACGGCAGCAATGTAAATACGGCCGTCTTCTTCAATATCAATTTTAGCGCCGGTTTCTTCCACAATCTTTTTAATGGTTTTACCGCCGGGGCCGATAACTTTACTGATTTTTTCGGGGTCAATATTAATGGAAGTAATCTTCGGAGCATATTTGGAAAGCTCTTTGCGCGGTTCAGAGATGCAGTCCATCATGATGCCCATGATGTGTTCACGACCGCGTTTAGCCTGTGCCAGTGCCTGCTGGAAGATTTCCTTGTTGATACCGTCAATTTTAATATCCATCTGGATGGCGGTAATGCCGTTTTTAGTACCGGCAACTTTAAAGTCCATATCGCCGAGAGCATCTTCAAGACCCTGAATATCGGTAAGAATGGTGAAATAATCGCCGTCTTTAACAAGACCCATTGCTACGCCAGCAACAGGTGCTTTAATAGGCACGCCTGCATCCATAAGGGAAAGGGTGCTTGCGCAAACGCTGCCCATGGAGGAAGAACCGTTGGACTCCAAAGTTTCGGAAACCAGGCGGATTGCATACGGGAATTCTTCTTCGGAAGGAATTACCGGAAGCAATGCACGTTCTGCCAGTGCGCCGTGGCCGATTTCGCGGCGGCCCGGGCTGCGCAGCGGTTTGGTTTCGCCAACGCTGTACGGCGGGAAGTTATAATGATGGATATAACGTTTGGTAAGTTCTACGCCGAGTCCATCCAAAGTCTGTGCTTCGCTGAGCGGAGCCAGTGCCAGTACGTTCAAAATCTGGGTCTGTCCACGGGTAAATAGTGCGCTGCCGTGCGGACGTGCCAAAAGGCCTACTTCGCAGGTTACAGGGCGTACTTCATCAAGCGCACGTCCGTCCGGGCGGATTTTATCAACGGAGATGGTACGGCGTACAATCTTTTTAACCAGTTTTTGGGTAATATAAGCAACGTCTCTTGCGTTATCCGGATATTTTTCCATGAACGCTTCGGCGATTTCTGCTTTAATGCGGGCTACATTTTCTTCGCGTTCCAGCTTGTTGGCATCCATCAGGGCTGCTTTAAGCTGTTCTGCGCCGTAAGCTTCAATTTCTGCTGCCAATTCAGCAGGCGGCTCGTAAACAGGCACTTCCATTTTGGGTTTGCCTACTTCGGCCATAATCTGTTCCTGCCATGCAACAAGTCTCTTAATTTCTTCGTGACCGAAGAAAATAGCGTCAAGCATTTCGTCTTCGCTGATTTCCTTAGCGCCTGCTTCTACCATCAGAATGGCATCTTTGGTGCCGGCAACGGCAAGATTCAGACGGCTTACTTTAGCCTGTTCAATAGTCGGGTTGATGATGTATTTGCCGTCAATCATGCCTACGCGCACACCGGCGATAGGGCCTTCAAACGGAATATCGGAAATGCAGAGTGCGCAGGATGCGCCAATCATTGCCGGAATGTCCGGTGCATTGTCCGGGTCTACGGAAACGGCGGTAGCAACAATCTGCACATCGTTGTGGTAGCCTTCCGGGAACATCGGGCGGATCGGGCGGTCGATAAGACGGCTGGTTAAAATAGCGGTTTCAGCCGGACGGCCTTCACGTTTAATAAAGCCGCCGGGGATTTTACCCACAGCGTACATTTTTTCTTCAAAATCAACAGTCAAAGGGAAAAAGTCTACACCTTCACGCGGTGTTTTGGTACCGGTAGCAGCTACTACTACCGCAGTGTCGCCATAGCGCACCAATACTGCGCCGTTGGCCTGCTTGGCAATTTTGCCGATTTCCATCGTCAGCGTTCTGCCGCCAAGCTCAATGCTGTAACTATGCATTTTTTGTCCTCCTAATTTTCTCTCATTTTTGGTTTACCTGCTGTATATTCTACACCATTTGCGATTTTCCTTCACTACTTTTTATAAAAATTTTTAAAATTTTTTATTTTGGCTGCGGCAGCAAAAAGCCCCCGCCATCTAACAGCAGGGGCAGCAAACTAACTATTCAATTTTTTCAAACATATCGGCGCCCACGCCGCATAACGGGCATTTATAACCCTCGGGCAAGGTTTCGCCTTCATATATATAGCCGCAAACCTTGCAGCGCCATTTATGCGTGCCAACAGGCTCCTGCGCCTTTTCTTTTTCTGCGCCGGGCGCGATATATACACCGCCCAAATCAGCGCTTCTGTCAAAGTAAACGGTATGCAGCATTTCTTCTGCCAGTTCGCTTAACGGTTTGCCGTAAAAATCAGCGTAAAGCTGTTTGATTTGCGGGTTTTCATGGCTTAAGCGCAATTTCATGCCGCTGTCGCGTTTGTAAAGCCCTTCAATACGTGCCTTACGCAGCTCATCGCCTTTGTATTCCTTATCTTTAGGCTGTCCGCCGCCGATGCAGCCGCCGGGGCATGCCATAACTTCTACAAAATGATAGCTTGCCTCACCGGCTTTAATTTTTTCAATCAGTTTGCGCGCATTGGCTGTGCCGTATACAACGGCAACTTTAACTTTAGTGCCGTCAATATCAACTTCTGCCTCGCGGATGCCGTCCATACCGCGTACAGGCTGTAAATCGTACAATGCCTGCGGTACATCCTTGCCGGTTGCATAGCAATAAGCCGTGCGTATAGCCGCTTCCATTACGCCGCCGGTGTTTCCAAAAATAACGCCTGCGCCGCTCGCCTGTCCCATTAAATCATCATAGGCAGCATCTTCAAGCGCAGCAAAATCAATGCCCTCATCACGCGCCAGCATAGCCAGTTCGCGCGTGGTAATAACATAATCCATGTCGCGCATTTCCGGCATGCCTAAATGACGTCCTGCTGCGTTCATTTCGCCGCGGCGGATTTCAAATTTCTTTGCCGTGCAGGGTGTTACAGCCACGTTTACAATTTTAGCCGGGTCGATGCCCATTTTTTGCGCAAAATAGGTTTTAATGGTCGGTCCCTGCATGCCAATAGGGCTTTTAGCACTGGAAATATGCGGCAGCATTTCCGGATAATAAGTTTCTGCAAATTTTACCCACGCCGGACAGCAGCTTGTAAACTGCGGCAGAGGTTTATTACCTTTGGTAATACGCTCCAAAAGCTCGCTTGCTTCTTCCACAATGGTTAAATCTGCGGCAAAGTTGGTGTCAAGCACATAATCTGCGCCCAATTTACGCAAAAGCGCCACCATTTTGCCTTCCACAAAACTGCCATCGGGCATGCCAAATTCTTCGCCAAGCGCAATGCGCACGGAAGGCGAAGTGCTGAAAATAACAATTTTATCCGCATCACGGATTTCTGCCATTACCTGGTAAGCCTCTACCTTTTCGGTAATGCTGTCCACAGGGCATACGTTAGCGCACTGTCCGCAATTAATGCAGATAGGCTTATCGCCTGTAGCCTTTAAATCATAAGTGCCGCACACGCCGATATAATCTGTGCAGACAGTTTTGCAATTTCCGCATTTAATGCATTTAAATTCCAAACGCTGAATTGAAGGATTATCCGGTTCAATGGCTACACGGATATCCGTAAACTGATGTTTTGTCATAGCTGCCTCCTTTGTTGAACCTTCGTTAATAACTGCTAAATTTATTATACCTTACAGTTTTCAAAAACTCAACAAAGTGCTAAAAGAAAATTATTATCTTTTTGCTGCAAAACGTTTGTAAACAACGAAAATAATAATTACTGCCGTTACCAAAACTGCCAGGCGTTCGCTGTGCTGCTGAAAGTTAACCAAATCGTGACCTATAACGACTTCCAGTGAAGTTGAAGGAAATTTACCGATTAAGTTGGCTATAATATAATCTCGTGTAGATATTTTGCTTACAGCGCCGATTGCCGTTAAAATGCCGGAAGGAAAATACGGCAGCATTCTTGCCAGCGCCATCCATTGCAATCCTTTGCGCCCACTGAGGTCATCTATTTTCATCAGCATGCTGCTTTTGGCAATCATTTTTTCGGCAGTGCTGCGGAATAAATAGCGCATCAGCCAAAAGCTGATTACAACACCGGTAGTTTCAGCCAGCCATGAAATTAAGATGCCCATGGGCAGCCCGAAAATAAGCCCGTTGGCAGTAGAAATAAAAATTGAAGGGAAAATACTGCCCGCATTAATCAAAACATCCAGCAAAAAGCTGACTGCTATCGCCCATATTCCAAAAGAGCGGAAATATTCCGCCAACGCATCTACATCTCCGCTGATGGCAAGCGTAAACATTTTATTTACTTCGTCACCCGCAAAAAGGTATATAAGTGCGCTGCCAATAATTAAAATTGCCAGCACCACTATTTTAGATACCTTTTCCGGGTTCTGATACCATTTTTCTTCGGGCATTTGTGCCTCCGTTAACTGTTAAAAATTCGTTTAAAACGCTCGTCAAACTGCGCGTTCAGCGCCTGTTCTATCTCGCCGGTAATTTTTTTGTCGGCAAGCGATTGTTTGGCAAGCGCGCGCGCTTCAACAAGCACATCCGTATCTTGAAGTATATCAGCAATATACAAATCAGGCAAGCCATGCTGACGCAAACCAAAAAGCTGCCCTGCCCCGCGCAGTTTTAAATCCTGCTCGGCAAGATAAAAACCATCGTTTGAAGTATGCAGCACATTCAGGCGCGCCAGTGTTTCCGGTGAATCCGAATCCGTAAGCAGCACACAGAAAGATTGTGCCTCGCCGCGCCCTACACGCCCGCGCAACTGATGAAGCTGTGCCAGTCCGAAACGGTCGGCATTTTCAATAATCATCAGCGTGGCATTGGGCACGTTTACGCCAACCTCAATAACCGTGGTACTGATAAGCGCTTTTATTCTCCCCGCCGCAAAATCTTCCATAATAATTTCTTTTTCTGCAGGCTTCATTTTTCCGTGCAATAACGCACAGGGAATATTTTTTAAAAAGCTGTTCTTTAATTCGTTGTAAACATCTTCTGCCGCACGCACGCCGGGCATTTCGCCCTGTTCAATTACCGCGCAGACAATATAAGCCTGATGCCCTGCCTGTATCTGCCGCACCATGCCGGCATAAACCTCCCGCCTTTTATCGCCAGTATAACACAGCGTTTTAATGCTTTTTCGCCCCGGCGGCATGCCCTTCATTATTGATACATCCAAATCGCCATACACTGTAAGCGCTAATGTACGCGGTATCGGTGTTGCCGTCATTACAAGCACATCCGGCTCAAAAGACGATTTATTGGCAAGTTTGGCGCGCTGTTCCACGCCAAAACGGTGCTGCTCATCTGTTACGACAAGCGCCAGTTTATCAAAAACTACATCGTCCTGTATCAGTGCATGCGTGCCTACAAGAACCTGCAAACTGCCGTCTGCCAGTGCTTCCAGCAGTTCGCGCCTGCGCACGCCCTTAACGCTGCTTGTTAAAAGCCCTATGCTGATACCGGCAGGCTCTAAAAACTGCTGCAAAGTTTCATAATGCTGCTGTGCCAGAATTTCCGTAGGAACCATAATGCAGCTCTGATAACCGTTTTCTGCAGCTTTGGCAAGCGCCAGTGCCGATACTGCCGTTTTGCCGCTGCCTACATCGCCTTGCAGCAGCCTGTGCATTGGTTTTATATCCTGCATGTCAAGGCTTATATCCTGCCACGCTTTTTGCTGCGCTTCCGTCAGTTTAAAAGGCAGTTTGGCAAGCACATCTTTTAAAATTTTACCGTCTGCACCCATTTTTATGCCGCTGCGGCCGGATTTTACACGGCTGCGGTAATATAAAAGCCCGCATTGCAGTAAAAACAGTTCTTCAAACACAAAACGGCTGCGTGCTTTGGCAAGCGCCGCAAAACTTTCCGGAAAGTGAATGTTCTTCAACGCTTCCAGACGCGGGGGCAGCTTTTTGGCGGCAATTACCTCCTGCGGCAGCGATTCCGGCAGGTATTCTTCTGCCATGGCAAGCGCAGTTTTAACGGCTGTACGCAAATTCTGCTGCGTAAGCGCACCGCTTAAAGCATATACCGGCAAAATTCCCGGTGCCGATGCTTCTTCTCCATCTTTCAAACTCTGCACATAGGCATCAGTAATAACTTTTGCCCCGCCGCGCCCCGGCTGCACCTTGCCGTCTATTAAAAGCTGTGTGCCGGGCTTAAAATTGCGTGTTTGAAAACGCTGGTGTGCAAACATATATATTTCCGCAAAGCCTGTACAATCTTTTACTGTTACCAACGTATAACGCATGCGGCGCACTGACATTTTATCTGCCAGACAGTAAACCTCTGCGCGGAAAAGCTGTTTTTCTCCGTTTGTTTGCAGTTCCGCAATTGTTTTTACCTTGCTCTGGTCTACATAAGTACGCGGATAACGGTTCAACAAATCACCTATTGTAAAAACGTTCAGATTTGCAAAATCAGCCGCTTTTTTGGGACCAATGCCCTTTAATTTTGTTATCGGCTCCTGCCACCACATAAAATCACACTGCCAATCTAAAAATAACTTGCTTTTACGTTCATTCTATGGTATGATACTTCTGTTAAATTTGTAACTGATGCTCGAATTACGTTAAGGAGGTGGGACTCATGGCATCCATTTGCGAAGTTTGCGGCAAAGGTATTCAAGCTGGTTGTAACGTCAGCCATTCCAATAGACATTCTAAACGCGCTTGGAAACCGAACATTCAGCAAGTAAGAGCAGTTGTTAATGGCTCTGTAAAACGTATTAACGTTTGCACCCGTTGCTTGCGTTCCGGTAAAGTTAACCGCGCTATCTGATTCTAACGGATTTTAAAATAAGCCTGATACCTTTGGTATTGGGCTTATTTTTTAGCTGAGCAGCCGCTTATTACCAAGCCGCGGGATAAGGTAATAAGTATGCCGGTAAAGCTACGTAAATTTTACGGTTTAATAATGAGCAAAATTTACGAACCGCTTTATTTATCAACCGCCAATTAGAAATTTAACAAAAGTATAATTAAACTAATATATTAAAACGGTATAACTTAGCGTTATACCGTTTATTTTTTATCTTCGTGACCTTGCCAGTTCAACACAGTCCCAGCCACGGCACTGCATAAAATCAAGCAGCCTGCCTGTAAAGTACAGCGGCTTTTTGCGTAAACTGCATATATCCGGCGCCCCTGCAAGCAGCATCAGCATACGCAGTTCATCTTCTGCCTGCGTTATAAGTTCTGCAGCAGCATCAGCGCCGCCATTTACAGCAGCCTCCAATACATTGCCTGCCATGCCTGTCAAATCGGCACCAAGCGCCAGGCATTTAGCTGCATCAAGCCCGCTGCGTATGCCGCCGGTTGCTGTAATATAGCCTTCCGTGCCGCATACACCGCCGGTTTCCAAAAGCGTTTGCGCTGTATTAAGCCCCCATGCGTTTAAAAGCGTGGTGCCTCCGTAACGCGCCGATTCAATGGCAGGAAAATTCGTTCCCCCTGCCCCGCCAACATCAAAACAGGTAAAACCTGCTTTAAGCAATTGCTTAACCTGCCTTGCAGCCATGCCGCATCCTGTTTCCTTAACAATAACGGGTACGCAGCATTTATCTAAAATACGCTGCATATTGGCAAACAGCCCTTTAAAATCACGGTCTCCCTCAGGCATTATAAGCTCCTGCGCCGGGTTTAAATGAATTTGCAGGGCATCGGCATCAATCATTTTTACGGCTTCCAGTGCTTCTTCCGGCGTTGCCAGAGCACTGGTATTGGCAAAAATAACTCCGTCCGGATATTCTTCGCGCACAACTTCATAGCTGTAATAATTGGTTTTATGCTTAACCGCACCATATTGTGAACCTACTGCCAGCGCAGCACCTGCTTTTTTGGCAGCCTGCGCCAGGCGGCGGTTAATTTCTGTTACTGCTTCCGCGCCGCCGGTAACAGCGTTGATTAAAAACGGCGATAAAAGCAGAATGCCGCCGAACTTTGAGGAAAGGTCTATATCCTGCGGGTTAAGCTCAGGCAGGCAGTTATGTACAAAATGCACATCTTCCAGTCCGCTGGTCTGCGGACCGTCGCCAAGCTTTAACGCGTATTTGATATGGTCAAGTTTCCTCTGTTCTCGCGACATTCAATACCACCGTAAAATTATTTCAAAGTTTCAAGCTGTTCGGAAAGGTCTAAAGTCAGTTCCGGGTTGTTGTTAAGATAAGCACTGTATTCTGCTTTTTCTTTTTCTTTAGCAGCTTTGGCAATGCTCAGACCGATTTTTTTATGTTCCATATCTTTTTTGATAACTTTAACAACAACTTCCTGGCCGATTTCCAGTACGTCTTCCGGTTTTTCAACACGGGTATCTGCAATTTCGGATACATGTACAAGGCCTTCTACTCTGTCGGTTACTTTAACGATAGCACCGAAAGGCAGGAAGCGGGTTACAATACCTTTAACAATAGCGCCTTCCGGCAGAGCGTTAGCTTCGGTTACCCAAGGATCTTCCTGGGTTGCTTTAATGCTCAGGGCAACGCGTTTTGCTTCGCGGTCAATCTTTTTAATAAGCACGGTAACTTCGGTGCCGGGTTCAAAATCTTTTGCTTTAACATTGCGGTCCCAGGAAAGTTCAGTATTGTGAACCAAACCAACCAGTCCTTTGCCTACTTCTACAAACAGGCCGAAATCAGCAATGCGCAGAACTTTGCCCGGTACTACGGTGCCTTCTTCTACGCTGTTGTATGCTTCTTCTTCAGCAGCTTCGCGTGCTTCTTTAGCAGCAGCAATGCGTGCAGCTTTTGCTTCACGCCAAGCCTGTGCCTTAGCTTCGCGTTCAGCGCGCAGCAAATCGCGGCGGCTTACTACAAGGCGTTTTTTAGCAGCGTCAACTTCAATAATTTCAGCTTCCAGTTCCTGGCCAATATACGGAGTGAAGTCTTCAACGCGTTTCAGTTCAACGTGAGATGCGGGCATAAAGCCTTCAACGCCTTCAACGGCAACTGCAAGGCCAACAATGTTTTTCTGTCGGTTTTTAATTACGCGTAGAACTTTAACGGTAGCCGGGCGTTTTTCGCCTTCAGCAAGTTCGGGTACGTTTTTCCATGCAGCGTCCTGTTCGGCACGGATTTTGGAAAGGCGTACAAAATCATCTTTGGAAGTACCGGGAATAACTTTAGCTTCCACTTCATCGCCAACATTAATGGTTTTAGCAATTTCATCAGGATCACCGGCTGCCCATTCGCTGTAAGCGATAGCGCCTTCTTTCATATAGCCAAAGTCTACATAAACTGCATCCTTGTCCTTTTGAATTACAGTAGCTTTCACGATTTTGCCGGGATAAATTTCAGAATTCTCCAAGCTCTGATCCAGCATACTTTCAAAGTCCATGTTTTCCATGTTTTCCATTACAAATAAAGCCTCCTTGATTAATCGGTCCGGCGTCGAAGCACCGGCCGTTATTCCGATTTTGGTGCATCCCGCAAACATTTCGGGTTTTAATTCCGAAGCTGTTTCGATATGGAATGCTGTTTTGCAGCGCCGGGCAACAATATCATATAAATGCCTTGTATTAGCGCTGTTTTTACCGCCGATAACGACAAACGCATCAACTTTGGCAGCAAGTTCCGCCGCCGCATTCTGGCGTTCGCCTGTAGCATTGCAGATTGTTTTTTCTACTTTGTACTCTCCCGGACGTGCTTTTTTTATTGCCGCCAGAAGTTCTTCAAAGCGAGCAAGTTCAAAAGTCGTCTGAATTGTTACTCCATATTTATCTGCAACGGGTATACCGGCAATATCTTTATTATATTCTACTATTATAGCATGTTTTCCTGCCCATGCCGAGATACTTTTTACTTCAGGATGATTTTTTTCTCCAATAATTATCACAAAGTACCCTTCATCGGCTAATTTTTTGGCTTTTAACTGGGCTGCACGCACATGCGGACAGGTTGCATCACAAATTTTCAGGCCTTTTGCTTCCGCTTCGGCATAAATTTCCGGCCCGACGCCATGCGAACGGAAAATTACCGTATCACCGTTGTTAAATTCATCAAGGCTGTTTTTGCAGCCTACCCCTTTTTGGGCAAGTTCATCAATCAGCTGAGGATTATGGATAAGAGGCCCAAGCGTTGCCGGGCTGCCTTCCTTTCCGCACTCTCCATAAGCAATATCGACGGCGCGTTTAACGCCGTAACAAAATCCGCAAGGTTCGGCTAAAAATACCTGCATTTACTTCACTCCCTGCAGCGCTTTAATATCTGCTGTCAATTTATTTGTCAAATCCTGCAAAATTTCTTTGCTTAAGCCTACCGGCGGAAAAGGCACCGGCGTACCGAACCTTACCACAACTTTAGGCCACAGCCTGCCGCAGCGCTTAATATCGGTTCCGCTTACAGCAGTTGGTACAATAACGGCATTGGTTTTACCAGCCATCATTAATGCACCGGGTTCCAATTTGCCAAGCTGTCCTGTTTTGCTGCGGGTACCTTCCGGAAAAATCGCCAGCACTTCACCGCTTTGCAGAATTTCTATGCCATGTTTGATAGCAGCCCTGTCTGCGCCGCCGCGTTTAACGGGAAACGCGCCCAGAGTTTTATAAATATAGCCAAGCACCGGCACAAAAAGTTCCTGCTTTGCCATAAAATGCACCTTGCGCGGTGCCGCCACACCGATAACTGGCGGGTCAAGCAGGCTTAAGTGGTTGCTGGCAATAACCAGCGGACCGGTTTTAGGAATGTTTTCCGCGCCGTGTACTTCAAGACGTAAAAATATCTTAAATAAAATACCCAGCACTACATCCAAAAAAGAATACAGCATTTTATTTCTCCTGTACTGTTTTCAAAATATGTTCCGCCACTTCGTCAATAGTCATATCGGAAGTATCAAGGAACTCTGCGTCATCCGCTTTTTTAAGCGGCGCAATTTCACGCTCGCTGTCCTGGCGGTCACGCTCTGCAATTTGTTTTTCAAGCTCTGCCAAATCAACTTTTTCGCCTTTGGCAAGCATTTCCTTATAACGGCGCATAGCGCGTTCTTCAACGCTTGCCGTTAAAAATATTTTAATTTCAGCATGGGGAAAAACCACCGTGCCTATATCGCGGCCGTCCATAACCACACCACCGGCTTCGCCCATACGGCGCTGCTGGTTTACCATTTCGGCACGCACGCCGCCAACGGCAGAT
The DNA here is from genome assembly GCA_905207485.1 of uncultured Phascolarctobacterium sp. Taxonomy (GTDB): domain Bacteria; phylum Bacillota; class Negativicutes; order Acidaminococcales; family Acidaminococcaceae; genus Fusicatenibacter_A. The sequence continues at coordinate 12,001 of CAJLLL010000053.1, forward strand.
ACCCTAGATACAATGGCCGTTACTTCCGGCGAACGAATGGCGTCCGTTACTTCCGTTCCGTCAACAAAAACGCGGTTTACGCTTGCTTCCGGTTTAAAGGTGATAACCATTTCCTGCGCCAGTTTTTCTGCCAGTTCCGGGCTGAAAGGCTCACCGGTTTGCAGAAATTTCCACGCAACAGAACGGTACATTGCACCAGTATCAATATAAATATAACCAAGTTTGCCCGCCACCATTTTGGCAATGGTGCTTTTTCCGGCGCCTGCCGGGC
>CAJLLL010000054.1 GCA_905207485.1 uncultured Phascolarctobacterium sp.
TTTCTTGGTTCTTGTTCAGTTTTCAAGGTGCTGCCGTTTTCCGGCGACTTGTATAGTTTATTACACTTTTTAGAATTTGTCAAGCACTTTTTTTATTTCTTTTTCAAGAAATTTTTGAGTGTTTGTTAAATTTAAGTTGTGCAGTAAACTGTATTAAGTATGATAGCAGATTTTATGTAAAAATGCAAGAGGTTTGCAGTAAAAATTTTGCAAACCTCTTAAAATTTTTAGTTATTCAGTTTCAAATTTAAAATTAGTGATATGAGGACGGTTATCTTCGCCCTGCTGTGCTTCGGCAGTTAAGATTGCCTGGAGAATTATTGCGCATTCCAAACGTTTTTTCTGCAATTTGCAGCCGTATTCGTAAGGAATTGAAATATCGCCGTTAATAAGGTCGGCATTGGCATGGCACCCGCCGCTGCAGAAGAACCTTGCCCAGCATTCGCGGCAGGCAGGTTTCGTCATAACATGAGTATGGCGGAATTTCTGCACCAAATCAGGTTTAACAACGCCGGTATCCAGCGTGCCGAGTTTATACTGTTCTCTTCCTACAAACTGGTGGCAGGGATAAATATCGCCTTCAGGTGTAATGGCAAAGTATTCGTGCCCGGCGCCGCAGCCTGCAAGCCTTTTGGCAACACACGGCCCATTATCAAGCGCAACATTGAAATGGAAGAAATCAAACGGGTCTCCCTCACGTCGTTTTTGCAGGTACGCACGTGCCAGCTTATCATATTCTTCATACAAAATTGGTAAATCTTCTTCGGTAAGAACGTACGGTTCATCAGTGCCTACAACCGGTTCTACAGAAATTTCTTTGCCTACTTTGGTCATATCCAAAGTATCTTCGCTGAAGTGCGGGTTATAGTGCGTATAAGTTCCGCGCAGATAGTAATTTTTGCCGTTGCGGCTTTCGATTACTTTCTTAAATCCGCGCACAGCGGCATCGTAGCTGCCGGTATGGTTGGGGAACGGACGCATTTTATCGTGCGTTTCCTTTTTGCCGTCAAGGCTGAGTACCAGCATTACACGGTTATCGTTTAAAAATTTAATGTTTTCATCATTCAGCAAAGTACCGTTAGTTGTCAGCGTCAGCTTGATATTCTTGCCGGTTTCCTTTTCGCGGCGGCGCACATAGTTAATAACATGCTCCACAACCGGCCAGTTCATCAGCGGCTCGCCGCCAAACAGGTCAAGTTCAAGATTACGGCGTTTTTTACTGCCGGTAATGGCAAATTCAACTGCCTTTTCAGCAATTTCTTTGCTCATGAGTGCGCGGCAGCCGCCAAAATCACCGGTGCCGGCAAAGCAATAGCCGCAGCGCAGGTTGCAGTCATGAGCAATATGCAGGCACAACGATTTTAAAACAGGAGTTTCGCTGAAAGTAGGCGGCACTTCAAACTCAGGAGAAAAAAGCAGTCCCTCGTTTTTAAGTTCCGTCAGTTCTTCAACAGCCTCGCGCAGTTCTGCCTCATCATAACGGTCTTTCATTGCTGCAACCGCTTCTTCGGCATTATCGCCGTTGAATACATCCAGCAGGTCGTAAATCATATCGTCTACCAGATGCACCGCTCCGCTGTTGACGTCCAGCACAGCCTTGTAATCATCAAGGCGCATTTTATGTATCAGCATCAAATTCCACCTTTCAAAGCATAAAACAGCCCCCTGCCGTGCAGGGAGCTGTAATGGTTCTGCTTAAATTATCCCGCAGGATTATTTATGTTCGCAAACCTGGTTGCCAACGGTGCAGGAAGTTTTGCATGCAGACTGGCAGGATGCCGGGCATTCGCCGCAGCCGCCGGTTCTTAAGGTTTTGTTGAGCATTGCTTTATTTACGGTAGTAATGTGTTTTTTCATCGTTCATTCCTCCAAAATCATTATTTATTTTATTTTACCGTGTTTTACTTAAATCCGCAAGCCTTATCGGCAAAAAAACAGGCTGCCGAACACAACGCTTTTTAAATAACCCAAAAGATATGAGCGTTCCAGCTTGCTTTTAAATTCTTCGTCAGTCATATCGCCTTTAATTATAACGCGCCCTATCTCCATAGGATGATTGGTTACCCAGTTTTTATCAACGGCGCCGTTTTTGCCTGTAACGGCATAGTTATAACCATATTTTTGAGCAGCGGCAATCACGTCACTATCATATTCGCCGTTAGGATATGACAGTAAATGCACATAATACATATCAAACTCTTTCTTTAAAAAGAATTTGGAACTTGAAAGTTCCCATGCAAAATATTTCGGGTCTATATCCGTTAAAATGTTATGGTTAATGGTATGTGAACCCAAATCGTTGCCGGCTTTTATTAAGGTCGTAATTTCATCATGGCCCATATAATTAGGTTTGCCTATTTTAGACTGCACTATAAAAAACGAAGCATTGGCATTATACTTTTGCAGCAGCGGAAATACATTGGTGTAATTGTCCATATAACCGTCATCAAAAGTTAATACCACGCTTTTACCCATGTTTTCATTGTTTTTAAAACCGGCAATCATTTGCTCCATGGAAAGCATACGATAGCCGTTTGCCTGCAAATAGGCAAGCTGTTTTTCAAAAGCGTCCGTGCCGATAATTACTTCTGCCGGCCAATCTTTGCTGCCGCCAACGGAATGATATTCCAATACCGGCACTGCATTTTGGCGGTAAGCAACATAACCGTCGTGCAGTGGTTTATATGCCGCCGCTGTGGCAATTATCAGCACTGCCAGCAATATTTTCAGCCATTTATTCCTGATGATTTTCATTTATTCCCAATCCCATTTCCTTTGCAATCTGCTGTAGTTTTTTCAGCCTGTGGTTAAGTCCGGATTTCGTTATTTTGCCGCTCATAATACGCGCCAGTTCAGCAAGCGAAGCATCCGGATGTTCAAGGCGCAGTTCTGCCGTTGCACGCAAAGCATCCGGCAGTTTGCCGAAATAACCTATTTTTTCCAGATAACGGATGCTTTCAAGCTGTTCCACCGCCGCCTGCACAACTTTGTTTAAATTAGCTGTTTCGCAGTTAACCACACGGTTTACGTTATTGCGCATTTCTTTTACAATACGCACGTTTTCAAATTCCATCAGCGCATTGTGCGCCCCAATAACAGACAGAAAATCCGTAATGGCATTGCCCTCTTTGATATAAACAATGTAATCGTTTTTGCGGTCTGTAATTCTGGCTGGCAGCGAAAAGCCATGCAGCACTTTTACAATGCTCCTGGCAAGTTCTTCATTTTCCGTCACCAGTTCCAGATGATAATCGCTTGAAGGCTTGCTTACAGAACCGCCTGCCATAAAAACACCACGCAAAAACGCACGGCGGCAGCAGGATTTTGCCAGCAGTTTATGGCGTTCAGCGGCATCGCTGTAAGGCAAAAGCTGTAATTCATGCAGCGCTTTGCCGGCTTCTTTTGATGGAATGACCCTCACCTGGTAACGATTATTCTTTTTTAACCTGCGCGAACGGGCTACCAGAACTTCAGTCTGCACATTGTAATTGGTTTTAAGCATTTGCAGCACACGGCGCGCCAGGGCAGCGTTTTCCGTTGAAAAATTAATGCCCATATTGCGCCCTTGCAGAATAACTGCGCCGCTCATGCGTAAAAGACCAAGCAGTTCTGCCTTTTCGCAGCATTTTTTTGCTACTTCTATTCTTGCAAGTTCGTTTTTAACTTCGTTTGAAAATGACATTGCTTACCCTTCTGCCGAAGATTTATTCTTCAGCTTGCGCATACTCTGGCGCATAAAAAAGTAATCGAAAAAGCGGAAACCTTTGCCAAACAGCCGCAGGCGGTAAATAAGCGATATAACTGCCTGCGCAAGTTTCTGCGGATTATGGCGCACCAAATCCTTATTGCTGATAAGGCTTTTCGGCACAACTTTAATGCCGAGCCGCTCAATCTTTTTAATATCCGGCGTAACCGGAATAGAGCCTTTCAACTGATATTGTGCAAGCTGCGTTTCCGTTACGTTCTGGTCATTTACGATAACATAATCCAAAAATTGTTCGCCTGCGTGGGTAATAAGCGCCTGTACATGCTCGAATGCACCATAGCCATCGGTTTCACCGGGCTGAGTCATAACATTGCAGACATAAATTTTTACAGCATCAGAACGCAGCACAGCTTCGCGTATTCCTTCAACCATCAAGTTCGGAATAACACTTGTGTACAAACTGCCAGGTCCTAAAATAAGCACATCAGCCTTCATAATGGCTTCAACTGCGCTTCCCGTTGCTTGTACATCTGCCGGTTCTATGCCGACACGCAAAATACGTTTATGTGCTTTCGGTATTTCCGATTCGCCTTCAATAAAAGTTCCGTCCGTCATTTCGGCTTTTAAGCGGATATCGCTTAAAGTAGAAGGAATTACATTGCCGCGCACATTTAAAATCTGGCTTGTTGCGGCAAGCCCAGCTTCCATGCTGCCTTCGGCTTCTGCCATGGCGGCAATGAACAAATTGCCGAAGTTATGCCCCGCCAGCGGCGAACCATCATTAAAACGAAACTGCATAATGCGTTCCATCATAGGTTCGCTGTCTGCCAGCGCGACAAGACAGTTGCGCAAATCTCCCGGCGGAATGATGCCCATCTCCTTGCGCAGACGTCCGGAAGAACCGCCGTCATCGGCAACGGTAACAACCGCATTGCAGTTACTTGTAATATACTTCATACCGCGCAAAAGCGTTGAAAGGCCGGTACCACCGCCAATAACGGTAATGGCAGGCCCACGGCCAAGTTTGCGCTGCGTAAAAATCTTTTCCATAAGCGACGAGTTATTATCCGGCAGAACGGCATCAACAACAGAACGGATTACACGGCGTGTGGCGTATACCATAACAAAACCGCCTACGCACAAAAACAGAAAACCGCCCAGCATTGAAACCGCATTGGAATATTTGCCGGTTGTTAAATAAGCCATGCGGAACATCAATTCTTCCACATAACCCATAAACTGATAATTAAAAAACAATGCCAGCCCAAGCGCACAGCATAAAACGCCTACCGTAAACAAAAGCAGCCAGCGTTTTAAATTCATACCCGGGCACAGCCAGCTAATCCAGCCCATAAGCTACCTCCTTTAACGGTTTTTAAGCCTTAAATCGCGGTGGCTTAACAAAACTTTATAGCCTTCCCTGCGCAAATAAGAAGCAAGCCTGTTGGCAATATACACGCTGCGGTGCTGCCCGCCGGTGCAGCCAACGCTGATGACAAGCTGGCTTTTGCCTTCCGTTACATACTGCGGCAAAAGCAGATCCAAAAGTTCTTCTTCTTTTTGCAAAAACTGCTGAGTTTGCGGATAACGCTCAATAAACTGCGCCACCGGTTCATCATTGCCTGTTAAAGTGCGCAAATCATCTTCATAAAACGGATTCGGCAAAAAACGTACATCCAAAACCATATCGCTGTCAAGCGGCAGCCCATGTTTAAAGCCGAAAGACTGTACCGTTACCGACATCTGTTCGCAGGAATCGTTGATGCAGAACAGTTCGCGTATTTTATTTTTCAGCGCGTCAGCACGCATATCCGTGGTATCGATAATATACGTTGCACGGTCTTTTACTTTTTTAAGGCAATTGCGTTCATAGGCAATGCTTTCGCTTAAAGTGCGCCCCTGCCCAAGCGGATGGCGGCGGCGTGTTTCCTTATAACGTCGTATAAGTGCCGCATCGGTAGCATCTAAAAATAAAAGTTCATAAGTATAACCGCTCATTTTAAGTCCGTCAAGTTCTTCTACAAACTTGTCAAACATGCGCCCGCCGCGGATATCTACAACAATTGCTGTATTGCGCGGCGCAGATGCCTGGCGGGAAAGTTCCGCAAATTTATTGATAAGTGCGGGCGGCATATTATCAACGCAAAAATAATTCATGTCTTCCAGTGTACGGATGGTTTGCGTTTTTCCGGCTCCGCTCATACCTGTTATTATTAAAAATTTTGATTCTTCCATTATCATCACCGCCAAAACTTGCTGTGTATTATTTTTATTATACCACAAGCAGGCAACAAAGCGCCCGTAAAATAAAAAGCGCCCTGCAAAAGGGCGCCCGAAATGGAGGCAGTGTTAAAACGCGCAAGGGTCAGAAAAATCTGTTTTGCTGCCTGCGGCAATTTCTGCAAAAACTTCAAGCATGGCCTGCTCCAGCCTGCCGAGCATAGCTTCAATTTCCGCAGCGGTGCTGGCAAGCGGCGGCATAAAGATAATAACATCGCCTATATTGCGCACAATAAGCCCATATTTACGCGCTGTCTGGCAAATTCCGCCTGCAATTAACAGTTCCGGTTTAAAAGGCAATTTTCTTTCTTTATCATACATCAGTTCAATACCTGCCAGCATGCCGCACTGGCGTGCATTGCCGACATACGGCATTTCATTAAATTTTTGCATATATTTTTTTATTACTGCCATTTTGGGTTCAAGGCCAGCAATAACATTATCTTTGGCAAAAATTTCAAGTCCGGCAACTCCCGCGGCACAAGCCAGAGGATTACCGGTATAGCTGTGCCCATGGTAGAAAGTTTTATATTCTTCCGGTTCGCCCAAAAAGGCATTGTAAATTTCGTCTGTTACCATTGTTGCGCCAAGCGGCAGATAACCGCCGGTAATGCCTTTGGAAAGACACATCATGTCCGGCAGTACGCCTTCATGTTCACACGCAAACATTTTGCCGGTACGGCCAAAGCCGGTAGCAACTTCATCTACAATCAGCAAAACACCATATTTTTTGGTTAAATCGCGCACGCCTTTAATATAACCCTGCGGCTGCATCAGCATGCCTGCCGCAGCCTGTACCAATGGTTCTATAATCATTGCCGCAACCTTATCCGCATTAGCGGCAAGGTAGGAATCAAGTTCATCAAGCAGGTAAGCCAAAAATTCCTGCTCGGTTTTAAAACCAAGCCTGCTGTGATAAAAAGAAGGGCAGGTCATTTTTTTAGTGGCAAACAAAAGCGGCTTGTAAACTTTGTGGAACACATCAATATTACCAACGCTTACCGCACCGACAGTATCGCCATGGTAAGAATCGCCCAGATTAATAAACTGTTGTTTTTCTGGTCTGCCTTTAAACTGCCAGTATTGAAAAGCAATTTTTACTGCAGCTTCAACAGCAGTAGAACCATCATCACTGTAAAAAACTTTATTTAAACCATCGGGAGTAATTTCAACCAGTTTTTCGGCAAATTCGGCTGAAGGCTGGTTGATAAGCCCCAAAAGCGTGGAATGAGAAATTTTATCAATCTGCGCTTTAACGGCATCGTCAATTTCTTTGCGGTGATGCCCGTGAATATTTACCCATAAACTGGATATGCCGTCATAATATTCGCGGCCTTCCGTATCATACAATTTTACGCCTTCGCCGCGTTCAATAACAAGCTGAGGGTTTTCAACCCAGCCCTTCATTTGTGTAAACGGGTGCCAGATATATTTTTTGTCAAGTTCTTCCCACTTATTCATCCTTGCCATCTCCCAACAAATTATAAATGCGTGCCAAATCTATATTAGCTGCGGCAATTTTGCCGGCTTCCGTTAAATCATCACCGTTTAGCAGCGCTTTATCCAAAACCGGCAGTTTTCCTAAAACAGGCAGCCCGGTAAGTTTTTCGTAATAATAAAGATTGCTGCGTTCCAATACGCCGGCATTCGCTTCATCCCAACCGTTTACAATAAAACCAAGCACATTTAAGCCTTCGTGCTGTGCGTAATACGCAGATAAAACAGCATGGTTTACATTGCCAAGCAGCGGTTTTACAACGATGATTACAGGCAGGTTTAATGCTTTAAAAAAATCTTTCACCAAATAATCATCAGTAAGCGGCGCCGATATGCCGCCAACGCCTTCCAACACCGTCAGTTCATGGGCGTTAATCATTTTGCGCGCAGCTTCTTCCATAACATTTTTATTAAGGGCTATGCCTGCAAGTTTACTGGCTTCCGCAGGAGCAAGCGCTGCTTCCAGCACATAAGGCACAACATTGCCGTGCTGTTCCATACCAATGCCGGCACCTTTTATTAACAGTTCCGCATCCTCCGAGATTAATTTGCCTTCTGCCGTACGTACACAACCGGATGCAGCCGGTTTGAAAACGCCAACATCAATGCCATGGCGTTTAAATCCGGCTGCCAGGCAAGCGCTTACCACTGTTTTGCCAAACTCTGTATCCGTTGCCGTTATGCCTATTGCTTTCATAATTATCCTTCTTTCGTTTATACGTTAAGCTGCCGCCATATTTTTCCCATTGCAGCGGCAGCAAATTCAATTTCCTGCATGCTGTGCGCAGCAGTTACCGTTACGCGCAGGCGGCTTGTCCCTTCTGGTACCGTAGGCGGGCGGATGCCGGAAACCATAATGCCTGCTTTAAGCAATTCTTCCATAAAATTCATGGTTTTTTTCGTACTGCCAACCATAACAGGCACTATCGGCGTTATGCCAGGCACAACTTCAAGCCCTTCTTCTAAAAGCAGCCTGCGCATCAGTTTAGCATTGGCATTCAGCCTGCCAAGATACTTATCAGGGTATTGGCGCAAAAGGCGCAGCGCTGCCAATGCAGATGCCGTTACCGTACCCGGCAGCGCAGTTGAAAAAATAAACGGGCGCGATTTATTAATAAGATATTCTATAATAATGCTGTTTGCCGCTGCATATCCGCCTTCTGCCGCCAAGGCTTTGCTGAGCGTACCGATTTGTATATCTACCTTACCCTGCAAATTGTAATATGCCGCCGTACCACTGCCGTCTTTACCGATAACGCCAACTGCATGCGCATCGTCAACTATCAGGCAGGCATTATATTTTTCTTTTAAACGCACAAGTTCCGGCAAATTAGCAATATCGCCATCCATGCTGAACACGCCGTCAGTAACTATAAACCGTTCACCCTGCACCGGAGCTGCCGCTAAAAGCCGTTCCAAATCCTGCATATCATTATGTTTATAAACTACGGTTTCAGCGCGGGCAATACGGCAGCCATCAATAATGCTGGCATGGTTTAATTCATCACTGAATATTGTGTCTCCCGGTTTTACAAGTGCATACAGCACACCTAAATTTGCCATGTAACCAGTGTTGAACACCAATGCTTTTTCAGCATGTTTAAACTCAGCCAGTTCTTTTTCCAGTTCAGCCGTTTCAAAAGCTGCGCCGGTTGTTAAACGGCTGCCCGTACTGCCTGTGCCAAAATTTGCCGCTTCTGCAGCCGCACGCTCAACTTCTGCTTCATGCGTAAGCCCCAAATAATTGTTGCTGGCAAAAACAAGGTATTCTTTTCCGGTTTCATCTTCTGCACGCACTGCGGTTTTAAAACGCAGCCCGTCTATTGTGCGCCTAAGCCCTTTGGCGTAAGTTCCGGCGAGTTCTTTTTCCAAGCGTTCAGTCAGCATTGCGGCACTCCTTCCGGTTTTATCATAACAACCTGTTCTTCAAGGTAGTTAATTAATTTTCGCATATCCGTTTCCGGACGAACAAAAAATATTCTGCCGCCAACTCCGTTGCCGCGTTCTTTCATTACCGGTATACGGCGGTATCCGTAAAGCGGCGATGCCACATAGCCTGTAACATAGTTTGGGTCGTCCGACCAGCAAAGTTCTGCAACCATGCCGTCTGCACCGGCAACTTTGCTTGCCAGTACCAGCGCCTCACGCACATGGTCGCCGGTTAAGCCGCATTGCTGCAAATATTCATCGTAGCCGCGGCTGTTTACGCAGTCCATTTTGCTGGCGCGCACGCCGCGTTCACCCATGCCGTCAATGCGCATGCCGCTTACGCTGTCCACAACCATTGCGCCGCGCATGCTGTCTGTTAAGCCATTTAACAATGCCAACCCACGTTCTGCCGCTTCAAGGCTTACACCGGCACGCACAAGTTCATCAAGCGCAGCCTTATGCCCTTCCGCTGCCGTAGCTGCCTTGCAGACACCAAAAGGCAGCAGCGGTTTATAGACAATTTCCTGCGGTTTAATTTCTTCAACCTTTAAGCTGATAAAATCAGCACAGCCGCGTTCATGTTCACGTGCTCGGTGCAGCATTGTAAGCACTGCATAATCAAGCTGGTCGCCGGGCAAAATCCGTTCTGCACCGGATATATGCCTGCCGCCGCATTCATGCGCACCGCCCTGCGCCGAACGCATTTTCACACTGTAAAGCATCATAACACCTCTTATAAAACAAGGTGCGTAACAGTGCGCCCCAAATCTTTAATCATTATCTTATCTGCTTCCGGGCTTCTGCCGCCGGTAGTTAAATATCCGCCAACCATAATGCCGTTCAGTCCGCCGTTCAATGCCAGGCACTGCAAATCACGCAGGTTTGCTTCACGGCCTCCCGCCGTGCGGATAAGCGCGTTAGGCAATACAAAACGGAACACTGCATAAGCACGCAAAATTTCCAGCGGCTTCAGCGGTTTGTTATCAGCAAACGGCGTACCCGGTATTGGCGTCAGCAAATTAAGCGGTACGCTGTCTATGCCGAGGCGTTTCAGCTCAAACGCCATTTCCACGCGCTGTTCCGGTGTTTCATTCAGCCCGAAAATACCGCCGCTGCATACACGCAGCCCGGCTTTTTGCGCATTGTGTATCGTAAACATTTTGTCTTCATAACTATGGGTACTGCAAATGTCCGGAAAATGGCTTGGCGCCGTTTCCAAATTGGAATGGTAACGGGTAACACCCAGTTCTTTCAGTTTAAAGGCCTGTTCTTCCGTTAAAATGCCAAGTGAGCAGCAAACTTCTATGCCAACTTCTTCTTTAATGCGTTTCAGTGCCTTGCAGATGTTATCAAAATCATCCGCTTTGCTCTGCCCTCTGCCGCTTGTAACAATCGAAAACCTTACCGCACCGGCAGCTTTGGCTTTTTTTGCCGCTTCCACAAATTCATCAACGCTTAAAAGAGGATATTCCTTGACACCGGTATGGTAATGCGCCGACTGCGCGCAAAATTTGCAGTTTTCCGGGCAGCGTCCGCTGCGCCCGTTAATAATTGCGCAGCAATCCACAGCATTGCCGTTAAATTTCTGGCGTATTTTATCTGCCATTGCCAAAAGCAGCATTGTATCTTCATCGCTTGCATTAATAAGGCGTACAGCTTCTTCTTTAGTTACTTCTCCTCCGTTTAAAACTTTATCTGCCATTTCAATAATCCAGTTCATAGTACCCTCCCGATTTAGGTAAACCTTTTTGTTTTATTAGGTTAACAATCACATTATACATCGTTAACCTTTGTTTGTAAATAGGTTTACTTACTATAAAAAAAGAAACGGCTCCTGCATTTGCAAAAGCCGTTAATTATTAATTTTCAGCCAATATATTCGCTGGCAGCAAGCGCCGCAACAGTGCCATCTGCCGCTGCTGTAGTTAACTGGCGTACTTTTTTGGTACGTCCATCGCCTGCGGCAAAAATGCCGGGGCAGGTTGTATGGCAGTCCTCACCGGCAACAATATAACCGGCAGGGTCAACTTCCACCACATTTTTAAACATTTCATTTTCCGGCATCTGTCCGATTGCCACAAATACACCGTCAACAGAAAGTTCAGATTTTTCGCCGGTAACTTTGTTTTGCAGTTCCAGCCCTTCAAGACGTTTATCGCCTTTCAACCCGGTTACAACAGTATCAAGAATAAATTCAATATTTTCCGGTTTATGAACTTTTTCTACAAGCTGTTTTTCCGCCCTGAATTCCTGACGGCGGTGAATGAGGTAAACCTTTTCTGCAAGCTGCGAAAGCACAACAGCATCATCAAGTGCCGTGTTGCCGCCGCCGATAACGGCGACCTTCTTGCCGATCTCGACCTTGTTTCCGAGGTTGACGTCACGCAGGAAATCAACGCCGCCGTAAACGCCCTTGAGCTCCTCGCCCGTTATGCCGAGCTTTGCAGACTTCTGCGCGCCGATGGCGACAAAGAAGCCCTTATAGCCTTGCTTGCGCAGCTCGTCGATGGTGATATCCTTGCCGACCTCTACGCCGCACTTGAACTTTACGCCCATTTTCTTGAGCACATCGATCTCAGCATTTATGACCTTGCGCTCGAGGCGGAAGGACGGGATTCCGAGGGTGAGCATGCCGCCGGGAACCGGGTTG
>CAJLLL010000055.1 GCA_905207485.1 uncultured Phascolarctobacterium sp.
TATTTAAAGCTGTTAAATTTGTTTTACTGATAATAGATTAGTGGTATAATAAATTTGCAGTTAGTTATGAGTAATCGTACAAGGAGAATAGATATGGAAGTTATTACTTTAAATAATCTGGCTATTGGACAAAAAGCCACGATTGTTACCGTTGGCGGCGAAGGTATTTTACGCCGCCGCTTTTTAGATATGGGGCTTACCCCCAAAACCAAAGTAATGGTACGCAAACGTGCCCCTTTGGGCGACCCGATTGAAATTTTTCTGCGCGGCTATGAGCTCACTCTCAGACTGGATGATGCAAAAAAAATAACCGTACAGCCGGAGGAAGCATGAAACTGACATTTGCACTTGTAGGAAACCAGAACTGCGGCAAAAGCACGCTGTTTAACTATCTTACCGGCAGCAACCAGCATGTCGGCAATTTTCCCGGCGTAACGGTACAGAAAAAAGAAGGCATTTTACTGAAAGATAAAGATATTACCGTTATCGACCTGCCGGGTATTTATTCTCTTTCACCTTATACATCCGAAGAAATTGTTACGCGCGATTTGTTGCTGCGCAACAAGCCGGATGTTATTGTAAATGTGCTTGACGCAACAAATATTGAGCGCAGCCTATACCTTTCATTGCAGCTTATAGAACTTAATACCCCTATGGTTATTGCGCTTAATATGATGGATGAATTACAGGCAAGCGGCGGCAGCATTGATATAAAAACGCTTGAGAAAAAACTCACCATTCCCGTAATACCAATTACAGCTAATTCCGGTGCCGGCGTTGACGAACTTGTACGCCGCGCCAAAACAGCAGCCGAAACGCAGCAGCTTCCGGAACGCATCGACTTCTGCAAAGGCCCGGCACATGTGGCAATTCACTCTATCGCCCATCTTATTGAGCATAAGGTACGTACCAAAGGTTTACCGCTGCGCTTTTCAGCCACCAAGCTGATTGAAGGCGACGACCTTTTAATGCAGGAACTTGAACTTACCGAAAACGAAAAAGATATTATAGGGCATTTAACAACAGAACTGGAAACCGCCCTTGATACCGATAAAGAAGCTGCTTTGGCAGATATGCGTTATACTTACATTGAAGAACTGTGCAGCCAGACAGTACACAAGCCAGATGAAAGCCTTGCACAACAGCGCTCTGTAAAAATGGACCGCTATTTAACCAGCAAATATTTTGCTATCCCCATTTTTCTGCTGACCATGTTTACGGTTTTCTGGCTTACGTTCGATGTTATTGGCGCTACTTTAAGCGAATGGCTGGAAATTGGCATTGCAGCCGTTACCGAAGCCGCAGATGCCGGGCTTACGGCAGCAGGAGTCAGCGCCCCTATACATTCACTCATTATTGACGGCGTATTTACCGGCGTCGGCAGCGTACTTTCGTTCCTGCCTACTATCGTAACTTTATTCTTCTTTCTTTCCCTTTTGGAAGATACCGGCTACATGGCGCGCATTGCTTTTGTAATGGATATGCTGCTGCGCAAAATAGGACTTTCCGGTTCTTCCTTCGTGCCAATGCTTATAGGCTTTGGGTGCAGCGTACCGGCAATTATGGCAACACGCACACTTGCAAGCGAACGTGACCGTAAAATAACAATTATCTTAACGCCTTTTATGTCATGCAGTGCCAAACTGCCTGTTTATGGCGTATTTATAGCCGCCTTCTTTGCAGAAAACCGTGCTCAGGTAATGATGTTTTTATATCTAACCGGTATTTTGGTAGCAATACTTTCCGGGCTCTTACTTAAAGCATTTGTATTCAATGGCCAGCCGGTTCCCTTTGTAATGGAACTTCCTGCTTACAGGCTGCCTACTGCACGCAACATTGGGCTGCATATGTGGAGCAAGGCCAAAGACTTTTTATACAGAGCCTTTACCATAATCTTTCTCGCCAGCATTGTAATTTGGCTGCTGCAAAGTTTTAACACCCTCTTTTATATGGTTGATAACCCTGCCAAAAGCATGTTGGCGCAAATAGGCAGCTTTATTGCCCCGCTGTTTACCCCGCTTGGCTTTGGCGATTGGCGTGCAGCAACAGCGCTTATTACCGGTATTACAGCTAAAGAAGTAGTAATAAGCACACTATCCGTACTTACCGGCAGCGGCGATGAACTTGCAGGCAATGCCCTGCAAAACATTTTTACACCGTTAACAGCGCTCAGCTATTTAACCTTTGCACTGCTCTATCCTCCCTGTGTAGCAGCACTGGCCGCCATAAGGCGCGAAATGAACTCCGGTCTTGCCACAATTTGCATTATGGCTTATGAAATCACCGTCGCCTGGCTGATGGCATTTGCCGTTTACCACATTGGCTTAATGTTCGGTTTTAATTAAAAATAACACAATAAAAATTTAAATATAAAAAAACAGCCTTTTACTTACAAAAGTAAAAGGCTGTTTTTTTAACCTTTGCCGTTCACAATTAAAGATACCGAAGGCTGGCTTATATTAAACAAATTGCCCAAAAATATCTGGCTTAAACCTTCTTCGTGGTACAGGCGGTAAATTTCAGTATTGCGTTCCTCACGGGTTTTATAATCGTTTATATCAATAACCTCACCTGTTATGCTGAAACCACTATCACGCATTACAACTATTTTGCAGCTTCCATCTTCATAACGTGCCTTAATTTCCCACTTGCGCATACCCATATTGCTGCGCGGCATATAATTATAATATTCTGCCTCTGCATTACCGGCAATGGCTTTAAACCTTGCTTCATTAAATGGTTTTATTTCCATCTCCATCACTCCTGTTCTGTTTATAAATTAATATTATTGCTGCCATTTTTATAAAGGGAAGCCTTTTGGCTTCCCTTTATATTACTTAACCACAGGATACGGAAAAGATTGGACAAACCTGTATATTCATCCTGCGGAAGTAAACTGCTAATTAAAACGTCCAGCGCATACCGGCATTCCACTGCCAGTCTTTTTCAAAATCGCCGCCTGCCGTTTTTACAAAGTCAAAATACAGGTGGTTGTTTTTGCCTGTTTTAAGCGCCGCACCTACGCCATATTCAAACCATGTATCGTTAAAGCTGGCGCTTTCGGTTCTTCTGTTGCCTGTGCTGTCAGTCATATCAATATCGTAATCGCCTGCAAATTCGTGCAGCAGGTTGGCTTTGGCATATACTACTCCATTATCGCCAAACTGTTTGCCAATGTTAAAACCTACACGTCCAAGTACACTGGCAATGCCGCTCTGGTCTACATTTACTCCGTTACTGGTTTCGTATTCATCTCCACCAAAGTAACCGATTGTCACCTGTGCCTGCGGTTCTACATACCAGCCGTTTGCCATTTCGTTTTTACGTCCGTATTCTGCGCTAAGGCTGATACCGTTGTTTTTGTACTCGCCGGTTATATTTTGCCCTTTAGTATCATATACACTAAAATCGTTATCCATATTGGCAAACTTAAATACCAAATCAAGGTAGTGTCCGCTATCGTAAATATCTGTATTATAAAAGCTCAGTGCTTTGCTGTGGTTTTCGCCATTGCCGCTGTCATAGCTGCTGCTGCCGTCGGTGTAGCTTAAGGCTGCGCCGGTGTAGCGTGTCATGTCTTCTGTCTGTTTGGTAATTTGGTCATAGCCAAGTTCATAAGTTGTGTATTTGTTTTCAAACCCGGCAATATCGTCGTGGCTTATTTCCGCACCGTGTACACGGAACCATGCGCCCTGTTCATCTGCACCGTTAGCACGCAGTTCACCCATTCTCTGCATAAGCTGGTCATTTTCTGCACGCCATGTTTGATAATTCAAGGCATTTGCACCAACGATGGTATCAACTGAGGTAGTTCCTTTATCATCCTGCTGTTCTACGCCGCTAATGTACCAGTCTGTATTATAACTATTGCCGTCTGTATTTTCTTTGGTATCAAGGCTGTAACTTTCCCAATACAACGCACCTTCTACATCATTAGCCACGAAAGTACCATCACCACTGCCAACACTTGCAAGTACAGTATTTACAACATTATCATTTCCGTTAGTAGCATTCAAAACATTAAGGTCAATGTTCTGCGTACCAGTAAAATTATCAACGTACAAACGGTCAGCGGTTGCATTGGAAGCATCAATATCCATTTTAATATTGCCAGTACCTTCTAAAGTATTGGCAGTTAAAGTGTTTAATTTTCCATTATCTGCTGTCATATTAATAATGGCATTATTAGTAGTAAGCTTGTTTAACGTACTTGTATCATTTAAGTTCCAATAAGAACCTTCGGTAGTTAAATTCATATCAATAGTGCCGTCCGCATCTTCTCCACTAACAGCAGAAGCATCCTGTCTTAAAGAACCGGTAAATTGAACAAGGCCCTTACCGCTGGAGTTAATTTTTGTTGTAGAACCACCTACAGAAATAACCTGATTAGCATTATTACCTTGTGTTATAAAACCATTTTTAAATTCAGTTATTGTTCCATTTGTATTACTATCTACAATTTTTTCTGCATTTTTAAAAACTGCATTTCCATTTACAGTTACATTTGCACCTGTATTTGCTATAGCCGTAGCAGCATCAGCAGTTAAATTATTAAGCGTAACAGTGCCAATGCCATTATTTACAATTCCCTGTTCTGCTGTAACTGCAAGATTTTCAGTAGATGTAACTTTACCGCCCATATTGTATATAGCAGCACTTTTATTAGAACTTTGTAAATTTGTACGTTCAGCAGTTATTTGTCCGCCCGCAAAACTAAATTCATTATTTCCTAACAAACTTATCCCGTATGATGTATCTAAACCGGTTACGCTAATATCAATATCACCATTTATTGAAGTAATAACTTTTGGTTGTGTTGCATTATAACGTACATAAACGCCATAAGCAGCTTGCGCATCATTCACATCTATAGTAAGAGAATCTGCTGTAAAACTTTTATTTTTATCTTGCTCAAAAGAAATACCTGCCAAATTTCCTTTACCATTAGTACCATTTAGCGTTATATCCACGATTCCAAGCGTTGCCGTTACATTATTTTCAGCAATAATACCGCGAGTATCTTTATTTTGAGCATTTTCATCTACATTTACAGTAATAGTTAAATTTTTAGCATTAAAATCAGAGTCTTTTAAATATACGCCCTCTGTGTGCTCACTTGAACCTGTAACTATAATTTCAGCATCTTCAAGTGTAGCCGTACTACCACTCACATAAATACCCGCGTTTCTGTTTTGGCTAGCATTAGTATTATTTTTAGTTACATACAATTTTGAACCATTTTCAAATGTAACTTCAGAGCCATAAACATAAAAGCCATATTTTTTATCAGCATTTGTATCAATTACAGTTTCTGTATTAGAAAAAACAACATTATCACTGTTCTTAATTACAACTGCACCCATTTCTGAATCTGAACCTGTAACTGTTAATTTACCGGCACCTGTAATACTTGCATCTGTATCATCAAACTTAACACTATCAACTGTCTTATCTTCTGTAATTACAGTAGATTCTGTTATTGATTCTGCCCCAGCAATATTATTCAAACTCATCAGCATTACAGTAAGCAAAACTGCCTTTTCCAAACTTTTGCGTTTCATATATCCTTCCTCCTTGATATGAATTTAATTTATATTATAATACCACAAAACTCCCCCCCGCAAGACATTTTTGGTTTGTTTGTGTTTTTCTTTACGTTGTCTTGCGCACTGGCAACTTTTTTGTAAATGGCAAAACTTTTTAGTTTAACATAAAAAATTTTTCAAAAACAGTATTGTTTTTTGGCTTTGCTTTTTGATATAATCACTTTCGCCGCTTTTTTGGGTGCGCACCGCAAAAGCAGGTTAAAAATTAATTTTTGAGGAGGTACATAACTATGTACAACAACGAAAAATTGAATACTGTAAACCATTTTGCAGGTGCAAAAAATGAACACCCACCCAGTTTGAACGGTTTTGGAAAAAATTACGCTGACAAAATGCCAACAGATTACGAGGCGCAGGCAGCCCTAACAAAACAACTTGTTACCGCCGCCCAAAACGGCGATAAAACTGCTTTGGAACAGCTTTGCATTTTTTATGAGCCATTGTTCCGCCGTGAGATGAAGCGCGAGATTTTTTACAAGGGCTTGGGCTATGATGAAGGTTTGAGTTTAGCGCGCTTAAAATTTATTGAGCTTGTTTTAAATTACAACGGCGCAGATTTTACGCATTTTGCAGGCTATGTGCGCTGCCGTATTCATTACGCCTTGTACGATGCCATGCGTAAGGTTTGGAAGGAAGAAGAACGCACCACTCCCCTACCCGCCGGTGATGAAGATTTGCCGGTGTTGGCAGATAATGTAATTGAACGAGAGGAACTGGCTATTTTATTGAAACTTGCGTTAAAGAAACTCACCGAAAAGCAAAGAAATACTATCAAAGCGTTGTACTTTGATGGTTACAGCGGCAAGGAACTTGCCGCAAAATTAAAAATAACGCCTGCTATGGTATCCAAGCACCATAAGCAGGCGTTAAAAAATTTAAAAGATAATATTGCTTAAACAAAAACAGCACCACACAAAAGTGTGATGCTGTTTTTGTTTAATTACTTATGCTTTTAAACTTGCAATAGCTGCGGCTGTATCTTCTGCGCCATAAACGTAACTGCCTGCAACCAAAATATTGGCTCCGGCTTCACGTACTATTTTAGCAGTTTCAGCATTAATGCCACCGTCAACTTGTATATCGCATTTTAAACCTTTTGCGTCAATCATTTTACGCAGTTCGGCAATTTTAGGAACAACACTGCTGATAAATTTCTGTCCACCAAATCCCGGGTTTACAGTCATTAAAAGAACCATATCGGCATCGCCCAAAACTTCCTGTACCATACACAACGGCGTTGCCGGATTAAGCGCAACGCCTGCCTTTACGCCTTTTGCTTTTATATATTGCAGGCAACGGTGCAGATGTTTTGTTGCTTCAGCATGAACTACAATCATATCAGCCCCGGCTTTGGCAAAATCGTCAATATAGGTTTCCGGATGTTCTACCATTAAATGACAGTCAAAAAACATATCTGTTACTTTACGGATTTTAGTTACAACGGGCGCACCAAAAGTAAGATTAGGCACAAAATTGCCGTCCATTACGTCGATATGCACCCAGTCCGCACCGGCGGCTTCAATTTTTTTTATTTCATCTGCCAGAAAAGCAAAATCGGCAGATAAAATGGAAGGGGCAACCTTAATCATCTTTTACCACTCTTTTCTTTCAGTAATTTTATTTCATCTAAAATTGCAAGGTAGGAATCATAACGGCTGGCAGCAATTTGCCCTGACTGCACTGCTGTTTTTACGCCGCATACAGGTTCATGTGTATGGGTACACGGCATAAACTTGCAGTTATGTTCAAAGTTTTTAAATTCCCTAAAATATTTATACAATTCACGGGCATCAATATTTTCTGCCAGCAGGTTGCCAAAACCGGGGGTATCGGCAAGGTAACCGCCGTTAAACTGCAAAAGCTGAGCAAAACGTGTTGTATGCCGTCCGCGCCCTATTTTTTCGCTTACGCTCCCTGTCTGCAAAGAGATTCCCGGCTGCAAGGCGTTGAGCATTGATGATTTGCCTACGCCGGAAGGGCCTGCAAAGGCACTGATTTTGCCTTTTAAATAACTGCGAAGCCCGTCAAGCCCGCTGCCGTTTACAGTAGAAACTGCAAATACTTTGTAGCCTGCCAAAGTATAAACACCTGCAATTTCATTAAGCTGCGCTTCGGTTACAAGGTCAGTTTTATTAAGGCACAATACAGCTTCTATTCCGGCACGTTCTGCAAATGCCAGCATTTTATCTGCCAATAGATAGCTGAAATCCGGGTCGCAGCAGGCAAAAGCTATAACTATACAGTCAAGGTTTGCCATAGCGGGGCGTTCCATAAAATTGCGGCGCGGCAGCACTTTTGTTATCATGCTTTCGCCGTCAGGATTTTTTTCAAACTCCACCATATCGCCTGTAACTGCCGAAAAGCGTTCCTGTTTCATTTTGCCTTTAATTTTACAGGTTACGATTTCGTTTTCAGGTGTTTCTACATAATAATAGCCGTTAAAGTTTTTTATGATGCGGCCGCTTGTCACAACTGTTTCTCCTCTATTAATTTATTATCGCAATAGAATTTGGCAACTGCACTGCCGCTTACTTCTACTTTCTGGCGGATACGCACGCCTTCACGTTTACTGCCTTCATAAACTACTTTTTCGCCGTCGTCATCAATAACAACAATGCGTACATTTTGTTTTTTAGAGCCGTCAGGTACAACAAATTCTGCATATTTATTTTCGGATTTTGAACCTACGCCATCAGATACGCGCAGCACAATATCTGTGCTGTTAAGCACTTTGCTGCCTTCTTTAGGCGTAATGCCAAGCACCGTACCGGCTACTTTTTTACTGCCAACAGATTGCGCTTTTACGTTTTTAAAGCCCAGTTTTTCAAGTGCAGTTATTGCTTCGCCGGAAGTTTTGCCGGTAACGGAAGGAATGGTTACTTCTTTTGGCTTTTCGGATATTACCAGATTTATTTTGGTGCCGTGTTCAACTTTTTCTCCGGCTTTTAAGGCTTGCTCAACAACAAGCCCTTTGCCATCATCCTTGAAAACCGTTTCTACTTTGCCTAATGTAAGTTCTTTACGTTCAATTATTTTACGTGCTTCTTCAAGCGTTTTGCCTGTTACGTTCGGTACTTCAACCATTTCAATGCCTTTACTTACAGTAAGGTAAACCGAACTGCCTTCTTTACGCATTTCATTACCTGCAGGGTCTTGTTCCAAAACAAGCCCAGGCGTTACTTTATCATCATAGGCTTCTTTAAGGGTTATGCTGAAACCTTCGTTTTCTAATATTTTTTGCGCTTCTACAACCGTTTTGCCGGTAACATCAGGCACTTTTACCGTATCGCGGCTGAATACGCTGCCAATTAATAAAAATACTGCCGATAAAACTGCAACCACCACGGCCAGCATTATTTGCTGATGGCGCGTAAGTTGTACGTTTTTCATTTTTTCAAGCCAGCTTTCTTTTGCCTGCATTGGCTTTCTGGCATTTTCCGGAACTGTCATGATGATAGTTTCTTCAGGAGCTTCCTGTTCTTCATAAGCCGGTTCTGAAAGTTCTCCTTCTGCTACGGCGGCGTAAACTTCTTCGTCGCCTTCTTTTTCCATTTTATTTTTAATGGCATTTAAATCCTGCCACAGTTCTCCGGCTGTTGCATAACGTTTTGTTAAATCCTTTGCCAGCGCTTTATCAATAACATGCTGCAAACATTCCGGCAGGCCTTCTATATAGGTGCTAAGAGGCGGCGGCGTTTTTTCAACATGCATCATGGCAACGGCAACGGCCGTATTGCCGTCAAACGGCACATGCCCGGTCAGCATTTCATAAAGCACTATGCCAAGCGAATAAATATCGCTTTGTGCGGTTATGGTTTTACCGCTTGCCTGTTCCGGAGAAAGATAATGCACAGAGCCGATAACAGAGTTTGTGTAAACCATTGTCATGCTGCTTATCATTCTGGCAATACCGAAATCGGCAATTTTGGGCATCATGTTTTCGGTTATTAAAATGTTATGCGGCTTAATGTCGCAATGAATTATGTTGCGTTTATGCGCATGGCTGAGGCCTGCTGCAATATCGCAGGCAATTTTTACAGCCTGGTAAGGCGTAAGCCTTCCCTGTTTTTCAAGCAGGTCTTTCAGCGTTTTACCTTCCACATATTCCATTACAATAAAAGATTTGCCGTTTTCTTCGCAAACATCAAAAACATTAATAATTGACGGGCTTGAAAGCCGTGCAGCCGACTGCGCCTCGTGCTTAAACTGGTTTAAAAGCGTTTTATCGTCATTAAATTGGGCGCGCAGCACTTTAATGGCAACCTGGCGGTTTAAAAGCTGGTCTTGCGCAAGATACACCTCGGCCATTCCGCCCGAACCGATATGGCGCAGGATTTTATAACGCTGTTTTAAAATTGTTCCGTTGTCCATTTATATCTCCTCCGCACAAAAGTCAAGCAAAATTACCGAAACATTATCGCGCCCACCGTTGTTAAGCGCAAGTTCAATCAAAGCGTCAGCCGTTTTTTCGGTATCAGTTTCCGTAAGAACGGCAGCAATTTCTCCGTCTGTTACCATATCGCTAAGTCCGTCGCTGCACAAAAGCAGCCTGTCGCCTTCGTTTATGTCAAAACAAAATACATCCGATTCCAAACTTTCATCAGCGCCAACTGCCCTTAAAATTACGTTGCGCTGCGGATGCCTGCGCGCTTCTTCCGTTGTTATGTCGCCATTGCTTAAAAGCTGCGCCACATAACTGTGGTCCTGCGTTATTTGCTTAAGTTCGCCGCTGCGCCATAAATAAAGGCGGCTGTCGCCGATATTTAAAGCATACGCCTTGCCGTCCGCAGCCAAATAAACTGCTACAAGCGTTGTGCCCATTCCTTCATAATCAGGAGTTTGGCAAACTATGCTGCGCAAATGGCTGTTAGCCCTGGCTGCAGCAGCTTTTAATGCCAGGCAAAGCGCCTCACCAGTAAGCCCCGCAAAGTTTTTCTTTTCTTCCCGCAAAACCTTTATGGTCTCAATGCTGGCGACTTCTCCTGCCGCATAGCCGCCCATGCCGTCAGCTATGGCAAATAAATCAGGAGCGTCCGTTAATACAGCGTCCTCATTACCGGTGCGTACAAGCCCGATATTTGTTTTACTAACCGATTTCATACAGCGCCCCCTAACAAAGCACTTTACTTTTTAGCGTTAAATTTTGCACGAAGCTGCCCGCATGCTGCATTGATATCTTTGCCCATTTCCCTGCGGACGGTTACATTAACTTTGTTTTTCTGCAAAATTTTTAAAAATCCTTCTATACGTGCGGCGGAAGGGCGTTCAAAGCCTTTTTCCGGCACCGGGTTAGCCGGTATTAAATTTACCGAAGCGCGTTTAAATTTCAAATAATTGCTTAAAAGCTGCGCATCTTCCGGCGTATCATTTTTATCTTTAATTAAAATATATTCGTAAGTTACCTGCCTGCCGCTTGCCTGTGCGTAGCCTTCTGCTGCGGCAATAACATCAGGAAAAGGATAACCTTTATTAACAGGCATTAGTTCTGTGCGTATGTCATTTTTTACAGAATGTAGGGAAATGGCAAGGTTAACAGGCATTTTTTCTTCCGTAAGGCGCTCTATGCCGGGTATAATGCCACAGGTTGATACTGTCATATTACGGCAG
>CAJLLL010000056.1 GCA_905207485.1 uncultured Phascolarctobacterium sp.
TATACTCTCCCATACGGCAGCGGCTGCCAAAAAGTAATGCTGCCGGAAGAACATATACTGTATGATATTCATGGCAATAAAGCTGCCGTTGCCGGCGATATAAAACAAGCAACGCTTGAAGCGCTGCGCAGCCCGATTGAAAGCGCGCCGCTGCAGGAAGTTGTAAAAGCAGGCGATAAAGTAGCCGTTATCGTAAGCGATATTACACGCCTTGTACGCACTGCCGATTTTTTGCCGGTGGTTATTGATGAAATTAATGCAGCCGGCGTGCCGGACAGCGACATTACCATTGTAGTGGCAACCGGCACCCACCGCGCCCATACTCCGGAAGAAGATGTGCTTGTTTGCGGAAAGGAAATTGTAGAACGCATTAAAATTCATCAGCATGATTGCCGTAACAAAGATGAACTTGTTGACCTTGGCGTAACCAGCCGCGGAACGCCTGTTTTAATTGATAAAACAGTAGCGGAGGCTGATAAAATTATCATTACCGGCGCTGTATCGCTGCACCCCATGGCAGGTTTCGGCGGCGGGCGCAAGGCTGTTATGCCGGGCGTAAGCGGGCACGCAACTATTATGCATAATCACGCCATGGCGCTTGCAGATGAAGTGGGTGCAGGATGTAACCCGCTTTGCGAAACCGGCGTTTTGGAAGGGAACCCGCTGCATGAAGATATGAGCGAAGTTTGCGCAAAACTTAATCCTGCTTTTCTGGTAAACATGGTGTTCAGCCCGGAAGGCGACCTGCACGAAGTTGTGGCAGGGCATTGGTATAAAGCATGGGAAAAAGGCTGCGCCGATTTGCTTGCTATGGCAGGCGTACATATTAAAGAACAGGCAGATGTGGTAATTGCTTCTGCCGGCGGCAGTCCGAAAGACATTAACCTTTATCAGAGCTGCAAAGCGCACATGAACGCTGTTTTTGCCGTAAAACCCGGCGGCTACCTTATTTTAACCTTAGAATGCCCCGATATTAAAGAACCTGCCATTTTCACGGATTGGTTCTCTAAATCGGATATACTTCAATTTGAAAAAGACGTCCGTGCGGATTTTTCCATTCCGGCCTTTGTGGCATTTAAAACAAGGTGCATTGTTAACTCGCTGCATACCTATTTGGTAACTAAACCCGAAAACTTTGATTTTGTAAAAGCAACGGGGCAAACCCCTGTAGCAACGCTTGAAGAAGCGTGGAAACTGGTGCAGGAAGATTTGCAAAAGAACAATAAAAAAGATTACAAAATTACAATTATGGGCCACGCTTCGGCAACACTGCCCATTTTGGATAAGTGAGTGTTAAATAATGAAAGAATATAAATTAAAATTTGGCAAAACAACCCAAAGCATAACGCTTGATGAAAATAAAGTAATTCAAATTATAGGTGCAGAGCCGGGCGAAAAAATTAAAGATGTCAAACAGGCAGTGCTTAACGCCCTGCGTAATCCTATAGGCTGCGCACCGCTTTGCAAAACCGTAAAAAAAGGCGATAAAGTGGTGATTCTCGTCAGCGATATTACGCGCGCTTCTAACCGCACCAAAGATTTTCTGCCTTATGTGGTGGAAGAATTAAATAATGCAGGCGTGCCTGATGACGATATTACTGTTTTGGTAGCAACCGGCACCCACCGCCCCGATACCGATGAAGAAAAGAAAATAATTGTAGGCGAAGATTTGTTCAGCCGCCTAAAAATTTATGACCATGATGCGTTTGATATGGATAAAAACGTATATCTTGGCACAACCAAGCGCGGCACCCCGGTGTATATTGATAAAATAGCAGCCGATGCGGATAAGGTAATACTTACCGGCGGTATTACGCCGCATTTGTTTGCAGGCTTTGGCGGAGGGCGCAAAAGCGTAGTGCCGGGCATTGCCGCAGCAGAAACTATTAACCATAACCACGTTTTGGCGCTTAGCGATACCATTGGCGGCGGCATTAACCCTGATACCTGCCTTGCCAAAGAATGGGACAACCGCGTCAGCGAAGATATGTGCGAAGCTACCGCATTGTTAAACCCATGTTTTTTAATTAACTCCATTATGGATTCAGACGGCGATTTTTATGCTTTTCCTGCCGGTCATTGGTACGAAGCATGGCTTGAAGGCACGCGCATTGTAAAAAAACAGCAAGGCGTTAAAGCCATTGCCAAGGCAGATATTGCCATTACCAGCGGTGGCGGCTACCCGCATGACATTAATCTGTATCAGGGCATGAAGGCGTATGTTCCCGCGGCAATGTCGCTTAAAGAAGGCGGCGTAATAATTGCCGTGCTGGAATGTGAAGATATTGCCGAACCGCCTGTTTTCTTTAACAGTTTCCATTATGATGACTTAAAAGAAATGGAACAGGACGTGCGTGACGGTTTCAGCATACCGTTTTATGTAGCGTTTTACACCTGCTGTCTGGCAGAGCGTTTTACCATTATTCTGGTAACAAAGCCGGAAAACTTTGATGAAGCGCGCAAAACACGCGCCGTGCCAGTGGCAACGCTTCAGGAAGCAATGGAAATGGCGGAAAAAATTATCGGCAGAGATGACTACACCATTAATATCATTCCGCATGGCATGGATACCATACCGTTTTTTGATTAACGGTCTGCAAAACTTTAAATGAATATATTTTTAAGGGAAGGAAGATGACTATGGCATTAAAAAAATTTAAATTCGGCTTTGGCGACGGCTATCAGGAAGTAGCGCTGCCGGAAGAACATATTTTGCAGGTAATTGAAGGCAACGAAAGTGAAAAAATTACCGATGTTAAAGCGGCTGTTTTAAAAGCCATGCGCGAACCTATTAACAGTAAACCCTTGCAGCAATGCGTAAATAAAGGCGAAAAAGTAGCTATTGTAGTCAGTGATATTACCCGCCTTGTGCATACTGACCAAATTTTAATTCATATTGTTAACGAACTGAACCTTGCAGGCATACCAGACGAAGATATCAGCGTAGTTGTAGCACAGGGCACGCACCGTCCGCATACGCACGAAGAAGATATTATCGTCTGCGGCCAGGAAGTAGTAGACCGCATTAAAATTTATCAGCACAGCAGTAAGGAATCTGTTTGCGTGCATGTAGGCGATACTCCGCGCGGCGTGCCTGTGTGGATTGACAAACACGTTACCGATGCTGATAAAGTAATTATTACCGGCGGTATTACTGTACATTTGCTTGCAGGTTACGGCGGCGGGCGCAAAGCAATTCTGCCGGGCGTAGCCAGCGAAGAAACTATTCAAAAACACCATTCCCTCGCTCTTGCCGATGAATTTGGCGGCGGCGTATATCCCGGCGTGGAAACTGCCAATATCGAAGGCAACCGCTTCCACGAAGAACTTTGCGCAGCATGCAAATTAATTAATCCGTGCTTTTTGGTAAACAACGTTTTGGATAACGATGGCGATTTTGCAAAAATTGTTGGCGGCAACTGGTATGATGCCTGGCTGGAAGGCACCAAAGAAGTATTAAAAATTCAGGGCGTAAAAACAAAAGGCCGTGCCGATGTTGTAATTGCCTCCCCGGGCGGCTTCCCGAAAGATATTAACCTTTATCAGGGCAGCAAAACTTATGATACATCTGTATTGGCGCTGAAAAAAGGCGGCATTTTAATTGCTGCGCTGGAAGCACGCGAAATTAATGACCCGCCTGCATATATGGAAAGTTTCCGCTTTGATAATTTAACCGATATGGAAAAAGCGCTGCGCGCAGAATTTTCCATTCCGTTTTATGTAGCGTTTGTACTGGCAAACCTGTGTCACGAAAATACCGTATATCTTGTAACCAAACCCGAAAACTTTGAGGCAGCACGCAAAACAGGGCAGATTCCTGTAGCTACCATTGAAGAAGCGTGGGCTTTGGCGGAGGAAAAATTAAAAGCCGAAGGCAAAACCGATTACACAATTAACGTAATGCAGCACGCAGCAAATACCGTGCCTATGATTGAGGAATAGTTTAATAAATAAAAAAGGAATCACAAAAGTGATTCCTTTTTTATTATAATTTAAAGTTTTATTACAGTTTGCCGCTGCTGTTGAGTACGTCGCGCATTTTATGGATAACCATTTGTTTAATGGCTTCGCGTGCGGGTTTTAAGTATTGGCGCGGGTCGAAGTCTGCAGGGTTTTCGCAGAGGTGTTTGCGGATGGATGCCGTCATTGCAAGGCGCAGGTCGGTATCGATGTTAATTTTGCAAACGCCGAATTTGCCTGCTTTTAAGAGCATATCTTCGGGCACGCCCTGTGCGCCGTCAAGTTTGCCTCCGTATTTGTTGCATTCTTCAACAAACTGGGGGATAACGGTGGAAGCACCGTGCAGTACCAGCGGGAAGCCGGGCAGTAAGTTGGTGATTTTTTCAAGGCGGGCAAAATCAAGTTCCGGTTTGCCTTTAAATTTATAAGCGCCGTGGCTGGTGCCGATTGCAATGGCAAGGGAATCAACACCGGTGCGTTCTACAAACTCTACTGCCTGGTCGGGATCAGTGTAGGTAGCGTCTTTGGTATTTACTTTAACAGCATCTTCAACACCTGCAAGGCGGCCGAGTTCTGCTTCTACAACAACGCCTTTGTTGTGTGCATAATCTACAACGCGTTTGGTAAGTTCAATGTTTTCTTCAAACGGGTGCTTGCTGCCGTCAATCATAACGGAGGTAAAGCCGCCGTCAACGCAGGCTTTGCAGATTTCAAAATCTTCGCCGTGGTCAAGATGCAGGCAGATGGGCAGGCCGCTGTCTTCAACTGCTGCTTCAACAAGTTTCATTAAATAAATGTGGCTAGCGTATTTACGCGCGCCGGCGGATACTTGCAGAATTAACGGGGATTTTTCTTCCTGTGCGGCAGAAACGATACCCTGTATGATTTCCATATTATTGACATTGAACGCACCAACGGCGTAATGTCCTTCATAGGCTTTTTTAAACATTTCAGTAGATGTTACTAATGGCATTTGCTACAACTCCTTTGCGAGATTTTATAAGTTAATTATAGCATACTATATTGAGAATTAGTATATAATTTTCCGTAAATCTTCCGGAAGTGAAGACGAAATTTCTAAAATTCTGCCGGTGACGGTGTGCGCAAATTTTAAATAGCCGGAGTGCAGGGCGTGGCGGCTTTGCGGACCGGGCGTGCCGTAAAGGTTGTCATTATAAAGCGGGCAGCCGATATGCGCCAGGTGTACGCGTATCTGGTGCGTGCGCCCTGTGTAAAGCGTAAGTTCTACAAGCGCTTTGCCTTTTGCTGTGGCAAGAACTTTATAATCCGTGCGGGCATATTTGCCGTTTTCACTTACGCAGCGCTCGATAATGCTGCCTTCCTTGCGCGCGATGGGAGCTTCAATGCATCCGCTTAATGCGGGAGGGATGGCGGATGTGATGCCAAGATATTTTTTTATGACCTGCTGCTGCGACAGCAAAAATTGTATGCGCGGCTGTTTGGCAAAAATAACAAGCCCGGATGTATTGCGGTCAAGGCGCGAAACCGGGTGCAGGCCGCTTTTGATGCCGTTTGCTTCGTAATAGTTTTTTACATAATTATAAAGCGTGGTGCCGTCTTCTTTTACGGTTGGGTGTACAAGCATGCCGGCGGGTTTATTGATGACGAGCAGGTATTCGTCCTCGTAATAAATGCTGCCGTTTCCTAATTCAAACATCAGTGCTGCACCGTGTCTTCTTTATCTACAAAAGTAATGCTGTCGAGCTTTTGTTTTACCTGCGCGCGGATATTGCCGAGGTACATTTGGTAAAGTTCTTTTTGTTCAATAAGTTCGCCTTCGGTTAAACCTACAGTGCGTTTTTTGCGTGCTAAAAAATTAATGCGTGCAATCATTTCTTTCATGTCCATAAATAAGTGTCCTCCTGTATCTGTTTTATTATAGCAGGGGGCGCACGGGCAGGCAAGTTTTACACAGTGGAGTATTATTTTTTATTGGAATTTTAAAAATTGTATGGTATAATGTTACGGTAAGTTAATAAGTCGGCCTGTGTACTGCGGTGCAATTCCGCAGCGGTCCCGCCGCCGGCATTAGCCGGAAGCATGGCTGATTTGGCTGTATCTACGGGCGATGGAGAGAGCAAAAACAGTGCTGCCGCAGGCAGTGCTTTGGGTATTTGTGACTTCTGCCGTAGGGCAGGAGCCTTTTTTATTATCAGCATAAATTACTATCTGGCAGATAATGCCGGATTTGGAAAGGATTTGCATGGAAGAATATACGTTTTCGCAGGGCAGGCAGATGCGCTGCGGTTATACAACGGGAAGCTGTGCTGCAGCGGCTGCCAAAGCGGCGGCGCAGATGCTTTTAAGCGGCAGGCGCGTTGATGCGGTGGAGATTGATACGCCGAAGGGCATACGCCTGCATTTGGAAACGCGCGAGGTTGAGCTTACGCCGGATTATGCGGTGTGCGCGATACAAAAAGACAGCGGTGATGACCCGGACGATACCAACGGTATTTTAATTTATGCAAGGGTAGAAAAAACTGATGCCCCGGAGCATATTTTGGAAGGCGGCGTTGGCGTGGGCAGAGTAACAAAGCCGGGTCTTGCGTGCAGTGTCGGCGGTCCGGCAATAAACCCGGTGCCGCGCAAAATGATTTTGGAAAGCCTATCATCTGCCTGCGGGCAGTTTGGTTTTGGCGGCAGCTTAAAAGCGGTTATATCCGCACCGGAGGGCGTAAAAATTGCGCCTAAAACCTTTAACCCGCGCCTTGGCATTGAAGGCGGCATTTCTATTTTGGGAACAAGCGGCATTGTTGAGCCGATGAGCGATACGGCGCTTGTTGAAACAATGTATGCCGAAATTAATGTACAGGCAGAAAAAGGCAGCAAAGATTTGCTGGTGTTTTTTGGCAACTACGGCGAGGATTTTACCCGCGATAATTTAATGGTGGATATTGATAATGCCGTAACTTGCAGCAATTTTGTGGGCGAACTTTTGGATTACGCCGTTTATAAGGGTTTTGAAAGCCTGCTTTTAATTGGGCACAGCGGCAAACTGGTTAAACTGGCGCAGGGTGTTATGAACACGCACAGCAAGTATGCGGACTGCCGTACGGAACTGTTTGCTTTACAGGCATTGTTTAACGGTGCAAGCCTTGATGTTGGTAAAAAAATTTACGAATCGTTAACTACTGATGAAGTTATTAAAATCCTGAAGGCAGAGAACTTGTTTGAAAAGGTTATGCCTGCCGTTACTGAAAAAATAGATTATTATATGCAGCACCGCGTGCATGGCAAATTAAAAACCGGCGCGCTGATGTTCTCGAATGTGTATGGCATTTTGGGCAAAACGGCTTATGCTGATGAACTTATTAAGCTGCACCAGATGAAAAGGAAGGATGAAGATAATGCGAGGTAAATTGTACAGCGTGGGCATAGGCCCCGGCGATCCGGAGCTTTTAACGCTGAAGGCAGTACGCCTGCTGAAAGAGTGCGATGTTGTAGCTTTGCCGAAAGGCGACGGCGACATTATGACTGCGAAAAACATTGTTAACCAGGTAGTAAACATTGATGAAAAAGAACAGTTAATTGTTTACATGCCGATGACAAAAGATAAAGAGGCTTTGCAAAAAGCGCATCAGGAAGGCGCCGATGCCATTATAAAACTTTTGGATGAAGGCAAAAACGTGGTATTTATTACCCTTGGCTGCCCAACTGTTTATGCAACCTGCATTTACGTACACAAACTGGTGCTTAAAGCAGGGTATGAGGCAGAGCTGGTTGCCGGCGTTACAAGCTTCTGCGCTGTGGCAGCAAGGCTTAACGTATCGCTTTGCGAAAAAGCTGAACCGCTTATTATTCTGCCCGGCAGTTATAAAGAATCAAGCAGGTTTTTGGATGCGCCCGGCAACAAAGTGCTGATGAAATCAGCAAGCCAGATTGCCGCTGTGCGTGATGAACTTAAGGAACGCGGGCTTTTGACCCATGCGGCAATGGTGGAACGCTGCGGTTTGCCCGGCGAAAAAGTTTACCATGACTTGAATGAAATAGACGAAAAGAGCAGTTATTTTTCAATTATATTGGTTAAGGAAAAGGAGTTTGACAAATGATTTATTTTATTGGCGCAGGCCCAGGTGCTGTTGATTTAATTACCGTAAAAGGCAAAGAACTTTTGGAAAAAGCTGATTTGATTATTTATGCCGGTTCTTTGGTAAACCCGGAACTTTTAAAATATGCTAAACCTGACTGCGTAATTATGGACAGCGCTAAAATGACGCTGGAAGAAGTTATTGCAGCTATGGTTCCGGCAGCTCAGAGCGGTAAACTGGTTGTACGCCTGCATACCGGCGACCCCAGCATTTACGGCGCTCACCGTGAACAGATTGACCTTTTGCGCAGCTATGGCCTCGATTATGAAGTTGTTCCGGGCGTAAGCTCTTTCTGCGCAGCAGCAGCTGCTTTAAAAGCAGAATATACTCTGCCGAATGTAAGCCAGTCTGTTATTATTACCCGTATGGAAGGCCGTACTCCTGTTCCTAACAGACAGAAAATTGCCGATTATGCAGCACACAATGCGACAATGGTTATTTTCCTGAGCAGCAGCATGCTTGACAAATTGCAAAAAGAATTGATTGCAGGCGGCTATAAAGAAGATACTCCGGCAGCAATTGTTTATAAGGCATCCTGGCCGGATGAAAAGGTTTGCCGCTGCACCGTTGGCACTATTGCTGAAACGGCGGCTAAATACAATATTACCAAAACTGCGCTGATTACCGTTGGCTACTTCCTCGGCAGCGAATATGACAGAAGCGAACTTTATAACCCGACCTTTGCCCACGGCTACCGTGAAGCTGACCCCAGCAAGCTGGATATTAAGCCTGAGGTTAAATAATGCAGGCGGTATTATTTTCGTTCAGCAGGCGCGGCGGCCTGTTAAGTGCTGCCGTAGGCAGATTTCTGGCAGGTATGGGTTATGAAGCAATGTGCTATACGATGCCGAAATTTGCTGATGCCTGCGAAGGTTTAACCGCTACAAATGATTATAAAACAGTTTGCGCAGAGACTTTTAAAACGGCAGAACTGCTTGTTTTTGTGGGCGCAAGCGGAATTGCGGTGCGTGCAATTGCTCCGCATGTAAAAAGCAAAACTACCGACCCGGCAGTGCTTGTTATTGATGAGCAGGCAAATTTTGTAATTTCGCTGCTTTCCGGCCATATTGGCGGGGCTAATGAAATGGCACGCAAAATTGCCGCAGAAATTGGCGCGCAGCCGGTTGTTACTACGGCAACTGATGTAAACAAATTGTTTGCCGTAGATGAATGGGCTGCAAAGCACGGTATGGCAATAGATGACATGAAGGCAGCCAAAGCCTTTGCTGCCGCGCTTGTTGCCGGTGAAAAAACTGGTTTTTACAGCGATTATCCCTTAAAAGGAGCATTGCCCGTTAATGTTGAGCAGTGCGAAAGTGCCGCAACCGGTATGGCGATAACGACGGACAGTAACAAAAAACCTTTTGGCACAACCGTTGTTTTATTGCCGCAGATTGTGCATTTGGGCATTGGCTGCCGCCGCAATACGCCAATGGAAAAAATTGAAAGCTTTGTGCTGGCGGAACTTGCCGAACATGGGATAGATATGCGCAGCGTAAAAGGCATAGCTTCAGTAGATTTAAAGGCAAGCGAGCAGGGGTTGCTGCAATTTATGGAAAAATACAACCTGCCCGGAGTTTTTTACAGTGCTGAAGAACTTAAAAATGTGCAGGGAGAGTTTACGCCCAGCGCATTTGTGCAAAGCATTGCCGGAGTTGATAATGTATGTGAACGCGCAGCGGTGCTTGCAAGCGGCGGTAAACTTACCGTTAAAAAAACGGCTCATGACGGCGTAACTTTGGCTGTTGCCGAAGAACCGCTGATAATAGATTTTGAAAACTGATATTAGGATGGTGCAAAAATGCAGAAAGTTTATGTTGTAGGTTTAGGCCCCGGTGGCGTGGAACAGATGACCGCCCGTGCCAAACAGACTTTGGAAAAATGTGATGTAATTGCAGGTTATCACGTTTATATAGATTTAATTAAAGACGATTTCAAAGATAAAGAGTTTTTATCTACCGGCATGCGTAAAGAAGTTGACCGCTGCCGTCTTGCTGTTGAAGAAGCCTTGAAAGGCAAAACAGTTGCCATGATTTCCAGCGGCGATGCTGGTGTATATGGCATGGCGGGCATTATGTACCAGGTTGCGGCAGAACATCCGGAACTTGATATTGAAGTAGTTCCCGGCATTACCGCTGCCTGCTCCGGCGCTGCTGTTTTGGGCGCTCCGCTTATCAGCGATTTCTGCCTTATTTCTTTAAGCGATTTGCTTACTCCGTGGGAAAAAATCGCCAAACGCCTTGATTGCGCTTCCCAGGCAGATTTTTGCATTTGCCTGTATAATCCTTCCAGCTTTAAACGTCATGACTATCTGCAAAAAGCCTGCGATATTATGCTGAAAAACCAGCGTCCGGATGTACCGGCAGGCATTGTGCGCAATATCGGCCGCGAAGGCGAAAGCTACGAAATTACTACTTTACAGGAACTGCGCGATAAAAAGGTTGATATGTTCTCAACTGTTATTATCGGCAATTCCCAAACCGAAGTTATTAACGGCAAACTGGTTACGCCCAGAGGCTATAAACTGTGAACAGGCGTATCTGGATTATCGGCGGAACCAGTGAAGGCCGTGGCCTTGTAAAAGAACTGGCTCAGCTTGATATTGAAATTTATGTTTCTGTGGCTACTGTTTACGGCGCGGGGCTGATTGAACAGCACAGCAATGTAAAAGTGCTGCCTGAACGTATGGATTTGCCGGCAATGCAGAAGTTTATTGCAGAGCATCAGCCGGACTGCGTTATTGATGCAACGCATCCTTATGCTACGGTTGTAACGCAAACGGTAAAAAAAGCATGCGAAGTTTCCGGCACTGAATATTTACGTTTGGTGCGCCCGGCAGAAGCCGGTTATGGAAACGCTATAGTTGTGCATGGTTTTGACGAAGCTGCCGAAGTATTGAGACATACGGAAG
>CAJLLL010000057.1 GCA_905207485.1 uncultured Phascolarctobacterium sp.
GGCGGCCGCGGCATGCGCATGGTTAACAGCAACGAAGATTTGGAAACCGTGTACAACATGGCTAAATCCGAAGCTAAAAAGGCTTTCGGCAGCGATGAAATTTACCTGGAAAAATACCTTGAAAGCCCGAAACATATTGAAGTACAGATTTTAGGCGATACGCAGGGCAACATTGTGCATCTGTTTGAGCGCGACTGCTCCGTACAGCGCCGCCATCAGAAACTGGTTGAAATCGCACCGGCGTTTTCTTTAAGCCCGGAACTGCGCAAAAACATTTGCGATGCGGCAGTTAAACTGATGAAAAATGTTAACTACCTCAGTGCCGGCACCGTTGAATTCTTGGTTACCCCGGACGATAAATTCTACTTTATCGAAGTTAACCCGCGTATTCAGGTTGAACATACCGTTACCGAAGAAATTACCGGTTTTGATATTGTGCAGACCCAGATTAAAATTGCCGAAGGCTATTCCCTGCACAGTCCGGAAATCGGCATTCCCGAGCAGGATAAAATCGTAAGTTTCGGCCATGCCATTCAGTGCCGTATTACTACGGAAGACCCTGCCAACAACTTTATGCCCGATACCGGCAAGCTGATTGCTTACCGCAGCGGCGGCGGTTTCGGCGTGCGCCTTGACGGCGGCAACGCTTTCACCGGCTCCGTTATTACTCCGTATTACGATTCACTGCTGGTTAAGGCTACTACCCACGGCCTTACGCACGATATTGCCATTACCAAAATGCTGCGCTGCTTAAAAGAATTCCGTATCCGCGGCGTTAAAACCAACATTTTGTTCCTTGAAAACGTACTGGCACACCCCAGTTTTGCCGACGGCAGCTACAACACTTCGTTTGTTGATGAAAACACCGAACTGTTTATCTTCCCAAAAACTTTAGACCGCGGCACCAAACTGCTCCATTATATTGCTGATGTAACCGTTAACGGTTATAACAATGTAGGCGTACAGCCCAAACCGGATTTTGCTCCGCTGAATATGCCCAAACCGTTCACCGGTTCCATGCCCGACGGCACCAAACAGATTCTTGATGCCCAGGGACCGGAAGCGCTCTCCAAATGGGTTATGGACCAGAAGGAAGTTCTGTTTACCGACACCACATTCCGTGATGCGCATCAATCGCTTTTGGCAACCCGTATGCGTACCAACGATATGTTAAAGGTTATCCGCACTACAGCGGGCAAACTTCCCAACCTGTTCAGTTTTGAATGCTGGGGCGGCGCAACTTTTGACGTTGCTTACCGTTTCCTTGACGAAAGCCCGTGGAAACGCCTGCACCAGTTCCGTGAACAGTGCCCGAACATTCTGTTTCAAATGCTTGTACGCGGCGCTAATGCCGTAGGCTACACCAGCTATCCGGATAATGTTGTTAAAGAATTTATTAAACTCAGCGCTAAAAACGGCGTTGATGTGTTCCGTATTTTCGACAGTTTAAACGGAATTGACAACATGCTGCTTTCCATTGACGCTGTACGCGAAACCGGCAAATTTGCCGAAGCTGCATTATGCTACACCGGCGATATTTTAGACCCGCGCCGCGATAAGTACGACCTTAAATATTATGTAACGATGGCGAAAGAACTGGAAAAAACCGGCGCTAACTCCATCTGCATTAAAGACATGGCAGGCCTCTTAAAGCCTGAAGCCGCATACCAGCTTGTTGCTGCTCTGAAAGACGCAGTTAATGTGCCTATTCACCTGCACACGCACGAAGGCAGCGGCAACAGCATTTACACCTATGCACGTGCCACCGATGCAGGCGTAGATATTGTAGACGTTGCCATGAGCGCTATGTCCGGCGGAACGTCTCAGCCCAGCGCAGCAAGCCTTTACTATGCACTCAGCGGGCATCAGCGCCAGCCGCATCTTGATATTAACGCCCTTAACGAAATGTCCCGTTATTGGGAAAGCGTACGCCCTTATTACAAAGCCATCGACAATACCGTTTCTTACCCCAACCCGGAAGTTTACA
The DNA here is from genome assembly GCA_905207485.1 of uncultured Phascolarctobacterium sp. GTDB lineage: Bacteria > Bacillota > Negativicutes > Acidaminococcales > Acidaminococcaceae > Fusicatenibacter_A. Next base: position 1,988 of record CAJLLL010000057.1, read on the forward strand.
TTCACGAAATGCCGGGCGGCCAGTACAGCAACCTGCAGCAGCAGGCTAAAGCAGTAGGCCTTGGCAGCCGCTGGGAAGAAATTAAAGACATGTACCACCGCGTTTCCATGATGTTCGGCGATATCATTAAAGTAACGCCGTCCTCCAAAATGGTGGGCGATATGGCTTTGTTCATGGTACAAAACGACCTCAGCGAAGAAGATATTTATGCTAAAGGCGAAAGCTTAAGCTTCCCCGCTTCCGTTGTGGAATTCTTTGAAGGGCGTCTCGGTGTACCGTATCAGGGCTTCCCGCAGAAATTACAGCAAATCATCCTTAAAGGCCGCAAACCTATCGAAGGGCGTCCCGGCGCATCCCTGCCCCCAGCAGATTTTGAAAAAGTACGCGCCAGCCTTGCTGAAATGGGCGCACCGACCAGCGATGAAGCTGTAAGCAGCTATTGCCTGTACCCGAAAGTATTTGCCGATTGGGCAGTGCGCCACGCAGAATTCGGCGATGTATCCGTACTTGATACCCCGACCTTCTTCTTTGGCATGAAAACCGGCGAAGAAATTAAAGTTGAAATCGAAAAAGGCAAAATGCTCGTCATCAAACTTTTGCAAATCGGCGAAGCAAACGAAGACGGCATCCGCACCATCTTCTTCGAATTCAACGGCCTGCCGCGTGAAATTGATATTAAAGACCGCAATGTAAAATCCACCAACGTTACACGCAAAAAAGCCGATAAAACAAATCCCGGCGAAATCGGTGCAACGCTTTCCGGCTCTGTCGTTAAGCTCCTTGTGGAAAAAGGTTCTGCCGTTGAAAAAGGCACCCCGCTTATCGTAACCGAAGCCATGAAGATGGAAACCACCATTGCAGCTCCCATCAGCGGCATTGTATCACAAATTCATGTTGCAGCAGGCAGCCGAATCGAAAGCGGCGACTGCCTCATGGAAATTGAAATTAAAGCATAAAATTTGAATTAAACCAATAAAAAACCTTCCGTTGTATCATCAACGGAAGGTTTTTATTATTTATCTTCAATAATTAATTTTAAGGCATCAGGTCGTGCATAATGCCCGCATACATCAAATTCCATGCGGCTTGCATATACTTTAGACATATCAAGTTCAGCATAAATTATAGTTTCCTTATCCCACACCGGTTCTGTGAGATAATGCCCATAAGGGTCTATAATACAGCTGCCACCGCGGCATACAATTTCAGGCAGGCACTCAATTTCATTGTATAAAGCTAAATCTTTAGGATAGGTATCTTTTGTAAAAACCATATCGCAATTAATGAAATAACAATGTCCTTCAATGGCTATATGCTGAATGCTGCTTTGCCACTCGCTATTATCATTGGTATTAGGTGAAATATACAGTGTTATGCCTTTCTGGTAAAGAGCAGTACGCGCCAGAGGCATGTAGCTTTCCCAACAAATCATGCTGCCCATAGGTCCCCATGGAGTTTCCGCAACCGGAAAATATGCCCTGTCAGCATCACCCCATACAACACGTTCTGAACCGGTTGGTTTTAATTTACGATGCAGTGTTATTTCTCCCTGCGGCGAAATAAAAATATTGGAATTATACAGCGTTGCTGTAATTGCATCGCGTTCGGAGATGCCCATACTTATCCATGCGCCGCTTTCTTTGGCTGCTTTTGCTAAAATTTCCGTTTCCGGTCCCGGAACCAAAATAGAATTATCATAATAACGCTGCCAGTCTTTACGCCCATCTGCATTTCTGCTTCCAACAGTAAAACCAAAAGTCATGCCATAAGGATAACCGGGAATAAAAAGTTCAGGAAAAACAATTAATTCCGCGTTATTTTCAGCACATTCCTTAATTAAAGCAACAGCTTTATCTACACATGCAGCTTTATCAAACATTACCGGTGCTGCCTGAACAACAGCAATTTTACAATATTGTTTAAAATCTTTCATAAATAAATATACCTTTATACCAAACCCCCGGCAGCAATTGCCGGGGGTTTTATCCACTACCTTTTAATAATTATTTTTTTATTAATTCTTACACAGTCTCTTAATATGCGCCGCGGAATTTCATGGCTTCATCCAGACGGTTAAGTGCTACGATATAAGCTGCGGTACGCATATTAACTTCATATTTTTTAGCAGTGTCATAAACCTGCTTGAATGCGCCAATCATCAGCTGGGTCTGTTTGTCAATAACTTCTTCTTCAGTCCAGAAGTAGCGGTACAGGCACTGTACCCATTCAAAATAGCTTACGGTTACGCCGCCGCCGTTGGCGAGGATATCCGGCACAACCAGAACGCCCTTTTTATCCAGAATTTCGTCAGCTTCCGGAGTAGTCGGGCCGTTAGCGCCTTCAACAATGATTTTTGCTTTTACGTCAGCCGCATTGTCTTTGGTAATTTGCAGTTCCATTGCGCACGGAGCAAGAACTGTAACTTCCATTGCCAAAAGTTCTGCGTTGGTAATAGCTTTGCTGCCCGGAAAGTTTACTACGCTGCCGGTTGCCTGTACATGTTTTTCAACTTCATACGGGTCAAGTCCGTCTTCATTCATAATTGCGCCGTAAACATCGCTTAATGCAACGATTTTAACGCCAAGGTCATGGATGAGTTTTGCGGTCCAGCTGCCAACGTTGCCGAAGCCCTGTACTGCGCAGGTTGCTTCTTCGGGTTTAATGCCCATAGCTTTAATTGCTTCGCCTGCTGCAACCATTACGCCGCGGCCGGTTGCTGCGGTACGGCCCAAAGAGCCGCCGATGCAGATAGGTTTGCCGGTAATAAAGCCCGGTTCATACTGGCCTTTCAGTTTGCTGTATTCATCCATCATCCAGCCCATAATCTGAGCGTTTGTATTCATGTCAGGGGCAGGAATATCCATTTTTTCGCCGATAATCGGGGCAATTCTGTCAATATAACCGCGGGTCAGGCGTTCCAATTCGCCAGTAGAAAGTTTGGACGGGTCAACAATAATGCCGCCTTTGCCGCCGCCATAAGGCAAATTGGCAACTGCGCATTTGCAGGTCATCCAGAATGCCAGAGTTTTTACCTCGTCCATATTAACGCCCTGATGATAACGGATGCCGCCTTTGGCAGGGCCCATAATAGTGCTGTGCTGGCTGCGGTAGCCGGTAAACACCTTAGTTGTGCCGTCATCCATTTTTACCGGAATGGAAACCTCAAGGGTTCTTTCCGGGCAGGCAATAATTGCTGCTGCATTGGGGTCAAGTTTCATTACCTCAATAGCTTTGTTCAGAGGAATTTGCGCCATTTCAAATAAATTCATAATCCATGCCTCCTTTAAATTTTCTTAAAATTTATGATACAGTACGATATTTTTTTATATATCATAAATACTGCCCACACTTCAATTATAACGCCTGCCAAAATACCCGTCTACTTATTTTTGGCAAATATACAAAATTTTTTATAACTAAGCCTTAACCCTGCCAGTTTCTGCCAAAACCTGTAAATTCAGGAAACTCGTCATACACTGCGCCAAAATCAATGCCTGCTATGGTTTTATCTTTATATTTCTCGCGCAAATCTGCCATGCCGTTTATAAGGTGCTTGCTGGTAATGCCGCACTCGGTAGATAAATAAGCCTCAACAAATGCAGCCAAATGGTCGCAGCCCTTCAGCATCTTTCCGTCTACAGGCTTATAATTATGCCCGTCGATATTGTATTTGCCGCTTAAATCCTCTTCGCTGCATTCCTGCGCTTTTCCATCAAGCATTACGCGGTTGGTAAATTCGTTCTGCGTAAAATAACTTATTTCTTCATGCCAGCCCCACGGCAAAAGCGGCAGCAGTTTTTCCGCAACCTGGCGCTTTTCAATTTCCTTAATCAAATCGTCCAGCCCTTCTACCGAAGTTTTAACCGGCGAAATAATATCGCGTGTCAAAACCTCCGGCAAATCGTGGAACAATCCGCACAGAAAATCATTTACCACACGCTCGTCGCAGGCTTTAAGCTGCACAGCGCAAAAATAGCCCAAAATCGCCACAATCAGCACATGCCCCATAACGGAAGTTTCCGGCACGCGCGGCGACTGTGCCCAGCGTTTTTGAAAACGCAGCTGCCCTACAAGGTCAATAAACTTATTGGTTTTGCCCTTCAGCGATAGTTTCTGCACTCCGGCAAGGTCATAATGGTCCTCAATTTCACTTTCAATCGCGGCTTTAGTTTCTTCAACGCCGTAAATTCCCTGGTTAAAATGGTAAATAATGCCAAACTCCCATTGCGTTGCAAGATAATGCGCCGCACGCAGCAGTTTTTTCTCAAGGCGGTATTCTTCCGGATGGTCAAACCAGCGTTTCATTTTTTCAAAAAACACCTCATCCATATCAGGCACGCGGTTTTTAAGCTGTCCGTAAATCCAGTTGTTTAGTTTACGCCCATGCGCACGCATCAGCTCATGGTAAATCGGCGGTTTTATATCGGTAAGGATAATGCGGTGCATGAATTCAAAAATCCCGCCTTCTATCAGCACACGCCAGTTTAATTTAGCGTTATGGTCCTGCTCTTCATATTTGGCAATAATGTACAAAATCATCATTTTGTGCGCCTGTTTGTCAAGTTCGGTAAAACCGTTTGGGCGGATATGGTCATTCCAGCGCTGGATATGCGCCGCTTCAAATAAAAATTCGATAAATTTTTTGTTAAGCATTTTTACACCCCGCAAAATTTATAACTTGCCGCATTTTTTAGTGGCATTTTTGTTTTAGTGTACATATTTTTCATCCGCTCTTTTTGCAGTGTAACCTGTCTGTCAATACAGGACATAAACCCTGTTTGCTACGCAAAAAGCGTTTATTTAAAAACTAATCGGCATAATATTACACTTGCAAAAAAATCCGCATTTTTCGGGAAAAATCCGCAAAATCTCTTTTTATTCTTTACGAAGTTTAATATTCTCTGTTTTTTTTGACAGTCCTGCATTTTTTTCAAAAAAGCATTGATTTTTTTACACAAATTTGTTTATAATATGATATTATTATAATTAGTAATATGCAAACAAAATTTTTTATGAAAGGTTGTGAAAAGAAAAAAATGGAAGAAATGATCCGTTTGCAGGGAATTACAAAAAAGTACGGCAATAACCTTATCATCCCCAAGCTGGACCTTACTATTTATGACGGTGAATTTTTAACGCTGTTAGGCCCTTCCGGCTGCGGCAAAACCACTTTGCTGCGTATGATTGCCGGGCTTGACACCCCTACTACCGGCAAAATTTTTCTGGATGACGAAGACGTTACCAAAAAGCCGCCCTATAAACGCGATGTCAACATGGTATTTCAACATTACGCACTGTTCCCTCACATGACTGTTGAGGAAAATATAAAATTCGGTTTGATGATGAAAAAGGTTCCTGCCGAAGAACAAAAAGAACGCGTAGCGCAGGTACTTTACCTGACGCAGCTTGAAGAATTCCGCAACCGCCGTCCGCAGCAGATGAGCGGCGGCCAGCAGCAGCGCGTTGCCATTGCCCGCGCATTGGTAAACAACCCCAAAGTGCTGCTTTTGGATGAACCTTTGGGCGCACTCGATTACCAGCTACGCAAAAATTTGCAGCTTGAACTTAAAAATTTGCAGCGCGGTTTGGGACTGACCTTTATTTATGTAACGCACGACCAGGAAGAAGCGCTTACCATGAGCGACCGCATCGTAGTTATGAATAAAGGCGTTATCGAACAGGACGATGACCCGGATACTATCTACCATTACCCCAACACCCGTTTTGTTGCCAAATTTATCGGCGAAAGCAATTTCTTTGAATCTGACAGCGAAACGCTTGTTATCCGACCGGAAAAACTTAACCTCTGCCCGGAATACGAAGATGAAGAAGCCGAAAAATCTCATCCTGAGCCTAATTATTACGGCACTGTTGTAGATGTTGTTTTTTACGGCACCATTGATAAAGTATTTATCCGCCTTGACAACTCTAACCAGACGGTAGTTGCCTACCAGTATTTTGATGACGTTAAACGCTGGTCGCCGGATGAACGTGTCGGCATCTGGTGGCACAAAAAAGATGAGGTGAGAGTAACGCGATGAAAAACGGAAAACTGATGGTTGCTCCGGCAATGCTGTGGTTGAGCATCTTTTTCGTTATCCCGCTTCTCATTGTTGTTGCCGTATCCTTTGCCGGACGCACGCCTTACGGGCAAATAATTTTTGATTTCACCTTCAATAATTACCTGCGCTTTTTAGAACCTTTATATTTGCAGATTTTTGCCGATACGCTTGTGGTTGCAGTTATCACAACCGTGGCAACCATCATTATGGGCTACCCGCTGGCATATTTTATCGCCCGCCTGCCAAAAAAATGGCAGCAGCCGGGGCTGATACTGGTTATGATTCCGTTCTGGATTAACTTTTTAATCCGTTCATACGCATGGGTTATCATCCTGCGCACACAGGGCGTGGTAAATACACTGCTTATGAAACTCGGCCTCATCGACCAGCCTTTGCAGATGCTTTATAATGATGCAGCCGTTATGCTGGGCATGATTTACGCCTTGCTGCCGTTTATGGTACTGCCGATTTACGTTTCCATCGAACAGCTTGACCTGCGCCTTTTGGAAGCAGCCAGCGACCTTGGCGCATCGCCGTTAACAGCGTTCCGCAAAATTACGCTGCCGCTGACGATGCCGGGCATTGCCGCAGGCACAATCCTTGTATTCATTTCCTCTCTCGGCATGTTCGTTGTGCCGGACGTTATGGGCGGCGCAAAATCAGCACTTATCGGCAACCTTATCCAAAACCAGTTCCTCGCCGCGCGCGACTGGCCTTTTGGCTCGGCACTTTCCATTGTGCTGGCAGTGATGAGCCTGGTGCTGATTATTCTTTACTACAAAGCGCTGCAATCGCAGGAAGGAGGTAAAGCCGATGCAAAAGACGTGGCGTAGCCATCTCCTGCTTGCCTACTCGCTTGTTATACTGGCATTTTTGTATCTGCCCCTTCTGATACTTGCGCTGTACTCTTTTAACGAATCGCGCATTAACGCGGTTTGGACAGGCTTTACGCTTGACTGGTACAAAACACTGTTTACCAACCGCCGCGTGCTGGAGGCTTTAATGAACAGCCTGTTCATTGCCGTTATCAGCACCGTTGTAAGTACGGTTCTGGGCACTATTGCCGCAATCGCACTCAACAAATACCAGTATAAATGCAAGCCGGTTATTAACGGCCTTTTATACCTGCCGATACTTATACCGGAAATAGTTATGGGCCTGTCGCTGCTGGTGCTGTTTGCACAAACGCAAGTTCCGCTCGGCAAAACTACGCTGATACTGGCGCACATTACTTTCTGCCTTTCGTTTGTTGTAATTACCGTAAATGCCAGGCTGGAAGGCATGCGCCACGAACTGGAACAGGCCGCTATGGATTTATATGCAACGCCGTTTCAAACCTTCCGCTATATTACACTGCCCCTGGCTATGCCGGGCATTGTAGCCGGTGCGCTTATTGCCTTTACCCTTTCCATTGATGACTTCATCATCAGCTTCTTTGTGGCAGGGCCGAACTCCACCACATTGCCGCTGTACATTTACGCCATGGTAAAACGCGGCATTTCCCCGGAAATAAACGCCCTTTCCACCCTTTTAATGTGCGCAACCATTTCGCTGGTTGTTATAGCGCAGATTTTGCAGCCGCAGCACGGCAGCAAAAATAAAGATTGATGCCGCAGAAACGGTTCAATAAAACCAAATAAAGAAAGGATGATTTACAAAATGAAAAAACTCTTGTTCTTTCTCATTTCCGTACTGACAATAGCCCTCTTCCTGACAGGCTGCGGCAGCGATACCGAAAAGAAAGACGCAGCAGCCGGAGGAGAACAGCAGGTACTCAACCTCTTCAGCTGGGCAGATAACTTTGACCCGGAAGTAATTGCCGAATTTGAAAAGCAATATAACTGCAAAGTTAATTACGACGTATTTGCCAACAACGAAGAACTTCTGGCTAAAATTCAGGCCGGCGGCGCGCAGTACGATGTAATCCAGCCTTCCGACTATATGGTTGCCACCATGCTCAAACTTGATTTGCTCGAAAAAATGAACATGGACAACATCCCCAACGCCAAAAACATTGTAAGCACTTTAAAAGCGCCTGTTTATGACCCTACCGGCGACCACAGCCTGGTTTACACCTGGGGCATTACCGGCATTGCCTACAATAAAAACTATGTTAAAGACATTCCCGACAGCTGGGAAGATTTGTGGAACCCCGAATATGCAGGCCGTCTGATTCTTTTGAATGACAGCCGTGAAACTATCGGCATGGCTTTAAAGAAAAACGGCTTCTCCAACAACAGCACCGACCCGGCACAGGTTGAAAAAGCATTTCAGGATTTGAAAGCACTTGCTCCTAACGTACTTGCGTTTGATACCGATACCATTAAGCAAAAATTCATTGCCGAAGAAGCATGGATTGGCACAATGTGGACCGGCGATGCAAGCTACACTTTAAAAGACAACCCCAACATCGGCTTTGTAGTGCCTAAAGAAGGCGCAACCATTTGGGCAGATACCTTTGCTATTCCTAAAGGCGCAAAACATAAGGAACTCGCCGAAAAATTCATCAACTTTATCTATGACCCGCAAATCAGCGCTAAAAACTATGAATACATCGGCTACAACGACCCGAACGAAAAAGCTCAGGAATTCCACAGCGACGAATTTAAAAATGACCCGATGCTGAAAATCGGTATGGAAAATATCGACAAAGGCGAATGGCTCATTGATATCGGCGAAGCACTGCCTATGTACGACCGTTACTGGACTGAACTTAAAACCGCAAAATAATGGCTGTTTAAGTTTCTTCGCCAATTTGTTTAAATTTTAAGCAACTATAACAAACCTGATAAAAATAAACCCTCCGCAAAAGCGGA
>CAJLLL010000058.1 GCA_905207485.1 uncultured Phascolarctobacterium sp.
CTTCCGCAAGGACGTGACGGCCAAGTGCTACGGCGGCGACATCACCCGTAAGCGCAAGCTGCTCGAAAAGCAGAAGGAAGGGAAAAAGCGCATGAAGCGCATGGGCAATGTGGAACTGCCGCAGGAAGCGTTTATGGCAATTTTGAAAATGGATTAAAAATTGATAGTAAAATTAATAAAGCCGCCGGTAATTTGCCGGCGGCTTTTCTGCGTAAGCAAAATAAAAACTGCACTGCTGTTCAATAATTAGCGGCAATGCAGTTTTATTTTTAATTGTCAATTTTAATTTTACCTTTTTGGTTTTCGTAATCTTCTACAACCCATTTTAAAATCTGTTCAATTTCTTTGTTAACGCTGCGGCCGTTATTTTCGGCAATAATCTTCATTTTTTTCATAATAATGGGGTGAATGCGCAGGCTGAAACGTGCAGGTTCCATTAAAACAGCTCCTTCAATTATGATGTCATTGATATATCAAAATAAATTTTTATGATGCCATTATATAAAATTTTACAAATTTTGGCAAGCGGCACTAAAGATTTTTATTATAGCTTGTGCAAATGTGTTAAAATAAAATTAGTGTTATTTTTGGAGGTATAATATGAAACTTGCAGTTAATAAAATTTACAGCGGCTTTGTTGTAAAGCATGCTGAATATGTTGATGAAATTAAAAGCGATGCTTATTTAATGGAGCACGAAAAAAGCGGCGCGCGCCTGTTATATTTGGCAAATACTGATGATAACAAAGTGTTTTCCATCAGCTTCCGCACGCCGCCGTATGATGATACCGGTGTGCCGCATATTTTGGAGCATTCCTCGCTGTGCGGTTCGCGTAAATATCATTTGAAAGAGCCGTTTGTGGAACTTGTAAAAGGTTCTATGAATACTTTTTTAAATGCAATGACTTATCCGGACAAAACAATGTATCCGGTTGCCAGCCGCAATGATAAAGATTTTAAAAATTTAATGGATGTATATCTTGACGCTGTATTTTACCCGCTGATTTATGAAAACCCTTATACGCTGATGCAGGAAGGCTGGCACTATGAAATTGATTCTAAAGAGGGCGAACTTGCGTATAACGGCGTTGTTTACAGCGAGATGAAAGGCGTATATTCTTCGGCAGATGCTATTGCCGAAAATAAGGTTATGCGCGCATTATTCCCAGACAGCCCTTACCGTTTTGAATCCGGCGGTTACCCGGAAGCTATTCCGCAGCTTACGCAGGAAGCATTTGAAAACTTTCACCGGACTTATTACAGCCCGGAAAATTCCTTTATCTATTTGTATGGCGATATGGATATTGAAGAAACGCTTGCATATCTGGATGGTGAATATTTATCGGCATTTACCAAAAGCGGCAGCGTAAATTCAGAAATTCCTTTGCAGCAGCCGTTTGGCAAAACCAAAGAGGTGCAGGCTCATTATCCTGTTGGAGCAGATGAAGATTTAGCGGCTAAAACTTATCACGAACTTGATATTGTTTGCGGAGATGCGCGTGATGCCAAAACCAGCCTTGCGCTCCGTCTTTTGGAGACAGTGCTTTTGGAGGGCAACAGTGCGCCGCTGCGTTTGGCGCTTTTGGAAAGCGGAATTTTCGCCGATGCTTACGGCCAGTATACCGGCAGTCTGCGCCAGCCTGTGTTTACTATTAAGGTATCGGGCAGCGAGGCTGATAAACGCGATGAATTTATAAGCGTTGTATACCGTACTTTGCAAAAACTGACCATTGAAGGCATTGATAAAGAACTTTTGGAAGCATGCCTTAATATGCTGGAGTTTAAACTGCGTGAGGCCGATTTTGGCGCTTATCCCAAAGGCCTTATTTACGGCATTGGCGTAATGGATACATGGTTGTATGATGGCGACCCGCTGGCAGGCCTGCGCTACAATAAAATGCTTGAAGAACTGCGCGAGGGCATAAAAACCAATTATTACGAGCAGTTGATTGAAAATTATTTGCTTGATAATACGCATAAGGTTTTGCTGACGCTGACTCCTGAAAAGGGGATGGAAGAAGCTGAACAGGCTGAACTTGCTGCCCAAATGCAGCAAATTAAAGACGGCATGAGCGAAGAAGAACTGGAGAACTATATCAATCACTGCCGCATTTTGCATGAGCGCCAGGCAACACCCGACAGCGCCGAGGCTTTGGCAAGCATTCCGCTGTTAGAACGCAGCGACATTCGCCGCGAATCGGAAAAACTGGATGGAGAACTGACAAAAGAAGGCAATAACGAATTTTTGTATGTGCCTGCCTTTACCAATAAAATTGCTTATTTAAACTGGTATTTTGATATGAGCGGCATTGACGGGGCACTGTTGCCGTATTGTTATTTGCTGAGTGATATGCTTGGTAAAGTCGATGCAGGCAAATATACATATCAGCAGCTTTCTACGCTGGGCACTAAATACACCGGCGGCGTGGCATTTCAGGTACATGCTTATTCGGCAGCGGAAAGCGTAAATGATTATAACGTTAAATTTACGGTTACCGCTAAAGCGCTGGTGCATAATTTACCGCATTTGTTTGATATTCTGCATGCCATTGCGCTTGAAAGCCGTTTGGACAGCACTAAACGCCTGCGTGAAGTATTGGCAGAAGTTAAAAGCGATTGGAGCAGCAACTTTTTCAGCCGCGGGCAGACTGTTGCCTGCGCACGTTTAAATTCGTATTATTCTCCGGCTGCAAGGGTCAACGAACAGGATTATTATTCTTATTATGAATTTTTGAAGGATTTAACCGAACATTTTGATGAACGTGCCGAAGAAATTTTGGCAAAACTGCGCAGCCTGCTTGGCGTATTTTTTGAAAACAGCAAATACCTTTTGGCATACAGCTGCGAAGAAGAAGACCGTATGCAGGTACTGGCACTGGCCAAAGATTTTGCCGCTGCACTGCCGCAGTCTGACGTGGCAGGGGCTGAGGTAAAACCGCTTGCCGTACCTGGGCTTGATGAAGGAATTATGACGCCCGGCAAGGTGCAGTATGTTGCAGCCGGCGGTGATTTCCGCAAATATGGGCACAAATTTACCGGTGCCATGAAAGTTTTGGAAACCGTGCTGCGCTATGAATATTTGTGGACTAAAATCCGTATTCAAGGCGGCGCATATGGGGCATCGGCTGTATTTGACCGCAACGGCAGCATGTATTTTGCTTCTTACCGCGACCCGAAACTGGCTGAATCACTGGAAGCTTACCGCGGACTGCCGGATTGGCTGGAAAGCCTTGATTTGCCAGAACGTGAATTGACAAAATATATTATTGGCACAATCAGTGCTGCCGATGTACCGCTTACAAATTCCATGCGCCTGTCGCAAACGGCGCTTGCCTATATTAAAGGCATTCCGCAGGAAATGCGCCAGAAGACCCGTGATGAAATTTTAAACCTTGTTAATGATGATTTGCGCAAATTGGGACAGGTTGTGCGCGATACGCTCAGCGATAATTATTTGTGCGTTGTCGGCGGCAGCGGCGCTATTGAAGCAAACAAAGAACTTTTTAAAGCGGTTAAGCATATTTAAAGAAAGTTATGATTATCAGCGTAAGCCGCAGAACAGACATACCGGCATTTTATGCAGACTGGTTCTACAACCGTCTGCGCGCCGGTTTTGTTATGGTGCGCAACCCGATGAATTTACATAGCGTAAGCAAAGTAATACTGACGCCTGATGCGGCAGATGCCTTTGTGTTTTGGACCAAGAATCCGCTGCCGATGGCAAGAAGGCTTTCGGAACTTGCGGCATATCCATATTATTTTCAGTTTACGCTGACAGGGTATGGCAGAGAGGTTGAACCGAATGTGCCGGATAAAAAGCTGGTGCTTGTACCTGCTTTCAGGGATTTGGCGGCAAAGATTGGCAAAAAACGCGTAATTTGGCGTTATGACCCGATATTTTTCAGCAATAAATATACGCCGGAATATCATTTGCAGTGCTTTGCGGCACTGGCAGCAGAACTGAAAGACAGCACGGAGCGCTGTGTGATAAGTTTTATAGATAGTTACCGTAACACAAAGCGCAATGAAAAGCAGCTTGCCGCTGTAAATTTAAACGCTGATGAACTATATGCTTTTGTAAAACGCCTTGCTGAAATTGCTGCAAAATACAGGCTGAAACTGCAAACCTGCGCAGAAGCAATGGATTTTAAAGAGTTTGGCATTACTCCTTCCGCCTGCATAGATAAAGCTTTGATTGAAGATATCGGCGTATTTAAGTTTAACGTAAAAAAAGATGCCAATCAGCGAGCGGAATGCGGCTGCGCTGCAAGCGTTGATATCGGCGCATACAACACCTGCCCCGGCGGGTGTTTATATTGCTATGCCAACTACAATGCACCGGTTGTGCAAACCAACATAGCCGCGCACAATAAAACAAGTCCGCTGCTGTTTGGCGAATTATCGCCGCAGGACGTGGTAACAGAACGTAAAATGAAAAGCTGTAAAGTATTGCAAACAGATTTGTTTGAATAAAAAATAAAAGCCTGCATGGTTAACATGCAGGTTTTTTGCTATTGCAAAATTTTTAAGTTATTCTCTAAAAGCAGGTAGTTAATATCTGTTAAATTTTTTCTGTTTTTAATTCCGAAAAAAATTAAACCATCGCGGGGGTCACGGGCATATAACGGACGTTCTTTGGCATATTTCAGCAGATTCTGCGTTTCTTCAATATCTGCATGCACTGCAATTGCCAAAATTATCAACCTGTCACGGTTTGGATTTTTTGTGCCATCTAAAATATGATATCCATATGAGCGTTCTAAATTTAAAGCAGCAACCACTTCTGCTTTCTTCATATTTTTAATTTTCATTAAATGTTCTAAATAAGCTGTTACGGAAGGAAACCCCAGTTCGGTTTTATTTTTATCGTAAAATTCGTTAAATGATTTTGCCTTAGTAAGTTCTGATTGTAAATCTTCAGTAGTTTTATCCATGATACACCTCGTAATTTATCTATGTTATAATATTATACAACAAATTACTTAACGGAAGCAAAAATGAGTGCTACGATAGAATTTATACAAAATAATTTTAAAAGAATAAGCGTATTAAAAGAAAGCCAAACCGGTATTACTGAACTTGTTACAGACAGCAGCAACGCTGTTTATATACGTAAAACAGTAAAGGGCAGTGGTTTGCCATATCGTGCTTTGGCAAAGATGAATTGCTTAGGTCTGCCTAAAATTTTTTATTGCGCGGAAGAAAATAATATTACTTATGTTATTGAAGAATACATAAATGGCGTAAATTTGCAGGAAGCATTAGAGCAGCAGCAAAATTTTGCTGAAAAAGATGTATTTTCTATAGCTATTCAGCTTTGCAACATTTTGCAAACAATACATAATTATGGCATTTTACACCGTGATATTAAGCCTGCCAACATAATTTGGCAAAATGGAACAGTATGGCTTATTGATTTTGGCGCAGCAAAAACTTTGAATAGTACTAAAGCGCATGATACCAGAATTTTGGGAACTCCCGGCTTTGCCCCGCCGGAGCAGTATGGTTTCAGTACAACTGATGTGCGCAGTGATATTTATGCTCTTGGTAAAACAATGGAGGCTTTGCTCGGTGCGGAGTATAATGGCAAACTGAAGAATGTAAAAGCTAAATGCACACAGTTTGACCCGCAAAAACGTATTGCTTCGGCAACAGAACTGAAAAAGTTGTTGCTGCAAAATCAAAGCGGCAGTAAAAAATATATATTAATAGTTGCTGCGGTTTTAGCAATTTTATCAGGCGGTTATTATTATCTAAACCTGCATCGGCAGGATAATGGGGAGCCACAACAAACTGCTGTAACAGAAACACAAAAGAATATGCAGCGTGAAGCTACAACCAAAAACGAAGTTTTACCTGCTACCAAAGAAGAAACTGTACAGCAAACACAGGAAGCACCGCCAAAAATAACGGCAGAGTTAACTGTAAAAAATTTAGATTTTGCCATCAGCACTAACCCGCTTTATCAGACTGCAAGGGAGCAGGGCAAACAGGCAGGACTTACTTTATTGGAACTGCCAAAAGGCAAAATACCAACTTTTACCGTACAGAACGATAGTGGTCAGGAAATTAAAAATCCTAAATTAGTAATACAATTTACAAATTTAATGGTAACCGGCAATAATCTTACGGCAAATTTATGGGGCGGCAGGCAAATTAACTGGCAGCTTGACAAAAATAATCAGGGATATGGCGGTGTTGTCACTATCAGCTTAAGCGGCACTATCCCAGCCAATGATTATTTTGAGTTTCCTCTTGCGGGTGCAGTAGCCAATTATTACGTATCCGGCAGCCCGGCAGTGGCGCAAGTTACTTTAACGGCAGATAATTTATCCACAATAACACAAAACTATAATATAAAAATAAACTAAATTTACTTTTAGCGCAGATTTTTTATCTGCGCTATTTTTGTGTCCTTTTTGGACACCACAAGAACTTATAGTTTTATTAAAATATCAATAAATAAACCTCATAGTAAGAAAAATTACTCTTGCAGGGTAAAATTTAAACTTTACAAACAGCAGATAAACTATTAATGCTAAATTTAAAACTATAAATGCAAGTCCTGCCCTTGTATAAATGTAATATTAATGTAAGGTTGGTGATTTAATGAGCAGCGAAAGCGAAAAATACAGAAGAATAGGTGCTAAAATAAAGTTTTACAGACAACTTAAAAATATCGGGCAAATAGATTTGGCGGGGCAGGTGGGCATAACATCGCAATATTTAAGCAAAATAGAATGCGGCAAACAAATGCCGAGTTTACAGGTGCTTTTACTTATTGCAGAAAAGCTGGAAATTGATGCAGCGGTGCTGATTAGCGATAGGGTGGTGTAAATTAAAATAAGCATTTCAAACATAAAATATAAAATTTTATTACAGGAGGAATATAAAAATGGATGGTTTATTAATAATTTTGTATATTTTGCTGGGATATAATGCTAATCAGTATTTGAGGAGAACTCTACTTGGGCAGGTTGGTGTAATTTATTTTAACACAGGCTATTATATTATTCGGGAAATTGTTTTAGCTGCTTTTTTAGGCATGTTTACAATACCATTAGCAATAATTGTATTTGCTTTTAAAACTTTTTTATCTGGAAATAAGTGAAATTTATAATAAAAAGGAGAATTTTATCATGAATGAACAAAAATATGTATGTCCAAAATGTAGCGAGTTAGTTGATTATGGTAGCAGGTTTTGTCCACACTGCGGCAATGCCTTTGGCAATTGGGATAATTCTGCTGGTCTGTCTGCAGTAGAATTGCAAACGAATTATGTCAATTCTACAAGACGTGCAAACAAAGAAGAAAGTCTTAAAGAAAAATATTTTTCAACTAAAGGAAGATTAAATAGAAAGAAAGCAATAGTTAGAAATTTATTATTAAGTGTAATTTCAATACCAGTATTCTTGCTATTAAGTATAATTAGTGGTACTTATCTTATTGAAGGTGATGTTGTTGGTTCAATAATGGTTTTCTTATTTAGTTTTATTCCTTTCGCAATATTTTTTTATTCAAGCTTAACTATTAATATAAGAAGATGCCACGACCTTAATAAATCAGGTATGTATGTTTTAGCAACTATTTTGATTATACCTGGATTAAAATTGTTATTTGAAAAAGGAACAACTGGTCCTAATAAATATGGCCCAGACCCGCTTACTGAAAAATATTGATAATGGGGTGAAAATATGGATGAACAAAAATATGTATGTCCAAAATGTAGCGAGTTAGTTGATTATGGTAGCAGATTTTGTCCATACTGCGGCAACGCCTTTGGCAGTTGGGGTGTACCTGTTGCGGAATCGCAAACTAATTATGCTGTAGTAAATAACAAAGAAGAAAGTTTCAAAGAAATGTATTTTTCTAGCGAGGGACGTTTAAACAGAAAAGCAGCATTTGAACGCCTTGCTGTTAATGGTATTGGTTGCCAGATTTTAGCATGGTTTATTGGCGAAGTTGCTCTTGAATTAGGAGTTCTTGGTTTTATTATTTCATTGGCAGCCTATTTGGTGCTTATGTATTCGGGTATATGTATTTCCATTAGGCGTTGGCACGATTTAAATAAATCCGGTTGGTTTGTTTTAAGTGAATTTTTAATTTTGCCTGTATTTTATTTATGGTTTGCCAAAGGGACAGAAGGACCAAATAAATATGGACCGGATCCGCTTGCTGGTAAAAATTAAGCAGGGGAGGAAGAAGCTGTGAATGAACAAAAATATGTATGTCCTAATTGCGGAGGTTTAGTGGATTATGGCAGCAAATTTTGTCCGCATTGCAGGTATGAATTTGGTGAGTGGGAAACACAGAATAAAATACAAAATGACAGTGAAGTGTTAAAAACAGATGATAAGCCCCAAAATAAGCAGTCTGTAAGCATAATTTTAGTTGTTTCTGTTATAGTGGCTGTAATTTGCGGCGCAGTTTACTGGTTTATGCGTGATGACACGGAAAAACTTGTAACTGATGCCATTAAAAACGGTGATATGACGCCCGTGTTTGAACTTTACCGTAATGCTGCTGATGAGGATAAACCGCAGATAGCTTACAAAATTGCCGATGCTGCCTTTGAAATTACTTTAGATGAAGTAAATGGCAAGGACAACAGGGAATTTTTGAGAACTTTATATAATGCTGTTAATAATGAAAAAAACGCTAATCTGCATATAGAGGCAGGTGGCAAAGATGAATACATGGCTCCGTTTATAGCGTTGGTAAAATATGCGTATGTCCAGTCGGAACTTGGCAATATGAAAACAGATACAGATAACAGCATAGCAAATTATTTGCCGTCGGAAGTAAATATAGACGCAGCAAAATTGAATCCGCGTGATATTCGCAGCATTTATGCCTGGGTTGAGCATCCTTTGGACGGCGGCTTTGTTTTATATGGGACAAGAAGATTTTTCTATGAAACATTCCCTGATTATTACAATTGCTTAGGTGTGTTGTATTTGCCAAACGGCGGTGATGGCAGCGCATTGCCGGGGTATGCTTATAATGTAGATGTGCTGCAATTTGGTACAACAACATTAACATGGAAAAATGGCAGAGTGGAGGAGGTGCCTGAACTTCTTGCCGTAGAAAGCTGGTTTAAAGACCTTTTGTGGAGAAGGAATGCCTTGCAAGAGGTATATAAAACGCTTGACGGCGTAAAAAAAGATTTACAGCAAATGCAAGATAACCTGCAAATCATAAAAAAACATTATGCACAAGCAACGCCTAACCTTAATTTTGACGGGTTAAATTTCAATTCTACGGAAGAAGAATTTTACATTAAAGCACCGTTAAGCGGCAGAAAAGGTGAAGGGACAATTCATATCAGCAATATTTTTGCCAACGGCGTAGTTGTGGATTTTGTACCATATTTTAATAACTTGGTGCAGGATTCGGTAACACTTACCGATAGTTATGCCGGCAGTTTGAGTAATGGCATTAAAATTGGTGATAGTATGAATGCCGTAACAGAAAAAATGAAGCTGTATTATTTGCTTAAAAGCGATAATGATTGGCTCACTTACCTTATGCCAAACGGGCAAACATATTCCTTTAGGTTTTATAATGGCTTATTGGATCAAATAAATATCCGCGAAGCACCGGGGTGGAAAAACTGAAAATCTGATTTTAAGGCAGCTTTACAGCAGGCTGCCTTTTTTTATCAATATGAAAAGATAATAACACAAACTATATACCTAAAAAAGCAATCTATAAGTGCAAAATTAAAAACGTAAAATATGAGAAAATTAAATATAAGGAGAGTGAGAATAGCCGTGTTTGCAATGAGATATAAAATGATAGGTTTAAAAATTGCATATTACAGAAAACTGCACGGCTATACTCAAAATCAATTAGCTGGAAAAATTGGCATCAGCACAACATATCTTGGGCAGATAGAACGTGGTAATAACGGTAAAAGCTATTCACTTGAAACGTTATTTTTAATTGCCGGCGGCCTTGAAATAGATGTAAATTTACTATTAAATGCTAATGAAAATATATAATTTTCAAGCAGGAATTTATATAACTGTATAGAATAATAAATTTAAATAGTTTGCAATTAGAAGAAAATATTTTATATAAA
>CAJLLL010000059.1 GCA_905207485.1 uncultured Phascolarctobacterium sp.
CCAGCCATACCGGCAGATAAGCGTGGTCCGTACCAATGTCGGCCAGCACGCATTCCTGCGGCACCAGTTTTGCCACTGCTTCAAGTCTTGCTCCTATATTCATAAATCCTCCGGATATACTATTATTTAGATAAGTAAATTATAACATACCGGAGGACCTTTATTATATTTTCAGTTAAGTTTTTTCACAAATTTTTTAATGCTCAGACCAAGCGTAAGTAAAATAAACATAATCAGCGCCGCTACCTGCCCCCATAAAAAGGCCAGCCCGTTGCCTTTCAAAAAAATGCCGCGCAAAATTTGCAAATAGTACGTCAGCGGCAATAAATCACCAAGCCAGTAAAAAATCTGCGGCATTGATTCACGCGGAAAAACAAACCCCGAAAGCATAATACTCGGCAGAATAACAAAAAATGACATTTGCATTGCCTGTATCTGCGTTTGCGCATAGGTAGAAATTAAAACGCCAAACGCCAGTGAAGCTACAATAAAAAATAACGAAAGCACATACAATAAAATCAAACTTCCGCGCACAGGCACATCAAACACAAACAGCCCGGCCATAAGCGCAACAGTTATCTGCACATAGCCTACAAAAATATAGGGTATTATCTTGCCAAGCATAAGTTCCCATGTTTTAAGCGGCGTTACCATAAGCTGCTCCAAAGTACCGGTTTCACGCTCGCGCACAATTGCCATAGATGTTATCATAACCATGGTCAGCGTTAAAATTGTACCCATAAGCCCTGGTACCATGTAAAACGATGTTACAAAATCCTGATTGTACCAGGCACGTATCCGCACATCGTATAAATTGTTTGCCGCGCCATGCAGTCCGCTTTGTTCTGCCAATGCCTGCTGCGATTTCAGCATGCCTATGGACTGTGCCGCACTTATTGCCGAGCCTGCCGATTGAGAATCAGTAGCATCGACCAAAACCTGTATCGGCGTTGGCCGGTTATGTTCCAAATTACTGTCCAAATCCGGCGGTATAATAATGCCTACTTTGGCATCTCCGCTGTCAAGACGGTAATTAACGCTCTCCAAGCTGCCTTCCACATAAACAATGTCAAAATATTCACTTGCCGTAAAGCTGTTAAGCAGTTCACGGCTTTCCTGCGTCAGCGATTGGTCAAACACTGCCGTTTTTAAATGTTTAACATCTGTGTTAATGGCAAAACCGAAAATAATTAACTGAAACACGGGCATCAAGAGCATTATTGTCAGCGATACCTTGTCGCGCCGCATTTGAATAAATTCTTTCTTTAAAAGCGCCAGCAGCCTGTTCATATATTGCCACCGCCTTTACGTTTATCAAGATAATACGAAAAAACATCCTCCATACTTGGTTCTATAATTTTATAAGCATAACCGGAAAGAGCGCCCATATCTTCACGGCGCATCAGTATGCGCAGTTCACGGCCGAAAATATACGCATCAAGCACCGGCACTGCCCGTCTTATTTCTTCCCGCAGTTTAATGGAATCATCGCTTGCAATGCTTACCAGAACTTCCTTAATGCTTGCCTTTAATTCTTTGGGGCTGCCTTGCGCCACCATTTTCCCCGCGTCAAGGAACACCATTTTGTCACAATGCTCCGCTTCTTCCATAAAATGCGTTGTTACTACCATAGTTGTGCCGCCAAGAGCCAGCCCATGAATAATTTGCCAGAAGCTGCGGCGCGAAATAGGGTCTACGGCGCTTGTAGGTTCATCCAAAAATAACAGCTTTGGTTTATGCAAAATAGCGCACGCCAATGCCAGGCGCTGTTTAAGCCCACCGCTTAGTGTCGCACTGAGAGCATCGCGCTTATCTTCAAGCTGCATATCAGAAATCATTTCATCAATACGGGCATATTTTTCACTGCCGCGCAAACCATACATACCAGCATAAAAATCAAGGTTTTCAAATACCGTTAAATCTAAATACAAACTGAACTTCTGCGACATGTAGCCGATATGTTCCTTAATTTTTTCCGCCTGTGTCACAATATCATACCCAAGCACAGTGCCGCTTCCATCGGCAGGCTTCAAAAGCCCGCACAACATACGGATACTTGTAGATTTGCCGCTGCCGTTGGAACCTAAAAAGCCATAAATCTGCCCCGCCTCTACGTGAATATTTAATTTGTCAACAGCAGTAAAACTGCCGAATTTACATGTTAAATCTTTTGTTTCTATTGCGTAAGCAGTCATGGCAGCATTACATCTGCCACCATACCCGGTTTAAAGATGCCCTCCTCATTTGGCAATGCAACCTTAACTGCAAAAACCAAATTCGCACGTTCACGTTTGGTAATGCTCTGCCGCGGCGTATATTCCGCGCTGTCACTAATTTCCGTAATTTTTCCTTCAAAAATTCTATCAGGATAAGCATCTATGCTGACATTGCATTTTTGCCCGATTCTAATGCTTCCCAGAACATCTGACGGCACATAGACACGTACCCAGCAATCACTTAAATCTGCAACCGTCAGCACAGCCATGCCTGCCGCAACATATTCGCCAACCTCATAATTTTTGCTGAGCACCACGCCATCCACCGGGCTGTATAACGAAGCATCATTTAAATTTACTTCCGCGGCAGCAACTGCCGCTTCCGCACGTTTAACTTCTGCACGCTGCGCCTCAATTTCATCTACCCTGCTGCCAGCCAAAAGCAATGCCTCCGCTTCACGTGCTGCCGCCAAATCGTTAGCCGCCACCAAATCATCAGCCAAAGCCTTATCATACTGCTGCCGCGCTACCGCGCCATCGGCATAAAGTCTTTCATAACGCAGACGGTCAGCATGTGCCTGTTCATAAACAGAAAGCGCTGCTGCGGTTTTAGCTGCTGCTTCACGCAGTTCCTGCGGACGTGCCCCTTTAAGCAAATCTGTAAGCTGCGATTGTGCTTTGGCGTAAGCTGCCCTGTTTTCGGCAAGCTGTGCTTCCAAATCACGCGTATCAATTTGTGCTGCAAGTTCGCCCTTAGTCAGCCGCTCGCCTTCCTTAACCGTGCGCACACGCAGATAACCGCCGATACGCGGCGCAATATCTGCTTTTGTGGCTTCTACCGTGCCGGTTAAAATTTCTGCTGCCTGCTGCTGTAAATATAACTTGTAACCTGTTGCCGCAATTAAAAGTAAGGCAATCATTATACCTATAATAAATTTATGCTTTTTCATCTCCGTTTACCTCAATTCCCTGCAAAAACACGCTCATTACCTGCTGCAAATAATCTGAAGTAAATTTTTCGTCCTGCTCTATAATTCTGGTATGCAGCGGACGGCACAAAAAGTAAAAATTAATTACAGATATAAGCATCAGTAAAATTTTCTCGTTGTCCAAATCCTTTCTGAACATGCCTAATTGTTTGCCTCGTTCAATAAGTTTTAATAATTCACCTACATTCTTTTTAAAATTGGCAACCGTTATTTTCTCAAAAATTTCTGATGGATTTAATACTTCACGGTAAACCAGTTTAACAAAGGATGGCGGATACTTATAAAACACGCCGCTTATCGTTTGTACATACATTTTTAACCCTTCGCGCGGGTCAATATCATTACTGCGCAAAGTGCCGATAAATCCTTCAAAATTTTGCAGAAATTCTTTTATTACAGCTTCATACAAACCGCTTTTGCCATTAAAATAATAAGAAATCATCGAGCTGTTAACTCCTGCTGCTGCGGCAAGCTGGCGTATGCTGACTTTATCGTAACCGTATTCTGCAAAAAGCTCCATTGCCGCGCGGATCAGTTTCTCTTTCTTACCTGCTTCGTTGTTCATAACATCGCCTCATTCAATCAATCATTTGATTTAATCGTTTGATTGATTATTTCGTCATAAATTTTCTAAATCCTGCTGCAAATTTTTGTATACTTTTTCCTAAAAAAGACAAACAAAAAAAGCCAAAGACATATTACCATTTCAGCAACAGCCTTTGGCTTTTTATTTTAATGTTTTATTACTTATTGTAAATTAAATCAATAAGTTCCAGCGTAAGCTGGCAGGATTTTTCCATTGCTCCGAGCGGTAAAAACTCACAGTTGGAATGGAAGTTATGCCCGCCGGTAAAATAGTTAGGCGTTAAAATGCCTTTTGTGGAAATAAACGAACCATCGGTGCCGCCGCGCATGGCAAGCGTTTTCGGTTCAATGCCAAGTTTTTCCATGGCAGTATAAATGTAATCAATGCAATATTTATTATCTTCCGTTACTGCGTCAGCAATATTGCCATAAGTATCACTCATAGTGCAGCTAACTTCCGCACGCGGATACATGGCCTGTAATTTTTCGGCATTGGCGGCAATTTCAGCTTTGCGTTCTTCATAACGTTTTTTGTTATGGTCACGTATATCAAGCGTAACCGTAGCATAAGTATCGTTGCTGACAATACTCTTTACCCAAATATATCCTTCCGTGCCTTCAGTACATTCCGGGGTTTGGGTACGGTCAAACATATTTACCAAGTCAACAGCAAGCAGTGTAGGATTGATAAGCACGCCTTTAGCGCTCATCGGATGCGCCGTAATGCCTTTGATTTTTACAACAGCAGTGCCTGCGTTAAAGGTTTGATAAACAACTTCGCCCTGTTCGCAGCAATCAATAGTATAAGCAAATTTAACCGGGAATTTGCTGAAATCAATCTTTTTGGAACCACGCAGGCCAATTTCTTCATCCGGCACAAATGCCACATAAATATCACCGTGATAACGTTTTTCGGCAACCAAAGTTTCCAATGCTACCATTATGTTGGCAATAGCAGCTTTGTTATCGGCGCCAAGCACGCTGTTGCCGTCGGTAACAACAACATCCTGTCCAATGTATTTTTCAATTTCCGGATGCTCAGCAGTGCGGATGTAAATACCTTTTTCTTCGTTCAGGCATATATCGCCGCCCTGATAATTTTTAATAACCTGAGGATGAATTTCAGGCGACAGGTCAATATCAATAGTATCCAAATGTGCGCACCAGCCAACAGCAGGCACTTCTTTCGTGCAGCCTTCCGGCAGGTATGCAGGCAGTTTGCCTGTTAATACGGAATACTCACTGATTTCCAAATCAACAAGTCCAAGTTCTGCCAAATCCTGTTTTAAAAGTTCTGCCAGTTTGCGCTGCCCTTCGCTGCTCGGCACTGTTTGCACCGGCGCATCGCTTTGGCTCGGAACAGCTACATAACGCAAAAATCTTTGCAGTAATTTTTCCTGTAACATTTATAAAGCCCCCTTAAATCTTACATCCGACGCGGATATACATAATCTGCCTGGAAGCCCAGAGGAATATCGAACCACCAGAAGAAATAAAGCATAAATGTTAAAGCAACAAGCAGCGTAATGGTATACGGCAGCATCATGGAGCTTAATGTACCAATGCCTGCTTCTTTAACGTATTTCTGGCAGTAAAGGATGATTAACGGATAGAATGCGAACATCGGCGTTACTACGTTAACGGCGCTGTCGCTGACACGGTAAGCAGCCTGCGTAAGTTCAGGCGCAATACCTACAGCCATCAGCATCGGTACAAAAATAGGCGCCAAAATAGCCCATTTTGCAGACGCGGAAGTAATGATAAGGTTAAGCAAACCTACGAAAATAATAATGCCTAAAATAGTAATTTGCGGCGGCAGTGCGAGAGATTTTAAAAACTCTGCGCCGGAAACCGCAAGCAGTACGCCTATGTTGGAAGCACCAAAAGCATACAGGAACTGTGCAGCGAAGAAATAGAATACTACCATCTGCACCAAAGTTTTGGTAATTTCTTCCATAGCAGAAGTAACATCTTTAGGAGAACGGAATTTACCGCTTAAAATACCATAAACAAGGCCTACTGCCGCAGCAAAAATAAAGATTACCGCAACAATGGACTGCATGATAGGAGCCTGGAAGCTGGCAATTTCGCCGTTAGGCGCACGCAGCAGGGAATCCTGCGGATAAAGAGCCGCAAACAATCCGGCAATCATTAACACAAGCACGCCGGTAGAAATCATGAACGCACGGTTTTCAACCGGGGTAATATCAGTGTTGTTTTCATTGCCAAGGTCAAGGTCGTCCGGCAGCGGATAAGTTTTCCAAAGCCAGGGTTCCACAACTTTTTCAGTTACCCACCAGCAGGAAGCAATTACCAGGAAGGTTGAACCCAAAGCGTAAAAATAATTGCAAAGTACGTTTACCTGGTAAGTAGGGTCAATAATCTGCGCTGCGCTTTGCGTAAAGCCTTGAATTACAGGGTCAATGGCAGACGGCGTATAGTTGGCGGAAAATGCGCCTGCAATGCCTGCAAAAGATGCTGCAACGCCGGAAAGCGGATGTTTGCCTGTTGCATAAAACATATAGGCAGCAATAGGAATAATAATTACATAACCGGTATCCGGACCGAGATGGCTTACCATACCGGCAAGAATTACTACCGGCGTAATTAAAAATTTAGGAGTTACCGACAAAAGTTTTTTCAGCCCCGTGTTGATATAACCGGAACCATCAGCAATACCGATACCGAGCGTTGCTACGATAACCATTGTCAGCGGCGGGAAATTAGCATAGTTGGTTACCATTTTGCTCATCAGCGTAACCAGTTCCTTGCCGCTTAACATGTTGTTGATAACAATTTGTTTGCCGGTTGCCGGATGCACATAATCAAAGCTTATTTGCGACAATATAGCCGAGATTACGCACACCAGTACAAATGCACCGATAAACAGAACGGTAATATCCGGGATTTTATTGCCGACACGTTCAATTAAACCCAGAATGCCGCCCACCTGTTCTTTTTGTTTTGTTTTTTCCAAATGTAAAGCCCCCTTTATTTTAAGCCGCAAAAAAACTGTACTCCAAAAACCATTCAGCCAGTCTTTGGAGTACAATGGACACGGCTATATTAACCTACAGTTATAAATTTACAACGAAGAAAGCATATCGTCAACATATTTTTTAATTTTTTCCAGTTTCTTGCGGATATCCTTAACTTTGCCGGAATCACGCGCAATAACCTGTTCAATCTTGGTGCGGTGCTGCAAATATGCGCGCTCAAGCGTTTTCATGTAATCACGCAAAGCCGCAACTTCCGGTACGTCGCTAACAATTTCAGACGACGTTACCGACCACTCGCTGCCGTTTATGGTTACGCTGTCGCCATATTGAGGAATATATGCCGCCGTACCGATGCGTTTTTGCAGTTCTCCGGCAAATTCCATTGCCGCGTCAACCTCGCCATGCGTTACAAAAAATGCTTTAGGCTTCTGCGTCATTTTGCCGTACCACTCCAAAAACTGTTCTTTATCGGCATGGGCAGAAAACCCTTTCATATTGTAAACTTTGGCATTAACGCGTATATCCTCGCCCATAATTTTAACCTGGCGCACGCCTTCAATCAATTTACGGCCGAGGCAGCCTTCTGCCTGATAACCGGCAATAATTACGCTGCTGTCTTCACGCCATAAATTATGTTTTAAATGATGCAGAACACGCCCGGCATCACACATGCCGCTTGCCGACAAAATAATTTTTGTACCCGGCATTTCATTAATCATACGCGATTCCTGCGCCGTAGCCGTAAAATGCAGCTGCTTCATCGCTAGCAGGCGTTTACCCTGCATTTCATAAATAGCACGCGCCTCATCATCAAATTCCTGCGGATTGCCGAGAACAATCTGCGTAGCCTTATTGGCCATCGGGCTGTCAATATAAATGGGAATATCGCTGGAAATTTTGCCTTCGTGCGCAAGTTTCTGAAAATAATACAGCAAAACCTGCGTACGCCCAACAGCAAAGGCCGGAATAATAACGTTGCCTCCGCGTTCAGCAGTTGAATTAATAATTTCCGCAAGCTCCGCTTCCTTATCGTATGCCTTATGCACACGGTTGCCGTATGTCGATTCCGTTATGATAAAATCAGCACCGGCAAGCTGTTCCGGGTCAGCTATAATCGGCGCTCCGGGCTGTCCGACATCGCCGGTAAAAATCAGTTTGGTTGTTTTGCCGTTTTCTTCAGCAAATATCTCAGCCATGGCTGAACCAATAATATGGCCGGCAACTTTAAATTTAACCTTTATGCCCGGAATAACATCAAACGCCTCATCAAAATCACGCACAACAAAATTTTTAAGCGCTGTATAAGCTTCGTCAACCGTATACAGCGGCTTTATAAATTTACGCCCTGCACGCAGTCCCTTACGGTTGGCAAACTCGGCATCAGCCTCATGGATATGCGCACTGTCCGGCAGCAATATGCCGCAAAGTTCCAAAGTGGTTTTAGTGCAGTATACAGGCCCTTTATATCCCTGGGCAATCAGTTTCGGTATCAAACCACTGTGGTCGATATGTGCATGCGTTAAAACCAATGCATCAATCTCACCGGGGTTAAACACAAAATCACGCTCATTAAAAGCGTTAATCAGTTTAGAACCCTGGAACATACCGCAGTCTATCAGCATTTTTTTGCCGCCTATTTCCAAAAGATAGCATGAACCGGTTACCATCCTTGTGGCACCCAAAAAAGTTATCTTCATCGTCACGCCTCCCTTTTTACTGCAAATTAAGTATGTTTATTATATTCTGCAAAAAATAAATTTTCCCTGCTTTAAACGTTTAATTCCGCATAACAAAAAAGCCTGCATAAAATTTACGCAGGCTTGTAA
Organism: uncultured Phascolarctobacterium sp.; assembly: GCA_905207485.1. Classification (GTDB taxonomy): domain Bacteria; phylum Bacillota; class Negativicutes; order Acidaminococcales; family Acidaminococcaceae; genus Fusicatenibacter_A. The sequence continues at coordinate 8,616 of CAJLLL010000059.1, forward strand.
AAAGCAAATTATTCTGTACTGTTTTGCAACAGTTCAGCCGTTATCTCCGGGCACAAGTTAGAACCTATCGGATGCAAAAATTCGGAATATATTCCGTGGTAATCGCTGCCGCCCGTACAAACCAACGCATATTTTGCGGCTGCGGCCCGCACCATATTATGCAAAGCGCTGTCATGTATCGGGTGCATAAGTTCTATGCCCCAAAGTCCGGCAGCTTTCAGTTCCGGCAAACTGTCAAAATTATTTTGCTGCCCCGGATGAGCAAGTACCGCCACACCGCCGCAGGCTGCTATGGCCTGCACCGCATCTGATGCATTTACATATTTAATACCAAAATCGCCTGCACCGCCGCCATGAAAGATATTATGGTATACATTTCCAAAAATCTGTTTTTCCTGTCCACTGTCGTATAAATAATGCACAATATGCTTTTTAAAAATATATTTACGTGCATATGGCTGCACATCTGCCGCCGTTATTTTATAGCCAAGTTTTTGCAGCACGCTTATTTTTTGCAGAGAATTTTCATGTCTGGCTTTGGCAACAGGCTGACACAATGCTTCTATGGCATTCGTTGTTTTAAAATTATAACCCAAAATATGTACTTTCTTGCCTGTTTTATAATCCCGTGCCGATATTTCCACTCCTGTCAGCACCTTAATACCGTATTTTCTGCCTAAAATAATACTTTCACGCCATCCCTCAATTGTATCATGTTCAGTAAAAGCAAGCAGTTTAATGCCGCAATCGGCAGCTTTTTGCAAAATTGCCTCCCGGCTGTTGCTGCCATCCGAAAAATCAGAATGAATATGTAAATCTGCCTTCATGTTTTTATCAGTTCCTTTACATTAACCTTGATTTTATCTTACAAAGCCAAGTTATGAACTGCAAGCATTACGGCACATCTTTTACTAAGGTTTTACTTTATTTTATCTTTTTGAACTATACTTAAAACAAATTAACCTTAACTTAACAAAAAAATAGGGTTCTATAACTTTTCTTGGGGTTAGAACTTAAAATTACTTCTTTACAAGTATCT
>CAJLLL010000060.1 GCA_905207485.1 uncultured Phascolarctobacterium sp.
AACTGATGACCCGTTATGAAATGGCACAGATTGTAGCAAAAGCAATGGCAAAAGGCGCTAACGTAGATAAACTGGCAGCAGAATTTGCTGACGAACTGGACAGCCTTGGCGTACGCGTAGCTAACCTTGAGAAAAAATCTGACAACGTAAAAATCACCGGTCAGATCCGTGCTTCTTACAAAGATGCTGACGAAGCTGGTAGTGAGGGTCGTTTGCGTACTCGTTTGATGTTAAATGGTCAGATCAATGAAGATTGGAGCTACACCGGCCGTTTTGAAAACAGCCAGTATTATGCTGGGGATAAAGGTGCAACTGGAGATGATGATGTATCTTTGAACTGGGCATATGTAACCGGTAAAGTTGGTGGCGTTAAAGTAGAAGCAGGTCGTCAGGATTTTGTAAAATCTGATGTTCTTGATAATCGCGGCGATGGCGTAAAACTTTCCTATGGTAAAGATATTAAAGTATTTGGTTGGGCTATGAAAGCATCTTCTGATAACTATGTAAATGGTGGTCAATTTGATGAAGATGTATTTACTGAACAAGAGATTAAAGATGGGGCAACTTTGATTGAATCTGGCGATCGTATTTATGTAGCCGGTGTTGAAGCTGGTATTGGTGTTGTTGATGCAGCTGTTCGTTATTATAATGCAGATAACTTCCGTGAACAGGATATTTGGGAAGCTGCTGTAGCAGGTGAAATTGCTAAAGATTTGACTTTGAGAGGTGCCTACTTCTATGGCGACAGCGATATTGATGGTTACGATGGAGATAATAACGGTTGGTTAGTAGGTCTTTCCTATCGTGGTGCTAAAGCTTCCGAAGTAGGTTCTTGGGGCTTATATGCTAACTACAGCGATCGTCCACTCGCAACCTTCCTTCAGCCGACTGTATTCAGCGGTGGCTATGCTGATTATCCTACTGACACCTATTTCGATGGTGATGGTTATGAAGGTTTTGATGTAGGCGCTAATGTAACTCTTGCTAAAAACATTGTAGCAGGTGTTAAATACGCTGACTTTGAATCTCGTGAAGGTAATACCGACGATCAAACCATTTGGTCTGAAGTTGTATTTACTTTCTAAGTTTAATAGTTAGAACTGTTAAAGCGGATGGCTTTATGCCATTCGCTTTTTCTATTTCTAAATTAAACGCAGATATAAACAAAAACACTTGAATTATAAATATTTTACATTTTAAATAAATAATTATTATTGATTAAAAGCTCGTTTTATGTTATACTTAAATCATCAAAGAGGTTAAGCCTTAAAAATAAGGAGGAATAAATTATGAAAAAGAAAATTTATAAAGCATTTAATGAACAGGTTCAGGCTGAATTATATTCTGCTTATATGTATCTGGCAATGAGCCTTGATATGGAAGCTAAAAATTTTAAAGGCATGGCGCACTGGCTTAAAGCACAGTATGAGGAAGAACGCGGACATGCCTTTAAGCTGATGGGCTTTATGCAGGACTGCGGCGAAAAACCGGAACTTTTAGCGATTGAAATGCCCGCTGCCGATTATGGCACTCCGTTGGAACTGTTTAAAAAAGTTCTCGAACATGAAAAATATGTAACTTCCCGCATTCATAATATGTATGAACTTGCTGTTGAAGAAAAAGATTACGCTGCCCAGAGCCATTTGAAATGGTTTATTGATGAGCAGGTGGAAGAAGAAGCAAGTGCTTCTGAAATTGTTGAAAAACTTAAAATGGTTGGTGACCATGTAGGCGGTCTGTTCATTATCGACGGCCAGCTGGGCGCAAGAAAATAATTGAATAGCCTGTTGACAATGCTGTAAGTTTATGTTATTATACTTGGGTAACAAAGTAGAAGCCACTCGCTTCTCACCTTGCAGCTAAGCTCGACAGGGTTGGATATGTATTAACGCGGGTGGATTTCTTCTGCCCGCTTTTATTTTTGATTGAATTTTTTTGGAGGTGACTTGTCATAGCTAAAGAAAGCTTGCGTATCAACGAAGAAATTCGGGCACGTGAAGTGCGCGTTATCGGCAGCGAAGGCGAACAGCTTGGCATTATGTCCGGGCGTGAGGCTCAGCAGCTTGCTTATGAAAAACATCTTGACCTGGTGGAAATTGCACCTACTGCCAAACCGCCTGTGTGCCGGATTATGGATTACGGCAAGTATCGTTACGAGCAGCAGAAACGCGAAAAAGAATCTCGTAAGAAACAGAAAACCTTTGACATTAAAGAAGTTAAGCTGCGTCCCGGCATTGAAGAACATGACTTTAACGTTAAGTTTAAAAATGCCGTACGTTTCTTAGAAGATGGCGACAAAGTAAAAGTTACCATTATGTTCCGCGGACGCGAACTTTCGCACCCGGAACTGGGCGAAGTGCTTTTAAATAAAATGGCTGCCCAGCTTAAAGATATGGCAGTTGTGGAAAGACAGCCCAAACTTGAAGGCAAAAACATGATTATGATAGTTGCGCCGAAACCGAGTAAATAAGGAGGATTTTTTAAATGAAGTTGAAAATGAAAACCCGCAGAGCTGCTGCAAAACGTTTCAAAAAAACCGCTTCCGGTGAATTTAAACGTGCTAAAGCATATAAGAGCCATATTCTGGAGAAAAAATCTCCTGCCCGCAAGAGAAATCTGCGTAAAGCTACTTTAGTGCATAAAACTGACCATGAACGCGTAGTTAAAATGCTGCCGTACGCATAATTGAGGGACTTTAAGGGAGGAAATTACCAATGGCAAGAATTAAAGTTGGTGTAACTGCACACCGCCGTCATAAACACATTTTAAAACTGGCTAAAGGCTATCGCGGAGCTAAACATTTACAGTTCAAAAAAGCTAATGAAACTGTAATGAAAGCACTGAGCTATGCCCGCCGCGACCGCCGTGCTAAAAAACGTGAATTCCGCCGTCTGTGGATTGCACGTATCAATGCTGCAACCCGTGCTAACGGCATGAGCTACAGCCGTTTCATCTGCGGCCTTTCCAAAGCAGGCATTCAGCTTGACCGTAAGGTTTTGGCAGATATGGCAATTTATGATGCAGATGCATTTGCAAAACTGGTTGAAACCGCTAAAGCTGCTCTGTAATTAAAATTCAAAAAGGACTGGTGCTGCAAGCGCCGGTCCTTTTTTGTTTTTTCGTAAAAATTTGCAAAAAATTTATTTTCTGTTATAATCTTGAAGTAGTAATATAAATAAAAACACTTTTATGAGGTGAGAATCCTTGGGAAGGGAAAATAAGCTTTTGCGTTGGATTGGGCAAACCTTTAATGGCAGCCAAATGGTAGCGCTGAGCTTTATTGTTTTAATTTTAAGCGGTGCATTTTTGTTTATGCTGCCAATATCTACCCAGGACAGGCAGGGACTTACTTTTTTAGATGCGCTGTTTACATCTACATCGGCTTCGTGTGTAACCGGTTTGACGGTTATTGATGTTGGCAACCAGCTTTCATGGTTTGGCAAAATGGTGCTTATCGCGCTGATACAGATTGGCGGTCTTGGCATTATGACCATGACAACACTGGTAATGGTTATTGCCGGGCGCAAGGTTAGCCTGCGTGAGCGCCTGCTTTTGCAGGAATCTATGAATCAGACGGAAATATCAGGCGTAGTGCGTATTGCACTGAACATTATTAAATATACGCTTTGTATTGAGTTTGTATTCGGTACTATTTTAGCGGTGCATTTTGCATTTGTTAAAGACATGGGGATTATTGGTATAGTATATGGTTATTGGCATTCTGTATCGGCTTTTTGTAATGCTGGCTTTGATTTGATGGGCAATTATAAAAGTTTAATTGACTATCATGGCGATATAGTTGTTAATTTAAGCATAGCCATGCTGATTACTTTAGGCGGCCTTGGCTTTATTGTTCTGGAGGATTTAAAACGCGGCTGGAACTGGGAAAGATTTGCTCTGCATACTAAAATTGTGCTGATAAGCAGTCTTGGGCTGAACATAGTAGGTACAGTACTGTTGTGGTTATTTGAATGTGATAACCCAAATACTTTGGGCAATATGACTGCTTTTGACGGTGTAATGGCTGCATTTTTTCAGGCGGTTTCATCTCGTACAGCCGGTTTTAACACAATAGATTTAATGCAGCTGCATGACAGCAGCTTGTTTGTGCTGATTATATGGATGTTTATCGGTGCAGGCAGCGGTTCTACCGGCGGCGGTATTAAAACAACAACATTTGTTGTGCTTATGGCTTCTTTATGGTATATGATTAAAGGCCAGCGCGATGTTGTAATGTTTGGTAAGCGCATTGATGAAAAAATCGTTGATAAATCGTTTGTAATAGCGGTATTATGCCTTATTTGGGTACTTATTGCCACAATGGCATTATCAGTAATAAATCAAGAAAATTATCCATTTATAGATGTTTTGTTTGAAGTTGTATCAGGTTTCGGAACCGTGGGACTTGGTATTGGCATTACGCCGGATTGGGCGCCGTTTGGCAAATGGATTTTGATTTTGACCATGTATATCGGACGTATCGGCATTTTAACATTTATTTTAAGCTTTTTAAGCAATGGCACAAATAAAGTCAGATATCCGTCGGAACATATTAATATAGGGTAACGAGGTGTAAATAATGGCTAAAAGTAATAAACAAAAACAGTTTGCGGTGCTTGGCCTTGGGCGTTTTGGCACTAGTGTCGCGCTTACTTTGCACGAACTTGGTTATCAGGTTTTGGGCGTTGACAGTAATGAAGAAATCGTACAGGATTTATCGCATGAACTTACGCATGTTGTAAGTGCTGATGCTGCTGATGAAAACACTCTGCGCAGCCTGGGCATTAATAATTATGAGGTAGTTATTGTTGGTATTGGTGCCTTGGAAGATAATCTTTTAACCACGCTGAACCTTAAGGAAATGGGCGTGCCTTTTGTAGCCGTAAAAGCAACCAGCGCCGTACATGGCAAAATGCTTGAAAAAATCGGTGCTGATAAAATTATTTACCCGGAACGCGATATGGGCAAACGTGTAGCTCATAATCTTATCTCCAGCAGTATTGTTGATTATATTGAAATGAGCAATAATATCAGTTTGATGAGCACCAATATTCCGCATTCTCTTGTTGGCAAAAACCTGATTGAATCTGATTTGCGCAAACGCTATAATGTAAACGTAGTTGCCATTAAACATGACGGCGTTACTTACATTAACCCGAAACCGACACAGGTTTTGGAAGAAGGCGACGAGATGATTGTTATTGGTGAACACCAGAATATTAAAGCTTTAGAGGAAATTGTTTAATGAAGGAAATTGCTAGCCTTAATAATGTTGTTGTTAAGGCTGTTGCCGAACTAAAACAGAAAAAATACCGTGAACGTGAAAACAGTTTTATAGTAGAAGGTTTGCGTGCTGTGGAAGAGGCAGTTAAATATGCTGATGTTCGCAGTATCTTCGTTGTGCCGGAAAAAGAAAATGCACGCATGTCGCAGATTTTAGCCGGTGCCGAAGAAAAAGGCATTGATTTATATACCGTAACAGAAGCGGTTATGAATAAAATTAGCGATACAGAAGTTCCGCAGGGTATTTTGGCAGTATGTATAAAACCGCAGGGCATAATATTAAGCAGCGGCAATATACTTGTGCTTGACCGCGTGGCTGACCCCGGCAATGTAGGCACACTTATCCGCACGGCGGAGGCTGCCGGTATAGCTGGTGTTATTTTACTGTCCGGCTGCGCCGATGCTTATGCGCCGAAAACTGTGCGCTCAACAATGGGCTCGTTGCTGCGTGTTCCGGTAATTACCGGTATGGCAGAAGCTGATTTTATTAAATGGTGCCAGAAAAGCGGTTATGAAATTATGGTAACATGCCTTGACGGTGCGCAGGATTTATACCAGACTGATTTTGCGGAGCGTACGGCAATAGTTGTTGGCAGCGAGGCTTATGGCGCATCCGATGCGTTAAAGCAGGCCGCGGCTAAAAGGGTATTTATACCCATGCAGGGCAGCGCGGAATCGCTTAATGCCGCAATGGCGGGCGGCATAGTTATGTTTGAAGCGCTGCGCCGCCGTCTTGCAACTAAGCAGGCGCTGTGATATAATAATAAACGTCAAATTTAAACAAGTTTGCAATGAAAAAGAGAGTAGGCAGCGCTTGCGACGCAGAGAACAGGGCCAAGGCTGAAAGCCCTGTGATACAGGTTTTGCCGAAGTTCACTTTGGAGCATCCGTTTTGAAATTAAGTAGGGACGGCGTGTGCCGCGTTAAGGCGTTATGAGGTACAAAACAGGGTGGTACCGCGGAAGACTTAGCAGCTTTCGCCCCTTTGAGGGGCGGAGGCTTTTTTATTTACCGCCTGCCCCTAATGCTGAATTTTGGGAGGTTAAGTATGAAAGAAGAACTGCAAGCACTTAAAGAGCAGGCGCTGGCAGAACTGGAAACAGTGGCAAGCGTAGAAGCACTGAAAGATTTGCGCGTAAAATATCTCGGCAAAAAAGGCCGGATGACTGATATTCTGCGCGGCATGGGCAGCCTGCCTGCGGAAGAAAGACCGAAAATCGGGCAAATGGTGAACGAAGTTAAAAAGCTTTTGGAAGAAGCAATTACTGCCAAAACCGAAGTACTTGAAGCAGAAGCGCTGAAACAGCGCCTTGCCAGCGAAAAAGTTGATATTACATTACCGGGCCGCAAACCGCAGTGCGGTCATTTGCACCCCATTACCCTTACCATGCGTGAAATTAAAAAGATTTTTATGCGTATGGGCTTTGAAGTAATGGAAGGCCCTGAAATTGAAAGCGATTATTATAATTTTGAAGCGCTCAATCTGCCGAAAGACCATCCGGCAAGGGATATGCAGGATACATTCTACATTACAGAAGACATTTTGCTGCGTACGCAGACTTCTCCTATGCAGGCTCGCAAAATGCAGGCAACTGTGCCCGATACACCTATCCGCATGATTTCCCCGGGTACTGTTTACCGCAACGATTATGATGCAACTCATTCCCCGATGTTCCATCAGGTAGAAGGTTTGGTGCTTGGCAAAGATATCAGCCTGGCTGATTTAAAAGGCACTTTGGAAACTTTCTGCAAAGAAATGTTTGGCAGCAGCGTAAGCATCCGTCTGCGCCCGAGTTATTTCCCGTTTACCGAACCGAGTGCAGAGGTTGATATTTCCTGCGTTATCTGCGGCGGCAAAGGCTGCCGTGTTTGCAAAAACAGCGGCTGGCTTGAAATTTTGGGCAGCGGCATGGTTCACCCCAACGTATTGCGCATGAGCGGCTATGACCCTGACAAAACAAGCGGTTATGCATTCGGCATGGGCGTTGAACGTATTGCCATGCTGAAATATGGTATTGATGATTTACGCCTGTTCTTTGAAAATGACCTGCGGTTCATCCGCCAGTTTAAATAAGGAGGGATACCATGTTAGCATCTATTGATTGGCTTAAACAATATGTAGATATTGATGTCACTCCTGAGGAGCTGGCTGAAAAACTGACCCGTGTGGGTTTGGAAGTAGAAAGCGTTAATTATCTGGGTGAAGGCATTGAAGGCGTTGTTACCGGTAAGGTAACGCATATTGAACGCCATCCTGATTCTGACCATTTGTGGGTTTGCATGATGGATGTAGGCGGCCCGGAAATTTTACAGATTTTAACAGGTGCGCAGAACGTGCATCAGTATGATATGGTGCCGGTTGCGGTTGTAGGTTCCAGCCTGCCTAACGGCATGAAGCTGAAAAAAGCCAAAATGCGCGGCCTTGATTCTTTTGGCATGCTGTGCAGCGCCAGTGAACTTGGCATTGATGCCAAACTTTTGCTGCCGGAACAGCGCGAAGGCATTTTCATTCTTCCGCCCGATACACCGATTGGCGTAGATGTAAAAAAAGTACTCGGCCTTGACGATGTTGTGCTTGATATTGACCTTACCGCAAACCGTGGTGACTGCACCAATATTATTGGCCTTGCGCGCGAAGCTGCAGCTGTACTTGGCAAAGAACTGCGCATGCCGGATATGTATGTTGCGGAAGCGGCAGGCGGCAATGCTGCTGATATGGCATCTATTGAAGTACAGGCTAAAGATTTATGCAGCCGTTTTTCCGTACGTGTGCTGAAAAATATTAAAATCGGCCCATCTCCGGAATGGATGCAAAAACGCCTGCGTGCCTGCGGTATGCGCCCAATCAGCAATGTTGTTGACGTTACCAACTATGTAATGCTTGAACTAGGACAACCACTACATTTTTATGATGCAGATAGACTGGGAAATTGTCTACAAGTAAGAATGGCTGAAAATGGAGAAAAACTAACAACATTAGATGATACAGAAAGAACTTTAGATGAAAACGATATAGTAATTTCAAATGGAGAAAAAGCAATAGGTCTTGCAGGTGTAATGGGTGGACTTTCAACAGAAGTTGAAAATACAACAAAAAATGTAGTAATAGAATCAGCAATATTTGATTCTGTTAAAGTAAGAAAAACATCTAAAAAAATATTAAGAAGTGAAGCAAGCAATAGATTTGAAAAAGGTATAGATCCAAATAGAACATACATGGCAATAGAAAGAGCCTGCAAATTATTAGAGCAATATGCAGATGCAACAATTGAATCAGGTATGTGCAAATATGATAAAACAGAAAAAGAAGAAAAAGTAATTGACTTAAAATATAAAGATGTTTGCGATTTATTAGGAACAGAAATTTCAAAAGAAGATATAGTTGATGTATTTAGAAAATTAGATTTCAAATATATTCAAAATGATGAATCTGTAACTGTTACAGTTCCATCAAGAAGATTAGATATTTCAATTAAAGAAGATTTAATTGAAGAAGTTAGCCGTATATATGGTGTTGATAATATTGAAGGAATTTTACCTGTTGTAAATATGAAATCTGGAACATATGATAAAACAACAAGAGATATAAGAGCAAAAATGGTTTCTTTAGGTTTAAATGAAACATTATCATATATTTTAATTCCACAATCAGAAGTTCACAAATATGTGGCAGATGAATTTGAAGAATTAAAGTTATTAGATCCACTAACACCAGAAAGAGATACATTAAGATATAGTGTAATTCCATCTATGGTAAGAACTTATGAATATAATAAAGCTCATTACAATAAAGATGTGTCTATATTTGAAATAGGAAAAGGTTTTTTCAAAAAAGGTGAACAATACGGAGAAAATCAAAAATTAGCAGGTTTAATGACAGGTGAGTATTATTTAGGATTAGGAAATAAAGCAAATGTAGTAGAAACAGCATTTGATAAAA
>CAJLLL010000061.1 GCA_905207485.1 uncultured Phascolarctobacterium sp.
CAAAATCTCAATGGTACAGATGTCCTTCAGGCTTAAGGGGCAAAATTCCCCTTTGCCGTAGTCCCGGGTCTTAAAGTTCTTCACCTGGTAAGGAAGCCTGCAGGGCTGTGCGCAGCGTCCGCGGTTTCCGCTTCTGCCGCCCAGAAGGCTGCTCATCAGGCACTGGCCGCTGTAACCTACGCACAGCGCGCCGTGTATAAATACTTCTATTTCCGTATCGGTATTCTGGCAGATGGTTTTAATATCTTTAATGCTCAGTTCGCGCGCAAGAACGGCGCGTTCCATGCCGTTATCCGCACACAGGCGCACACCGGCAAGGCTGGTTACGGTCATCTGCGTGCTGGCATGCAGCGGAAGCTGCGGCACCAGTTTGCGCGCCAGGTTGATAACGCCCATATCCTGAACAATAATGCCGTCTACACCTACATTGTTCAAAAACAGCAGGTAATCGGCAAGTTCCGTCATTTCGGCATCGTCAACCAGAGTATTTACCGTTATATACAGCCTTACCCGGTGCATGTGCGCAAAGTACACAGCCCGGGTCAGTTCTTCTCTGTCAAAATTGCTGGCATACTGGCGTGCGCCAAAGGCTTTGCCGCCCATATAAACGGCATCAGCCCCGGCGTTTACCGCTGCTTCCAGAGCTTCCCAGCTTCCGGCAGGAGCCAGCAGTTCTATGTTATGTTTTTTGTTCATGCTTTTCACCATTATTCTTTTGCCGCCGCCAAAAGTTTTTCGTATTCTTTGCGCAGCTTGTAAAGTTCGCCTGCAAAATCAAGCGCTGCCCATACGGCAACACGCCCTGTTTTTACAACATGCGTTTTTTCGGCAAGCTGCTGCATTTTGTTATCCACCATAGCGGCAATGGCTTCGGTTTCTTCTTTGGGCAGCCCTGTGGTCAGGGTATACTGCTCGTTAAAAATGGTTACGGTAATGTTCTTTTTATCCATGCAGCCCTCCGTTACTGTGCGGCAATGTCAAAGCTGAAATTCTGCACGCCCATCATTTCCCAGCCGCGTTTATATTCCATGGTTACTTTGTAACTGCCGGGGTTCTGCACTGCCAGAAAGATAATTTCGCTGCCCATTACGCCTGCCTGGCTATCCATGTTCATAGGCATAATGTACGAACGGCCAATTTCATAAACATTGGCTGCATCAGAAGGATGCACCTGCCAGCTATATCCGGTGCTGCGGTTGGCATCCAGCTTAACGGCAAGCAAAGCGCCCGGTTTTACGGGAACAAGTTTGCCTTCAACGGCACGGGTCATAAACGATACCGGCAAAATTCTTACTGCTTCGGCTGCGCGGATGGCGGGCAGCAAATCCTTGTAAGGAACAACGCGGGTGTAGGCTGCACCGGCTGCATCGCGCAGATGCACGCCGTCTTCATATAAAAGCGCATCGTTATAAGGCCCGGTAATATTGGTAAAAGTTTCTCCGCCGCGGAAAATATCCGTCAGCGCCATTTCCCTGCCGGTAGTCAAATCAATGTTAATACCTTTGTAAAGCACGCCGGATGCGTTTTCGGCTTTAAGCAGAATGCCTACAACGCTGGGGCGGTTAAGCGTTACGGTGTAGGAAAGATTGCATCTTCCAAGCTGCTTTGTTATGCTGTCGGCAGCACCGGCAAGCACACGGTTGGCACTTTTTTGCAGGTCAACGTTTTCGAGCCCGTCGGTTTCCGGAACTGTGCCCGTTACGCTGCCGCTGACTACGCGGCTGTAAACCGTTGCAGGCTGCTGGGCAAACGCTACGGAAGCCATCATCATCAAAGCTAAAAAAACTCCGGTAATCTTCATCTTTCCTTACCTCCGTTATTACATATTTTTTATAAATTCAACTGCTTTTTCCATACGCGCCAAAGTTTTTTCGCGCCCTAAAAGCACCATTACGTCAAACAGGCCGGGGCTTACGGTACGCCCGGTCAGCGCAAGGCGTGTCGGGTGAATGGCTTTGCCGAGGGAAAGGCCATGTTCTTCGGCAATTTTGTTATACAATGCTTCGGTAGTTTCAAGGTTAAATTCGCTCAGAGCTTTAATGCCTTCAATGCAGGCGGTTAAAAGTTCAGCAGCTTCCGGTTTAAAATGTTTGGCAACGCCTTTTTCGTCGTAGCTTTCTACATCTTTAAAGAAGTATTCTGCCGCATCGGCAACTTCCTGCAAGGTTTTTACGCGCACGCGCACAACGTCTACCAGTTTGGCAAAATATTCTTTGTTTTCAGCAAGCCATTCTTCGGTTACAAGGCCTGCTTTTACAAAAAACGGTTCTGCCTCCGGCAAAATTTCTTCCAGCGGCAGGCTGGAAAGATACTGGCCGTTCATCCATGTAAGCTTTTTAACGTCGTAAACAGCGGCTTTTTTGCTCATCTGTTCCAGTTCAAAAAGTTTTACGGTTTCTTCAAGGCTGAAAATTTCGCGTTCATCGCCGGGCCCCCAGCCAAGCAGAGTAAGGTAATTTACAATGGCTTTGTTCAAATAGCCCTGGCTGCGGAATTCTTCAACACTGGTTGCGCCGTGGCGTTTGCTCAGTTTGCTGCGGTCGGGCGCAAGTATCATCGGCATGTGGCCGAATTTCGGTGTTTCAAAGCCGCAGGCTTCGTACATCAAAATCTGTTTCGGCGTGTTGGAAAGATGCTCTTCAGCGCGCAGAACGTGGCTGATGCGCATCATGTGGTCATCGACAACAACAGCAAAGTTATAAGTAGGCATGCCGTTGCTTTTTACAATTACAAAATCATCAAACTGGGTTAAATCAAAAGTTACGTCACCGTGAATTAAATCATGTACGGTCAGCGTGCCTTCTGTCGGTATTTTAAGGCGCACGGAATACGGTTCGCCGTTTGCCACGCGCTGTTTTGCTTCTTCAACGGGAATATCGCGGCAGGTGCGCGCATAGCGGAACGGCTGTTTTAAAGCACGCTGTTTTTCGCGCTGCGCTTCCAAATCCGCCGGGGTGCAGAAACAGTAATATGCCTTGCCTTCATCAAGCAAACGCTGCGCAACTTCTTTATACAGCGGCAGGCGTTCACTCTGGAAGTACGGGCCTGCTTCGCCGCCAACTTCCGGGCCTTCATCCCAGTTTAAGCCGAGCCATTTAAGGCTGGTTAAAATCTGGCTTACGCTGTCTTCCTTCAAACGTTCAGTATCGGTATCTTCAATGCGCAGCACCAGTTTGCCGCCGTTTTTGCGGGCAAACAGCCAGTTGAACAGGGCTGTTCTTGCTCCGCCGATATGTAAATAACCAGTAGGGCTGGGTGCAAAACGCACGCGAATTTCGTTCATTTCATCGTCTCCTCAATAAAAAACTCTATAACATTATAATTATACAACTTATCGCTGTATAAAGCAATTTCAGCTTGCTGCATCTGCCGCGGCAGGATATAAAAAAGCCGGCGGCTGCGCCGGCTTGTAATTATTTAACTACTACCGGCACAAACAGTGCTTCAATACCGGTAATATCATAGGGGCTGAAACGCACAAAAAGCTGCGATGGCTTGCCGTTAATAACAAAGCAGGAATAGGTAAATTTGCCTTCCCACCTGCCTGCATCCGTTTCCACGCCGACAATTTCAGAATCGATAAACTCCTGGTAAATATCGGCGCAGTCGTCTGCTTCTTCCGCTTCATAACTAAAAGTGCCGTCCGGCTCAATAATGGAAATATTGCAGCCTTCACGCCCGAAAATAGGCTTTTTAAGGAATTTGCGCCCGGCAAAATCCTGCGCGTCCATGCTTGTGGCGGCAATATTGGTACGCACAAGCTGCCTTGCGGCATCGTCAAAATAACAGGTGTTTTCCGCAAGATAATGCGCAATCGCCATCATGGCTTTATTCTGCATCAAAATGGCTTTAATGGGATTCACCAGAATTACCTTGTGCATATTTGCCAAATCCATCAGCTTCAAGCCAACCGGATAACCGTCGCTGCTTTCATCGTCCATCAAAAGTTCCAGCGGATGCAGGCGGTACAAAACATCAATTTTATATTCGCCATTGCCGTCGTCATGATAAACGCCGTCATCCTTAACCACTAAATCAATCAGCCTTGCAGCACGCACATTAACAAATTCATACTCATCAAAATGCGCTTGAATGTAATCTGCCAATGCGTTTTTAAGGTACTGCATGTTAGCCCAGTCTTCAGCGTATTCATCATTGGCGGCAAGGGTAATATTCACGCCGGTTAAATTAATTTTGCCCCTTAATTTGGTTTTTAAAAGTTCTGCAAACGGCTCAATCAGTTCCGCATTATGCGTATCTGCTTCGCCTCCCGCAAAATACTGCTGCGCAACGGCATTACCGTAAAACGCTTCCGGCATGGCGCAGGGCGTATCGGCATTAATTTCCACCACTTTGTATGTGCCGTCTTTAGCTTTAACAAAATCAAGGCGGGCAATATTGGTAACATAATCGCTGTCATCATCGGCAATAAACGGCGTCAGTTTCGGCGTCATGTTAATAATGTCAATCGGCATTACGCTGCTTTTGCTGCGTACATCTTCCGCCAGTTTTGCCATTACGCGGTACACTTCGCGCGCAAGGTACTGTAATTTTTCCTTTTCGCTTCCGCTGATATACAGCGGGCTGAGTGTCGGGTATCTTGTTTCATAATCGGGCGCATCAATATAAGGGATTATTTTTTCGTCCAGCCCGTCAATCCATGATTGTTTTTTTAGCATAGCCGCCCTCCTCAAGATACGGCACTGCTGCGTGCAGCGCCGCTGCTGATGCCAGTTTTGCCCGTTGTTGGGCTGTGCACTTTGCTGGCAGGCGCGGTTTTCTGCGCATCTACCCCGCTCACCTTGCTTTGCGCATCCGTGCCTGTGTTTGCGCCCGGCGAAGGCGTGCCCTGCCTTACGTTAGTGGTAGTGCCGCCAAACATCGGCCAGTGCCAGAACATCCACCACGGATATACCATCGAAGTGTTGGCAGAGCCGTTTTCTTCCTGTTCTTCCGTTTCATCGTTTCCGCAGCCTGCAACACCTGTCAGCATCGAAAGCACCAGTGCGCCTGCTATGATTTTATTGCGTTTTTCCTTAGTTAACATAGTATCACCTATTTACGTTTCTGCCTTCTGTTGCTGCCGGTTTTAGGCGCTTTGCGCTTATCGGCAACGGCGTTTCTGCCTCGTTTGGGGCCTGCCGGTTTCTTTTTCTTGGGCGCGGCGGCCGGTTCGCGGCGGGCAATTACTTTGCCTTCAAGGTTCTGTTTTTCCATACGGATGTTTAATTTGGTTTCAATATTGCGCAGCCATTTAATTTCATCCGCTGTGTAAAGCGTAACGGCAATGCCGTCATTGCCGGCGCGTCCGGTACGGCCGATGCGGTGTACATACCAGTCAACGTCATGCGGAATATCGTAGTTTACAACATGCGTTACGCCTTCAATATCCAGCCCGCGGGCGGCAATATCGCTTGCCACCAGAATTTGCAGCTTGGCATCACGGAATTTTTTCATAACCGTTTTGCGTTTCGCCTGCGATAATTCACCGGTTAAAACATCAACATTATAACCCATGCCTCCCAGCACATCGCCCAATGCATTGGCGCGTTCCTTGCTGAAGCAGAATACTATCATCAAATACGGGTTATAACGGTCAATTAATGCCGCCACAGCGCGGTCACGGTATTCATCGGTAGTTTTAATGCAAATCTGTTTAATGGTATCAACGGTTGCTTCATTTGGGTTAATATCAATCAAAACAGGGTTAGTGGTAATGCGGCGGCCTAACTTGCGCACTTCTTCACTCAGCGTTGCGCTGCACAGCATTACCTGCCGCTCCGGATTGGTCATGCCCAAAAGTTCGGCAGCATCATCAATAAAGCCCTGTTTAAGCATCTCGTCCACTTCGTCAAGCACAAAATAATCAACGCCGCCCAAACTTACATTGCCTTTGCGGATATGGTCAAGCAAACGTCCTGGCGTGCCGATTAACACATGGCATACATTTTCCAGTTTATGCTTCTGCAAATCAAAATCGCGACCGCCGGTAACTGCAAGCACTTTAATGGCGCTTTCCTTACCGGTTAAACGTTTAAACTCGGTAGCAATCTGCTGTGCCAGTTCGCGCGTCGGCGTAACAATCAGTGCCTGTGCATACGCCTTTGTGACATCAATCCGCTGTGCAAGCGGCACCAAAAAGGCTAAAGTTTTACCGGTACCGGTCTGCGCGCGTGCAATAACATCGCGCCCGGCGTAAAGCGCAGGTATAGCCTGTGCCTGTACCGGCATCGGCGAACTGATGCCCATATTTTTCAGTGCCGCAATAATATTCTCCGGCACTTTCATATCTTTAAAGCTCGGTAACATATAATCCCTCTTTTCTGTCTGACTTCTATTTAAAAAGCGTCCCAAGCGGGGCGCTCATACTTCATCAGTTTATTATACCATAAACAGGCAGTGTTTAGCTTTAAAAAATTTTAACTTTATATTTGAATATCCGTCCGTAAAATGTTATGCTATTTGTAGAAAAAGTTTAACCGATAATAGTGAGGTGGCAGTTATGCAAAATAAACGTACCTGGCTTTTTTTAATACTGCTTTTAATTTTGTTCAGCCTTATTGTAGCCCAGCAGCAGCAAATTAATGATTTGCGCGATGATTTAACAACAGTGCAGGAACAATACACAACGCTTGAAAAGAAACTGACGGAACATATTACACCGCCTCTGCCAACTGAAAACGCGGCAGATAACAGCAGCATTGCAGTAAGCGGCGCAAAATAAAACAGACTTCTAATATTTATAATGTATCTTCAACGCACAAAACCCCGGCACATAAGTACCGGGGTTTTAGTTTTAAGTTTTATACTTTAATTAAAAGCTGTATCTTACGCCTGCGCTCCACTGCCACGGAGTAGCAACATCGCCGCCATAAGTTTTTTCCACATCAAAATACAGATGAGTTGCATCGCTCAAATTAATATTAGTACCTACACCAACTTCAAACCAGCCGCCGCCAAGGTCCTGTTCATAAACATCACTGATACCTCCACGGCTCATAGTTACTTCGGTTTCGCCATCAAAGTCATACAGATAGGAAGCACGGGCATAAACATTTCCGGCTTTAATATCTTTGCCAAGAGAGAAACCTACACGGCCTACAAGGCTGTCCATACCTTCCTGGCGAACCTCTGCACCATTACTGGTTGTATAATCGACAGCACCGACAGTACCGTAAGTCAATTCAACCTGAGGCTCAATCCAGAAGCCATTTCCCTGCTCAAAACGTTTGCCGTATTCAGCACTAATGCTATAACCATTGGTGTTATAATCTCCGCTGCCTACACCACCGTTTGCATTAAAATCGCTGTCAATTCTTGCATATTTGGCAACTAAATCAATAAAGCTGCCGTCATCTTTTAAGTAAGAACCATATACGCCAACACCGGTATGATTGTTTTCTGCACTGCCGGTTCTAAATGTGCTGTTACCTTCAGTACGGGTTAAGAACATACCAACAGTCCAGTTCGGGTCGGTGCTGAGTTTTTCATCATAACCAACCTGATAGTAATTATACTGGTTCTGAATGCTTTCATATTCAACTTCACCGCGCACCATACGTGCCCATACACCATGTTCACCTTTGCTGTCGCGCAGTTCGCCAAGACGTTTGTTCATATCATTGTTTTCCTGACGCCATGTCATAAGATTAATGGCAGCCAGATTGCTAAGGCCTACGTTAGTGATATTTTTAGCTACAGTATAATTAGTAACTTCACCATCTTTTACATCAGCAGTAATTTTGCCTGCAATTATACCTTCATCGGTAGTAATTTGAGAAGCTGCCGATTTTTCATCTTCTTCAGTACCGGTAGTTACAACATCAGCCAAATCCTGTACTGTTGCATCACCGCCGTAAATAGCATCAGCAATTTCACCACTGCCGTTAACTGTGATAGCAGTATCTTCGCCAACATTATCAATGTTCATTTTATTTTCAAGGCTGTTAGTGTTAACAGTGCCCGTACCGTTTAAATTACTTACATTAACCTGTTGAGCATTGCCTTGCATAGAAATTATACCTTCATTTAATCTAATTTCTGATGCATTGAACTCCTCAGCTCCATCCTGCATATTTACAATACCACCATCAGCTAATTCAAGATTATTAATGAAGCTATCTCCAGTCATATTCCAAGAAGCACCATTATTAATGTTCATTTTAAAACCTGTTACATTACCATGATATTCCGGTGCTTCAAGTTCTACTTTATCAACATATTCTCCATCAATTTTGTATTCCTGATAAGCCCTACCAGTCCAAGAAGAATCTTCACCAGAAAGATTTACATTAACATTAGAATTTATTATTTTTCCGCTATTTTGAGAGTCTCCTGGAGTATTAGGTGTTTCAAAAACAATATCGCCATTTAATACTGTTGTATGTTTACCATCAGTATTAATATTAATTGTTGCATTACCACGGGTATCAATAGCATTAATTGCATTAACAGTCAAGTTACCTTTGATATTTATTTGACCATTAGAATGCGCAGATATACCTAAGTTAGCACCATTAATAACTATGTTATCAGCTTGAATATTAGCAGATGCTGAATTTTGGGGAGCCTTTTTATCTTGAGTATTACTTTGTACATGCAAAGCAAAGGTACCATCACTATTCAAAGTAAAAGATTTTGCATTTACATCAAACTTACTATTTTTATCTAATACATGAACTCCCATTGCAACATTGCCACCATTATCGTTAGCATTAATTTCTATTACAGAATTTCCATTTCCTAAACTGACAGCACCGCCATTAATCCTAACAGCACGTGAACCATTAGTTTCACCTTGATTAGAAGTAATAGTAATTTCCTCACCAGTTAATTTAATTTCATCACCAGTTTCAGCATAAATGCCATAACTAATCCCAGGTTCCTTATCATATGTTTTATCCGATATAATATTAATAGATTCACTATTTTCTATTGAAGAATCAATAGAACCGCTTTGCTGTACTTCCGCAAAACCTACATTTCCTATAATTAAGCAGGCCATCAAAGTACTTAATGT
>CAJLLL010000062.1 GCA_905207485.1 uncultured Phascolarctobacterium sp.
TGCGTATCCTGCCGATGCAGGATTCTCTGGCAAGTGCTGTAAAGCTTGGTTACAAACCGGCAAACATTGTTTGCATGCAGGGGCCTTTTGAAGAAGATTTAAATATCGCCATGATAAAACATTTTGGCGCTAAATATTTGGTTACTAAAGATTCCGGCAGGGCAGGCGGTTTTGAAGAAAAAATTGCCGCCGCACATGAAGCCGGTGCGGAACTGGTAATAATTGCCAGAAGTGAAGATGAAAACGGCAGCGGTTATGCCGAGATAGCGGAGAGAATGAAAAAACGCTATCAGACCGCAGATTGAAGGTGAAAGAATGTTAAGAGTTAATATCGTAGGCATTGGCCCCGGCAACCCTAAATTGCTGACAGGCGCTGCACGCGAAGCAATAGAAAGCAGCACTGTTTTAATAGGCGATAAACGCATGCTGGCAAATTTTGCACAGGGAAAACGCATTTATGATACCATTAAAACTGCTGAAATATGCAGAATTTGCAGCGAAGCCGATGCTGAAAAAGATATTGTGAGCGTACTGGTAAGCGGCGATGTTGGCTTTTTCAGCCTTGCCAAAACTATCAGCGGCAAATTGCCGGACTGCGAATGTGTGCGTTATTGCGGTATCAGCAGCCTGGTATATTTTGCACAGCTTTTGGAAATGAGCTGGGATGATGCCAAAATCGTAAGCATGCATGGGCGCAGGCAAAACTTTATTGAAGCCGTTGCCCACAATAAAAAAGTGTTTGCGCTTACCGGCGGCGAAAATTCTCCGCAGGCATTGTGTGCTAAATTGTGCGCGCATGGTTTAGGCGGCGTGACTGTTTATGTAGGCGAAAACCTTTCTTATGATGATGAGAAGGTTAGCTGCCAGACAGCGGCAGAAGGTGCTGAAAAAACTTTCGGCTCTCTTTCTGTGATGATGATTATAAATGATGATGCCAAGCAGCTGCCGCATAACGTACATGGCTTGAGCGATGATTTGTTTATGCGCAGCAAAGTGCCGATGACAAAGCAGGAAATCCGCGCAGTGTCACTTTCCAAGCTTATGCCGCAGGAAACCGATGTTATTTACGATATCGGCGCAGGCACAGGTTCCTGTTCCATAGAGCTTGCGTTGCAGGCAAAACGGGGAACGGTATATGCGTTTGAACGTAATAACGAAGCTGTGCAGCTTATAGAGAAAAACAAAGCTCTGTTTGGAGTTGAAAATTTGACGGTAGTGCCCGGCGAAGCATCGGAAAATCTTGCTGAGATGCCGGTTCCGGATTGTGTATTCATCGGCGGCAGCGGCGGCAACCTGTGTAAAATGCTGGATACTGTTTATGCCAAAAATCCGGCTTGCCGCGTGGTTATTAATGCTATTACCGTTGAAACCTTAATTGAGGTTGTTGAATATTACAAACAGCGTAACGGTTATGCGCTGGATATTGTTAATGTATTTGCAGCACGCGCTAAAAAATTAGGCGCATATAATTTAATGATGTCGCAAAATCCTGTTTATATTATGACGGCGTTAAAAAAAGGTGAGTAATATGGCTGAAATTAAGCTGCCGCGTTTTATGCTGGCTGCACCTGCCAGCGGCAGCGGCAAAACAACTTTAACCTGTGCGGTGCTGAAAGCGCTGATGAACAAGGGGTTAAAAACGGCCGCCTTTAAATCCGGCCCTGATTATATTGACCCAATGTTCCATTCCCGCGTAATCGGTGCTAAATCGCGCAATTTGGATTTATTTATGCTTGCTGAAGAAACGGCAAAATATCTGCTTGCCAAAAACAGCGCAGATTGTGATATTGCTGTTTTGGAAGGCGCAATGGGCTTTTTTGACGGCATGGGCACTACACTTAAAGGCAGTGCTTATGATTTGGCGCGCCTTACTGAAACACCGGTTATTTTGGTTGTTAATGCCAAAGGCGCTGCTCTTTCTATAGCTGCCATGATAGAAGGCTTTAAAAATTTCCGCAAAGATGTGCGTGTTGCCGGTGCTGTTTTAAATAATGTGACGGCGATGAGCTATCTGTTTTATAAAGAAGCTATTGAAAAAGAAACAGGAATTCCGCTTGTAGGTTATTTGCCGCATATGGAAAACTGCAATTTTGAAAGCCGTCATTTAGGTTTGGTAACTGCCGCTGAAATAGAAGATTTGCAGAAAATTATCAGCCGTTTGGCAGAGCAGGCGGAAAGAAGCATTGACTTTGACGCACTGCTTAAAATTGCTCAAAGTGCGCCGCCGCTGCATTATACTGATATGCAGCAGGAATGTGTTGCCAATGTAAAAATTGCCGTAGCTGAAGATAAGGCTTTTTGCTTCTATTATCAGGATGCGCTTGAACTTTTGGAATCATTGGGAGCTGAACTTGTATATTTTAGCCCGCTGAAAGACAGCAGCCTGCCTGAATGTGACGGGCTTTACCTTGGCGGAGGCTATCCGGAACTTTACGCGCAGGAGTTAGAAGCCAATACAGCAATGCGCGAAAGCATAAAATCGGCTTTGGCGGAAGGCTTACCCTGTATAGCCGAATGTGGCGGTTTTATGTACCTGCTTGATTATTTTTGCGGTAAAGACGGCAAAAAATTTGCCTGGACAGGCGCCATAAACGGCGAAACTTATATGACGGAAAAATTAAACCGTTTTGGTTATGTTACTTTAACCGCCAAACGCGATAATTTGTTGTGCCAAAAAGGCGGGCAGATTAACGGACACGAGTTCCACTATTCTGACAGTACCAATAACGGCGATACTTTTACTGTTGCCAAAGCATCCGGAACAAAAAGCTGGGAGGCAGTTTACACTACTCCTAATTTATATGCCGGATATCCGCATATACATTTATGGGGCAATGTTGATTTTGCCAGAAATTTTGTTAAAGCCTGCAAGGTTTATAGGGATAAATGATTGTTTTATGATGAAGGGTTTGTAGTATGGTTCTTTTAACAGCGATTATTTTGGGGTTTATTTTAGATTTTATTTTTGGTGACCCGCGCTGGCTGCCGCATCCGATTTGTTTTATCGGCAAGCTGATTAGCATAACGGAAAAAGCGCTGCGCCGCTTTACCGGCGAAAAACCGGAAGGGCTGTTAATGGGCGGGTTTATGCTGGTAGTAATAGTTTTGACCGTGACTTTTGCCGTGCCGTATTTTATTTTGCATTTTGCAGAAATGTACAGTCCGGTACTGGCATTTGCTATTGAAACCTTTATGTTTTACCAGATTTTTGCAATGCGCTCCCTTAAAGAAGCGAGCATGCAGGTTTGTGATGCGTTGAAAGCCGGTGATTTGCCGGAAGCACGCAAAAAATTATCGTGGATTGTAGGGCGTGACACGCAGGAACTTACCGAAGAAGAAGTTGCCAAGGCAGCAGTGGAAACAGTTGCCGAAAATACTTCCGATGGCGTAATTGCACCGCTGTTTTTTATGTTTATCGGTGGGGCACCGTTAGCATTTTTGTATAAGGCAATTAACACCATGGATTCCATGGTTGGCTATAAAAATGACAAGTATTTGTATTTTGGGCGCTGTGCAGCCAAACTTGATGACGTCGCCAATTTTATCCCGGCGCGTATTTCCGGCGTATTAATGGTAGCGGCTGCTTATTTTCTCAATATGGATGCAGCAGCTTCGTGGCGTATTTTTAAACGCGACAGGATGCATCATTTAAGCCCGAATTCTGCCATGACTGAATCGGCGGCAGCCGGTGCGCTTGGCATTAAGCTGGGCGGCGGCCATTTTTACTTTGGCAAATGGGTTCCGAAAGATACCATTGGCGATGAACTTAAAAAAACAGATGCCGAAGATATTGTAAAAATGAACGGCTTAATGTATATGACCTGTATTTTAAGCGTTTTAAGTTTTTCGCTTGTTTATTTAATTAAGATATTTGTAATTGGAGAGTAAAGTATGTATACCTATGTGCACGGCGGCGATGTTTATACCGCAAACGGCAAAAATAATCTTGTTGACTATTCGGCTAACATTAATCCGTTAGGGCTGCCGCAGTCCGTTAAAAAAGCAATTGTTAAATCCATTAACGGTTGTGTAGATTACCCGGATCCTTTTTGCCGCCGTTTGTCTGCCAAACTGGCAGATTTTTTAGCCGTGCCGCAGGAATATATTTTTTTCAGTAACGGTGCAGCTGACGTGCTGTTTAAACTCGCTATGGCGCTGCATCCACAGCAAGCTTTGCTTTTGGCACCGACTTTTGCCGATTATGAAAAGGCCTTACGCAGTGTCGGCTGCAAAATAAATTATTATCTTCTGCATGAAAAAAATAATTTTGTGCCGCAGGCAGATATTTTAAACCAGCTTACGCCTGATTTGGACATGGTTGTTATTTGCAACCCCAATAATCCTACCGGCAAGCTGATTGATAAAGGTTTGCTTGAAAAAATAATTGCCAAATGCAGTGCATTAAACATCCGTATTTTAATTGACGAATGTTTTATGGATTTTGTGGCGGAGGAAAAAGCATACAGCATGATACCTCTGCTGGCAGAAAACAAACAGCTTATCATTTTAAAAGCGTTTACCAAAACTTATGCCATGCCCGGCCTGCGGCTTGGCTATTGTTTAACGGCCGATGCTTCTTTAGTGCTGCGGCTGCATGAATGCGGGCAGGACTGGAATGTTTCTACTCCTGCGCAGGAAGCAGGCATAGCGGCGCTTGATGAAACAGAATATGTAAAAAAAGCCAAAGCATTAATAAAAAAAGAGCGTCTGTATTTAACAACTGCGCTGAACAGGTTGGAAGCTAAAACTTATGGCTCTGAAGCCAACTACATATTCTTTAAAATGCAGCAGCCGGAAGATTTAAAAGAAAGGCTCGCCCAAAAAGGCTTTTTAATCCGCAGCTGCGCCAACTACCATAATTTACATGGAAACTACTACCGTATTGCAGTTAAAAGGCATGCGGATAATAAAAGGTTTGTAAAAGCATTAAAGGAAGTACAAGATGCGTTCACTGATGGTAATAATTGACGGATTGGGAGATGACCCGATAAGTCAGTTTAATGGCAAAACTCCGTTTGAATATGCCATACATCCGAATATTGATAAATTGCTTGCACATGGCTCGTACAGTGAAATAAGCATTTGCGGCAATGATTTTGCTGCAGAAAGTTTAGGCTGTATTTTACGCCTTTTAGGTGTAGAACAAAAAGATTTTCCGCTTAACCGTGCGTATTTGGAACTTTTGGCAAACGGGCGCGATATAAGCGAGTATGAAATGGTGCTGCGCTGTAATCTGGCTTCGGTAAGTGCTGACGGAAAATTATTGTCGTTCAATGCTATGGGGCTGACGCCAGAAGAAATGGCTGAAGCAGCCGCTATTTGCAATGAATTGTGGCAGGGCATTGAGTTTTTGCATTTATCCGAATACAGAAATCTGCTTATTTTGGATAACGATGCCCAGATTTTGCATAACTGCCAAATAGCGCCGCCGCACGAAAGCATGGGGCAGAATTTTGATGAACTTTTGAGTGATTTAAAAAGTAAATCTCTGCTTTTAAAAACATTTATTGATGAAACAACGGCAAAATTAAAACCGTTTGCCAAAGAAGGCGTAAGTTACCGTATTTATCCGTGGGGGCCTTCTGAACGCAAGGTGTTGCCTTCTTTTGAAAGTCTGCACGGTATACATGGGGCAGCGGTATGCAAAGCGGAAATTGTACGCGGCATTGCCCGTGCGTTAAAAATGCCGGCTCCGGTATTGCCGGGAACAACGGCGGATATTGATACTGATGTTAAAGCTAAAGCGCAGCAAACATTAGAATTTTTAAAAGATTATGATTTTGTTGCTGCCCATTTTAACGGCAGTGACGAAGCTGCACACCGTTATGATTACCGCGCTAAAGCCGAATTTATCGCACGCATCGACAGAGAATTTATCGGCACTGTATTGCAGAATGTGCAGCAGCCGCTGAAAATACTTATCTGCGGCGACCATGTAACAAGCTGCGTTACCGGCAAACACAGCGCCGGCAAAGTACCTGTTGTTGCAGCAGTTATTAACAGTGAAAATACTGCGCCTGTAATAGGCGATTACCATGATATACATAAATTTTTGATGGGAGCGAGTGATTAAAATGGCCAAAACAATAATGGTTCAGGGAACAATGTCAAATGCGGGCAAAAGCCTTGTAACGGCAGGTTTATGCCGTGTGTTCAACCAGGATGGCTATAAGGTTGCGCCTTTTAAATCGCAGAATATGGCACTTAACTCTTTTATAACGCGCACCGGTGCAGAAATGGGCAGGGCACAGGTTGTACAGGCTGAAGCTGCAAATATCGAGCCTGATGTTGCAATGAACCCTATTTTGCTTAAACCTACCAGCGACTGCGGTTCTCAGGTTATTGTAAACGGTGAGCCTATCGGTACCATGACGGCAGCAGAATATTTTAAAATGAAACATACGCTGGTGCCGGATATTATGAAAGCTTTTAACAGCCTTGATGACAGAAGCGATATCATTGTTATTGAAGGCGCGGGAAGCCCGGCAGAAATAAACATAAAAACTGACGATATTGTAAATATGGGCATGGCAAAAATGGCAAAAGCCCCGGTGCTTTTAGTTGCAGATATTGACCGCGGCGGCGTATTTGCTTCCATTTACGGTACGCTGATGCTTTTAGAACCGGAAGAACGCGCTATGGTAAAAGGCGTTATCATTAATAAATTCCGCGGCGATGTGGAAATTTTACGCCCCGGTTTAAAAATGATTGAAGAAAAAACCGGCGTGCCTGTTATTGGCGTTGTGCCGATGCTGCATGTGGATATTGAAGATGAGGACAGCCTTTCAGAACGCCTGACAGAGCATACGGAAGTTAAAGCGGTAGATATAGCTGTTGTACGTATTCCGCGTATGTCAAACTATACGGATTTTAACGTTTTTGAACTTATTCCCGGCGTATCACTGCGTTATGTTGATAAAGTGCAGGATTTAAAAAATCCGGATATGATTATTATTCCCGGTACAAAAAATACCATTGGCGACCTTAAATGGCTGCGCCAAAGCGGATTTGAAGCCGAAATTTTAAAACATGCCCATAAAGGCACTGTTATTTTTGGCGTTTGCGGCGGTTATCAAATGCTTGGCAAAAACCTCAGCGACCCTTACGGAGTAGAAGAAGGCGGAGACACTGCCGGTATTGGATTGCTTGATGTGCAGACAATTTTTGCCGAAAAGAAACGCACAATCCGCGTGGATGGGTATTTTGGCAAAGTGCAGGGCGTTTTTGCAAATCTCAGCGGCAAAGAATTTTACGGTTATGAAATTCATTCCGGTGTAACCGAATTTGATGATAATAAAGCCTTAACACAAATGCAGCCTATTTACGAAGAAGGCGGCGTAATGCCGGAAGGTTCGCAGCATGTTGAAGGTGTTATGAATGTTTACGGTACTTATGTACATGGCATTTTCGACAGCGAAGGCGTTGCTGCTGCCGTTGTAGAAGCACTGCTTGCTAAAAAAGGCATGAGCAGTGATGACATTAAAGTCATCAATTTTGATGAATATAAAAAACAACAGTATGATATTTTAGCTGATAATATCAGAAAAAATATCGACATGAAGAAAGTTTATGAAATTTTAGAGGCCGGTGTATAAAATGTTTGGTTTAGTACATATTTACTGCGGCGATGGCAAAGGCAAAACAACTGCCGCTGTTGGGCTGGCAGTGCGCTGTGCCGGGCGCGGCAATAAAGTTCTGCTGGTACAGTTTTTAAAAAGCAGGGACAGCGGCGAATTGTATTCACTTGCCAAACTGCCGGATATTGAACTTATGCGCGGCAAAGAAAGTAAAAAATTTACTTTTCAGATGAACAGTGAAGAAAAACATGCCTTATTGCTTGAACATAATAAAATGTTTGAGCAGGTGCTTGCAAAAATTAAAACCGGCAGTTATGCACTGCTTATTTTGGATGAAGTAATTGGTGCCGTTAATGCTAAGGTATTCGATATTAATTTACTGATAGAATTTTTGCGTAATAAACCGGAAAACCTTGAAGTAGTTATGACCGGACGTAACCCCGCACCGGAACTTGTGGAAATTGCCGATTATGTATCGGAAGTGCGCAAGGTAAAACATCCTATGGATATAGGTATTATGGCGCGCGAAGGCATTGAAAAATAACAGGAGGGACTTATGAAATTACAAAACGTACTGCCTGCGGATATTGAAAACCGCAGCATGGAAATTATTGGCGAAGAGCTTGGCGAACTTCAAATTGATCCTGAAAAACTGAGCATTGTAAAACGTGTTATTCATACTTCGGCAGATTTTGACTATGCCAGAAATATGCGTTTCTCTGAAGGTGCGGTAGAAAAAGCACTGGAAGCTTTAAAAAATGGCGCTACCATTATTACCGATACCAATATGGCATGCACCGGCATTAATAAAATGGGACTGGCTAAACTTGGCGCCAAAGCCGTTTGCTTTATGGCTGATGCTGATGTTGCGGCAAGAGCAAAAGAAGCCGGTTCTACCCGCGCTGCTGCCTGCATGGAAAAAGCTTGCACCGTTGAAGGCCCGGTTATTATTGCCGTAGGCAATGCACCGACCGCACTTGTACGCCTGGATGAACTTGTAAAAGAAGGGAAAATTAAACCTGCCCTTGTTATTGGCGTACCGGTAGGCTTTGTAAATGTAGTTGAATCTAAAGAAATCATCATGCAGACAGGCATTCCGTATATCGTTGCTGTTGGGCGCAAAGGCGGCAGCAATGTGGCCGCAGCC
>CAJLLL010000063.1 GCA_905207485.1 uncultured Phascolarctobacterium sp.
GGCAATATCGGCGGCGGCGGTTTTGCCATCATCCACATGGCAGACGGCACAGATGCCGCTCTTGATTTCCGCGAAAAAGCTCCGCTTGCCGCAACGCGCGACATGTACCTTGACGAAAACGGCGATGTAATTCCTGATGCCAGCTATGTAGGCTACAAAGCAGTGGGCGTGCCCGGCACGGTAGCAGGCATGAGCGCCATGCTTGACAAATACGGCACCATGCCGCTGAACGAGCTTATTATGCCAGCCGTTAAACTTGCCGAAAAAGGCTTTATAATTAACCACCACGAAGAAATGACCATGCTTGAGGCCAACCCTGTTTTCAACCAGTTTGCCGGCAGCCGCAAATACTTTTTAAAACCGGACGGCTCCCGCTATGTTGAAGGCGACCTGTTTGTACAGAAAGATTTGGGCAAAACCCTGCGCACCATCGCCAAAGAAGGCCCGGACGCATTTTATAAAGGCAAAATTGCCGATTTGATTGCCGTAGACATGGCTAAAAACGGCGGCCTTATTACCAAAGAAGATTTGGCACAGTATAATGCTGTATGGCGCGAACCCGTAAAAGGCACCTACCGCGGCTATGACATTATTTCCATGTGCCCGCCCAGCTCCGGCGGCATTCATGTAATCCAGATTCTCAACATTATGGAAAATGCCGACGTTAAAAGCATGGGCGCAGGCTCTGCGGATAAAATTCACCTGATGGCAGAAGCTATGCGTTATGCTTACGCCGACCGCAGCGAATACCTGGGCGACCCGGATTTTGTTGAAATGCCTACCGAAAAACTTTTGAGCAAAGAATATGCAGCCCGCATTTACAGCAAAATCCTGCCGGACAAAGCAACTCCCAGCAGTGAAGTTAAACCCGGCATGCTGTTTGGCGAACCTACCCACACCACTCATTATTCCGTTGTAGATAAAGACGGAAATGCCGTTTCCGTAACCTATACGCTGAACAACTATTACGGCTGCGGCGCTGCTGTTGACGGCGCAGGCTTTTTGTTAAATGACGAAATGGACGATTTTTCCATTAAAGCAGGCGTGCCCAACTCCTTCGGGCTTGTAGGCAATGATGCTAACGCCATTGAACCGCAAAAACGCCCGCTCAGCTCCATGTCGCCGACCATTGTTACCAAAGACGGCAAACTGTTCATGGTTGTCGGCAGCCCCGGCGGCTCCCGCATCATCACCACGGTAACGCAGATTATCTCCAACGTTATCGACCACGGCATGAACATCAGCGAAGCTGTAAGCTATCCTCGTATTCATATGCAATGGCTGCCCGATGAACTGCGCATTGAAAAATACGGGCTTTCTCCGGATACCGAAGCAAAACTTAAAAACATGGGCTACAACCTTTCCACACAGGAATACATGGGCGATGCCAACTGCATCATGGTAGATAACGAACATCATATTTTCTACGGTGCGCATGACCCCAGAAGCCAGATTGACTACAGCGCAATCTAAATAAAAAAACATAAAAAAATAAACCGGCATTAAGCCGGTTTATTTTTTTGTTAATCAAAAGATGTCAAAAAGTTTTCCATGCAGTCTTCAACGCCGCGTTTGACGGCCTTTGCACGGCTTGGTTCGCCAATGCGCCAAAAATTGATGGAGCTTGAAGAACCTATGCCTTCAATGTTCTGATTATATAAAAAGCTTTCATTATTAACATCGGCGCATTTAAGTTTCATTGTAACTACTGCGCTGTAAGTCTGCGTACCAACTATAACCATAAAGCCGGTTTCATTTTCCCTTACCGGCAAAAGGCTTATAAATAATACTCTGTCTGCGCCGCAGGCTTTGCCGACAGCAACCATTTCTTCAAGCGTAGGCGCTTCGGCGTTTTCAAACGGATGTGCCAGTATCGCTTTTTGCAGCTCGTTATTGCCTACAATTTTAGTAGGGCTGCTTTTTTTGCCGGGATATTTTTTCTCCAACGCTTCCTTAACGGCGTTCACCGCCATTTCACGGCTGCGCCCTTCCAGTCCAGAAACATCCACATACGGCAGCACTGCCACCGTATAATTTTCCTTACTTTCTGTAAGCTCAGCATCCGTTTTAGTAAAATGCGTTTCGCCCGTATCGGCAACACCCATATTAATAGCGTCAATACTGCTTACTTCTTCTTTAGCAAGCGCCGTACCTGCCATGCACAGTACCATTGCCAGCACCGCCATAAATTTATACAGCTTTTTCATAACGCACCTGCCTTAAAACAAACTTTGCTCTGCACTTGCAGCAGAGTTTTCACTTTCAGCGGCTTCATCCTTATCTGCCGTACTGCCATGCTCACCCAACAGCCGTAAGAATTCCGCTTCATCGATAACGGTTACACCAAGCTGCTGCGCTTTAGTAAGCTTGCTGCCGGCTTCTGCACCGGCTACAACGTAATCCGTTTTTTTGCTAACGCTGCCGGTAACTTTTGCGCCAGCCTGCTGCGCCATGGTCTGCGCCGTAGCGCGGTCGAGCGTAGGCATGGTGCCGGTAAACACCATGGTTTTGCCGTAAAAAGGATGCGCAGTATCAAGCTCTGCCGCTTCCATCTGCATGTTTACGCCCAGGTCCTTCAGTCGTTCAATTAAATCTATATTGCCGGGAACAGAAAAATACGTTACCACGCTTTCGGCAATCTTCGGGCCAATATCTTCAATAGCGGCAATTTCATCTGCCTCTGCTGCCATCAGTTTTTCCATACTGCCAAAATGCAGCGCCAAAAGCCTTGCTACTTTTGCGCCCACATGGCGGATACCAAGAGCAAACAGCAGCCTGTCTAAATTCTGCTTTTTGCTTTCGGCAATGGCGTTCAAAAGATTATCTGCCGATTTGTCACCCATACGCTCTAACGCCGTAAGCTGCGGTTTGACAAGCAGGTATAAATCAGCCGGGTCGCTGATAAGACCGTTGTCCAAAAGCTGGTTAATTACGGCAGGGCCGCAGCCGTCAATATCCATTGCTCCTTTAGAAGCAAAATGGATTAAGCCCTCGCGTCCCAAAGCCGGACAATGCGGATTGGTGCAGCGTATTGCAGCTTCACCATTCAGGCGTTCTGTTTTCCAGCCGCACTCCGGGCATTCCGTTGGCATAAAGTATTCTTCTTCCACACCGGTGCGTTTTTCCTTAACAACGTGCAGCACTTCCGGTATAATTTCACCGGCTTTATTAATAACAACGGTATCGCCGATACGTATATCCTTGCTGCGGATAAAATCTTCATTATGCAGCGTAGCTCGGCTGATGGTGCTGCCGGAAAGTTTTACCGGTGTCAGTACTGCCGTAGGCGTAAGCACGCCAGTGCGCCCAACCTGAATGATAATATCTTCCAGTTTTGTTTCTGCCTGTTCCGGCGGAAATTTAAACGCAATGGCCCAGCGAGGGTCTTTGCCGGTTGCTCCCAAAATATTTTGCTGGTATACAGCGTTAACCTTAATTACAGCACCGTCCGTATCATAAGCAAGGCTTGGGCGTGTAGCCGAAAATTCCTTTATTTTGGCAATAGCTTCCTTAATATTATTAACAACGCAGTAGCCTTCGCTTACCTTAAAACCGTAATCATGCAGCATGGCAAGCGACGCGGAATGTTTATCCTTATGCCCTGCGCCTACACCGTAAGCAAAAAAACTAAGCTGGCGACCTGCCGATGCGCGGGTTTTTCTGCCTGAGCGAGCCCGCCGCCGCGTTGCGCGGATTGGCAAATTCGTTCTCCCCTGCTTCGCTGCGCTGTTCGTTCAATTTCATAAAAGCATGGCGCGGCATATAAACTTCACCGCGCACATCTAATAGTTCCGGCACTTCTTCGCCGTCTTTTACATTTAAAGTAAGCGGAATGGTGCGGATTGTGCGTACATTAGCCGTTACGTTTTCGCCTACTTCGCCGTCGCCGCGCGTTGCCGCACGCACAAGGCGGCCGTTTTCGTAAATAAGGCTGCAGGCAAGTCCGTCAATCTTAGGTTCAAATACATATTCTACAGTGCTGCCCTCCGGCAAGCCGCTCTTTACGCGCGCGTCAAACGCTTCCAGTTCTTCATCGCTGAAAGCATTGCCAAGGCTCAAAAGCGGCGTCATATGGCGCACCTGCGTAAACTCGGGGCTTCCCTTGCCGCCAACCCTGCGCGTCGGGGAATCCGGCGGCACGTCATCCGGATATTTGGCTTCTATCTCCTGCAACCGGCGCATTAAAGCATCATATTCGGCATCGGTAATTTCCGGCGCATCCATTACATAATACAAAAACTCATGATGACGTATTTCGCTGCGCAGTTTCTGCGCTTCGTTCAAGGCTTCCGCACGCTCTAAATCCATAATGCCCTCCACTAATTACAATTTTTTGAGCACAGCATATTTGGTCAGCAGGCTGCGCACACCGGCACCGGCAAAAGCTACTTTTACTTCCTGCCCGTCATCACAGTCCTTAACGCTTACAACCATGCCGTTGCCCCATTTGCTGTGGTTTACTTTATCGCCAACGCTAAAACGCGTACCGGTTCCGGCACCTGCCGGAGTTTTATTAGCCTGCACAAAACTGCGCGGGTTAAAAGTATTGCACCAGTTGCTGCGTTTTTCGCTTACCTGTTTAAAATTCTCCAACGCAGTGGGACGTTCCTGCCTTTTTACAGTTTTAACCAGTTTTGCAGGAATTTCCTGTAAAAAGCGTGATGGCGGATATGTTACCGTATTGCCAAAAATGGTACGCATTTTGGCGCTGCTTAAAAACAGTTTTTCTTTGGCACGCGTAATGCCAACATAGCACAGGCGGCGTTCTTCTTCAATCTCCGTTTCATCCATCAGCGTCCGCGCATGCGGAAACAAGCCTTCCTCCATGCCTGCCAAAAATACTATCGGAAACTCCAAACCTTTGGAAGAATGCAGCGTCATTAAAGTAATGGCATCTTCTCCCATTTCCGCATCATCAATATCAGATACCAAGGCTACATGTGCAAGGAAATTCTCCAAATTATTTTCGTCATCACCCTGCGCAAATTCCTGCGCAACGGAAATCAATTCATGCAGGTTATCTATACGGCTTTGGGACTGCGGCGTGCGTTCATTCTCCAGTTCTTCAAGATAGCCGGTATCAGTCAGCACACGGTTTATTACTTCTTCCACCGGAGCTTCTGCCGCAAGGTTCATCAGTTCAAAAATAATGCCTGCCAAATCATCAAGCTTGCTTACAAAACGGCTGCCCAAACCTTCAATTTCCGCTGCATTGCTTACGGCATCAAACAAACCTATATTATTGGCATTGGCATAAGCCTGTATTTTTGCCAGTGAAGCATCGCCGATACCGCGCTTGGGCACATTAATAATGCGCAGAAGGCTCAGCGAATCTGCCGGATTAAAAATTACGCGCAGATATGCAATAATATCTTTAATTTCTTTGCGCTCATAAAATTTCAAACCGCCTACCATATTATAGCTGACGCCGCTTTTAATCAGCATTTCTTCAAATATGCGGCTTTGCGTATTTGTACGGTACAGCACTGCCATATCGCCCAGTTTTTTGTTTTCTGTGCGCTGCAAATTCTGAAGCTGTTCTATTACAAAGCGGGCTTCATCACGTTCGTCAGCAGCCTGAAAATAAATAATTTCAGCGCCGTTTTTATTATCAGTCCATAAATTTTTTGGCTTACGGCCTGTATTATTTTCAATCACCGCATTGGCAGCATCCAAAATAACCTGCGTACTGCGGTAATTCTGTTCCAGCTTAATTACCTTGGCATCCGGGTAATCTTTCTCAAAATCAAGGATGTTCTGAATATCCGCCCCGCGCCAGCCGTAAATACTCTGGTCAGCATCTCCTACAACGCAGATATTGCGGTGCTTTGCTGCCAGCAGTTTTGTTAAAAGATACTGCGCATGGTTAGTATCCTGATACTCGTCTACCAAAAGATAATCGAAACGCTTCTGATATTTTTCGCGCACTTCTTTGTTTTCCTGCAATAATTTAATGGAAAGCATTAAAAGGTCGTCAAAATCAAGCGCATTATTTAACTGTAATTTTTCCTGGTAACGGGCATACACTTCCGCTACCTTCTGCTCGTAAAAATCACCGGCTTCTTTTGCAAAGGCAGCCGCATCAAGCAAAGCATTTTTAGCGTTGCTGATGCGTGATAAAATGCCGGCAGGCTGAAAACGTTTATCGTCAAGGTTAAGCTCTTTTAAAACCTGTTTTATTAAATTCTGGCTGTCTGCCGTATCGTAAATAGCAAAATTTCCGCCGTAACCGGGCAGGTTTTCTATCTCCATCCGCAAAAAGCGTGCACAAAAAGCATGAAAGGTAAACAGCCATACATCTTTGGCCGCTGCGCCGCTCATGTTATTAACACGTTCACGCATCTCTGCGGCAGCTTTGTTGGTAAAAGTAATTGCCAAAATGCGGTAAGGGCGCACGCCTTTCTGCAAAAGGTTTGCCACACGGCAGGTAAGCACTTTCGTTTTGCCGCTGCCTGCACCTGCCATAATAAGCATTGGTCCTTCGGTATTTAATACAGCTTCCGCCTGCTGCGGATTAAGCCCATTAGTACAATCAGTCATTCTGTCCTCCATCAAACACTAAAACAGTTATATATCATCATCTGCGCAACTTTATTATTATTCTATCTAACAGCTGTTTTTCCTGCCTGCTCTAAATAAATTCTTAATCTGCTGTGGCAACAAACAAAATAAAAACAGCACCCTGTTTAATTCAGAGTGCCTTCGCTTACCTGCGCGCAAATATCCCCGGATATTCACTATCTTCATGTGCAATATGATAGATGTAAATTATATTTTCGATTTTTTTACAGATGCAGAGATAAGCTCCGCTTCTGTAAAATCTGAAAGACTGGCTTCGTAACGGCTCGTAGCGTATAATGTTTGCGGCCGGATAAAACAGCGCCAATTCTTTTAAATCACGCAATATTTTTATGCTTATTTTGCGCGCTTCTTCCTGAGTTATATTACGTCGCCAATAGGCTGTAATATTGTCAAGATCTTCTGCGGCCCGCGGCATAAACCTTACAGTTGTATCAGCGCTCAGCATACTCCTTCAGCATAGCTTCCATTTCTTCTATACTAAGGGATGCCGTGCCTTTTAATCGTTTTAACTCGCCTTCCAAAACAACATTGGCAAGTTTCAGCACCAGTTCCCGCTGCTGAAATGCTTTTATATCCATTACTACAACTTCCGGCGTGCCGTTGCGGGTAATATAAACTGCATCACCTGTCTTGCGTGCCAAATCGGCAATTCTGTTATAGTCAGTACGCAAACGCGTTGCGGGCTCGATATGAACCATGCTTTTCCTCCCTTCTAACCATCAAATATTTCCTTCCCTGGCGACAGAGAACAGGCAAAATTTTAACATGTAAAACTTGTTTTGTAAAGAGTTTAATGCAAAAATTTTTATAAAAGCAGCATATTGCACCCATTGAGCTAACGCTTTGGAAAACCGCAAAATAATCAGAACCACCCGCATAGCGGGTGGTTTGCTCTGCGGCTAGAAGCCTTTTTGC
>CAJLLL010000064.1 GCA_905207485.1 uncultured Phascolarctobacterium sp.
TTTTGCCTTCTTTTTGTTTTTCAAGCAGTTTACGTTTACGGGTAATATCGCCGCCGTAGCATTTTGCCAAAACGTCTTTGCGCAGAGCGCGCACGTTTTCGCGGGCGATAATTTTATTGCCGATTGCTGCCTGCACAGGTATTTCAAACATCTGTCGCGGTATCAGTCCGCGCAGTTTCTCAACAAGCTGTCTGCCGCGCACGGTAGCTTTCTCGCGGTGAACTATGGCGCTCAGTGCATCTACCGGGTCACCGTTCAGCAAAATATCCACCTTCACCAAATCGCTCATGCGGTAGCCTGCAAGCTCATAATCAAGCGAAGCATAACCACGTGTTGCAGATTTTAAGCGGTCAAAATAATCAAAAATAATTTCACTCAGCGGCAGTGCATAATGAATCATAACACGGCTTTCGTCAAGATAGGTCATGTTTTCATATTCACCGCGTTTTTCCTGCGATAATTCCATTACTGCGCCGACATAATCCTTAGGCACAATAATAGTAGCATTTACGTAAGGTTCTTCCACATGGTCAATAACTGTCGGATCAGGGAAGTTTGACGGATTATCTACCAATTCAACATCGCCGTTGGTACGGAACACCTCGTAAATTACGTTCGGAGCGGTAGTAATCAGCGCCAAATTATATTCACGCTCCAGGCGTTCTTTAATAACATCCATATGCAGCAGCCCTAAAAATCCACAGCGGAAGCCAAAGCCCAAAGCAACGGAAGTTTCCGGCTCAAACACCAGCGAAGCATCATTAAGCTGCAATTTTTCAAGCGCATCACGCAAATTATCGTAATCGGAATTTTCTACCGGGTAAAGACCGCAGTAGACCATCGGCGTGGCTTTGCGGTAACCGGGCAGCGGCGCCTCCGCAGGATTATTGGCATCGGTAATGGTATCGCCAACACGCGCGTCTTTTACGTTTTTAATGGCGGCTGCCAAAAAACCTACCTGTCCTGCATCAAGTTCATCAACAACAACAGGATTTGGTTTAAACACGCCTACTTCGGTTACATCAAACTCAGCCCCGGTTGCCATCATACGTATTTTCATGCCTTTTTTTACGCAGCCGTCTATTACACGGAAATACAGCACAACGCCTTTATAAGCATCAAATTTAGAATCGAACACCAAGGCTTTCAGCGGCTTTGCCGAATCTCCATCCGGTGCCGGTATTTTGGCAACAATAGCTTCTAAAACATCTTCTATGCCAATACCTGTTTTAGCACTTGTTAAAACCGCTTCCGAAGCATCAATGCCTATAACATCCTCAATTTCATGCTTAACGCGTTCCGGGTCGGCACTAGGCAAATCTATTTTATTAATAACCGGAATAATTTCCAAATCATTATCCAGCGCAAGGTATACATTAGCAAGGGTCTGCGCTTCAATGCCCTGCGTGGCATCAATAACCAGCAATGCGCCTTCACACGCTGCAAGAGCGCGCGATACTTCGTATGTAAAATCGACATGGCCCGGAGTATCTATAAAGTTCAGCATATATTCCTGCCCGTCACGAGCTGTATAAATACTGCGCACAGCCTGCGCCTTAATGGTAATGCCGCGTTCGCGTTCCAAATCCATGGAGTCTAAAATCTGTTCTTCCATTTCACGTTTGGTAAGCGTGCCGGTATATTCTATCAGGCGGTCTGCCAGGGTAGATTTACCGTGGTCAATATGTGCAATAATAGAAAAATTGCGTATATGTTTTTGGTCCATTGCTTTCTCCTTACAAAAAACTTATCTGACTAATTATTATATCATTTTATTCCCTGCACCTGCAAGTATAGGCAGTTATAGCAGGCTGACAAAATTTGCTTTGCCTGCAAGATTTATATTAAAAAGCCCTTGCGCATGTTTTTAGTTTGTGGTAAAATTACTTGGTAAAGGTAATTGATGGTAGGAGGTGAATTCGTTGCCGAACATTAAATCTTCCGTTCGTAGCGTAAAAACTGATGCAGAACGCCGTGCAAAAAATGCACCTGTTAAAGCTGCAATCCGTAACATTGCCCGTAAAGTAGTTGCTTTAACTGAAACCGGCACTCAAGAAGATGCAAAAGCTACCTATGTAACTGCATCCGGTTTAATTGATAAAGCAGCTCGTAAAGGTATTATCCACAAAAACGCTGCCAACCGCAGAAAATCCAGACTTGCTAAAAAAGTCAATGCTATGGAATAATTTCCAGATATTAAAGCCTGCAAAAATTTGCAGGCTTTATTTTTTGCTTTTCAGCCGCGTCTGATAATTCCTTCACCAAATTTATTCTTTAAAAAATCTACGGCAGCATTACGTTTTTTTAGTTTTTCGTTGTCGTTAAAATTAAGCACCGGCGCAGCGCCTTCACTTTCCAAATGTGAAATGCTTACACCTAACAGGCGTACTCCCTCACTGAGTTTTACCTGTGCAAGCAGTTTTAACACGAGTATGTAAATTTCTTCATCGTAAACAACAGGCATTTCGGAAGTAATGCTGCGTGTTATTGTTTTAAACGAACTGAATTTTACTTTTAAAGTAACAGTATACCCTACCAATCCGCGCCTGCGCAGCCGCCAGCCTGTTTCTCCGCATAAATCGCGTACGGCTTTGCGTAAATCATCATCACTGTACAAATCTTTATCATAAGTGTGTTCTTTGCCTATTGATTTGGCTTCCGTTTCGTTTACTACCGGCCTGTTATCAATGCCGCGTGCCAAATCGTGTACAGTTTGCGCATTAACTCCAAAAACTTTATGTAAAATTTTTATATCTGCTGCGGCAATTTTGCCAATAGTATCAATGCCATATTTTAAAAGTTCGGCTTCCGCCGCTTTGCCAATGCCAAAAATTTTACGCACCGGCATTGGTGCAATAAAACTTGCTGCTGTTTCGTGCTTTATCAAAACCAGCCCGTCCGGCTTGTCTAAATCCGAAGCAAGTTTGGCCAGAAATTTATTTGGCGCTATGCCTACAGAAACGCGCAGCCCTGTATCTGCCAAAACTTTTTCTTTTATAGCTTTGGCCATAGTTACAACATCCGGATACAGCCCTTCCATACCGCTGACATCCAAAAATGCTTCATCTACAGAAAGCTGTTCCACCAGCGGCGAAAAACTATGGAAAATTTCCATTATTTTATCTGAAACTTCCTTATAACGCCGCATACGCCCCTGAATAAACACTCCATGCGGGCACAGGCGCTTTGCCATATGCATTGGCATTGCCGAATGTACGCCAAATTTGCGCGCTTCATACGAGCAGGTAGAGACAACGCCACGTCCGCTCAAACCGCCGACAATTACCGGTTTTCCCGATAAATCCGGATTATCAAGTTGTTCAACCGATGCAAAAAACGCATCCATATCGGCATGCATAATCCAGCGCAGCATTTTTCTACCTCCTGTAATTTATATAAATATAATAACACATACGTTCGCTTTTTACCATAGTTTACTATATTGTTTATAAACTAATAAATTCACCAAAACAAAAAACAGCATTTCCTTCGGAACACATCCGTTTGAAAATGCTGTTTTTATTAATTTAGTTCAAAACTTAATTCAACGCAAATACAACCTGTACACGCGCATTTAATTTAATTTTTCCGGGAACAAGTTCCGTAGCTTCCGCATCAGCCATTGCAGCACTGCTTCTCAGCTTATTGGCGCCGTAAGCAACTATTGTTCCGCCGTCAAAATTGTTAATATCTGCGCTGAGCATATTGCCAAGCGTACGGGTACCGGCATTAGCAACTACAGCAGCTTTTTCACGTGCATTTTCTACCGCTGCAGCCAAAAGCTGGCGCTGTACGATATTTTTGCTGCTTAATGCAAAAGTTACGTTGCTGATATTGGTTGCACCAGCTTTAACGGTGTTATCAATAACCTGGGAAAGTTTATCCAAATCTTTAACAGTAACTTTTATAGAAGAATTGAGTACATATTTATCAACAGTACGTTCGCCGCTGCGGTCAATTTTATACTCCTGATTTAAATAGTAACCGGTATTCTGCAAATCATTATCTGTTATTGCCAAACCCAATAATGACCTGCGGATTTGCTGAGCAATTTTCGCCTCTTCTGCCCTTGCCGTTTCAGCATCATCTGCACGCACGGTAATGCCTATATCGACATACGCCATATCAGGTGCAACTTCCTGTTCTGCCATACCGCTTACTGCAATAGTGTTTGGTTCTGCCGCATCGGCCGGATTTACGCCGGCAAAGCTGAATACCAAAAGCGCAGCTGCCAGCATTGATGTAAATTTTTTCATACTAACACCTCCGTTATTTGTAGTTCATTATAAACGGAAAATATGTTTAAATTGTGTTATTTTACATCTAAATTTATTTTTTCAATTACTTTTGCGGCTTCGCTGTCTTCATCTACATTTTTCTGTGGACTTGCAGCAGCATATTTCTTTAACAGCATATTTACAATATTGTAATCAGCAATGCTGCCAGGGCCATCCATACACCCGCGGTCACAAGCCATACCTTCAAAATATTCACAGTCCAGCTTGCCGTCTTCAAGCTGTTTAACCTCTGTCAGGCAGCGTTCCAAACCGCTGGCATAATGCGTTTTCAAATTTTTGCCCTGTTCACCCAAAACATTTGCTACCGCAGATTTTACGCCGCAGCTTACCGGGAACGAAATACCATACAGCGATGCCTCTGAACTGAATTCATCAACTTCCATGCTGGCAGCGTCAATGCCGATGCCCTCCAGTAAACATGCCATTTCTTCAAAAGTCATAGCATAATCAATAGCATCTTCGTTAGCGTATGCCTCTGCCTTTTTAGCTATGCACGGCCCAATAAATACAGTAACAGCCTCCGGATTATTTTCTTTTACATACCGTCCGCAAGCCACCATTGGCGATACTGTCTGCGAAATTTTTCCTGCAGCGGCAGGAACATGTTTTTTTATCATATTAACAAAAGACGGGCAGCAGGAACTGGTCAAATATCTCTGCTCTGCCGGAACTTTTTCGGCAAGTTCCTGTGCCTCATGGGCTGCAGTTAAATCAGCGCCGATAGCTACCTCTTTAACAGCCGTAAACCCTGCTTTTAAAAGTGCTGCCACAACCTGTGCAGGAGTAACCTTTAAACCAAGCTGGCCAACAAAAGAAGGCGCCAGGAGCGCATAAACCTGCTTACCAGCCTTAATTTCTTTTATAATTTGCACAATAGCACTGCGCTCATCTATCGCGCCAAACGGGCAAGCGCTGCGGCACGCACCGCAATGCACGCACTTTGTAAAATCAATCTTAGCTTTTCTATCCGAACCGGCTGTTATAGCGCCAAGCACGCAGGCACGTTCACACGGACGACTTATTTCAATAATAGCGCCATAAGGACAGGCTTTTTTGCACAAACCACATTCAACACATTTTGTTTTATCAATATAAGCCCTGTTTTGATAAATAGAAATAGCTTTACGAGGGCATTTATTAATGCACTTATGCGCCACACAATGGCGGCAGGCATCAGTAACAAGAAATTTATCAATCGGACACTGGTCACAGGCTTCCGGCAAAACATCAATAACCGGCAAATTTTTATCTAACGGCTCTGCCAAAGCCTTTTTACTGGCTTCAACAATGTTTATGCCTGTTTCAAGCCCAAGCGCCATATCAATTCTGTTTTTTAATACTGCACGTTCTTTATGCACGCAGCAACGAACGCGCGGCGTATCTTCGGTAACGGTATTGTACAAAATATCATAAACATGTTCCGGTAAATTATCACTCCATGTAAATTTTGCAATACCGGTTAAAACCGCACGCCTGAATTTGGTTACTTCAGTTAATTCCATTTTCTGCACCTCAACTAAAAAGTAATCTACCTTCATTTTAAATGAAAGCAGAAATAAAGGCAAATAAAAAATGCCGATAATTAAGATATTTATCAGCACTGATTAATTTAAACTATTTAAACAGGAGTTAATTGATACATTGAATATTGATAAGATATTAAACGATAATAATATTAGAAGTTTTGAAGATGTTTTGGAAAATCGGGGGCAAACCCGTTTGTTCAACGTTGTTACCATTGGTCACGAATTAGATAATCAGGAAGCCGAATTTCTTATTACGGCCACCGAAAAATTACTTGCCAAAAATAAAAACGATATAGATGAAACCTTATAAAAAAGAAGCCAGGCAAAGCCTGGCTTTTATTATTCTAATTCTACCGGTATGCTGTTGGTATAGCGGTTTTCCTGCCGCTCTGTCAGGTGGGCATATCGGCTGCTCATGTTGATGTTGCTGTGCCGCAGCGTTTCCTGTACTTGTTTTAAATCCTTTGTTTCCTTATATAAAAGAGTGCCGCAGGTATGACGAAGCATGTGCCCGGCACGTCCTTTTTCCTTCAGGCCAGCAGCGGCCAGCCATTTATTAACGGCGTCGCGCACGGCCTGCCTTATCATCCGATGCCCGTACATATTATTTGAGGTAGAGGTAAATACCGGCGTCGGCTTTTCATCATCATACCTCTTGGACATGCGGAAGCGGTCTTTGCTTTTAAGGTAGCGCATCAGCAACGCAAAGGTGTCCTGGCGCGGGTAAATCATCGCATTTTTGCCTTTTCCGTGTACCAGTATACTTTGCTGTTCGATGTTTATATCTTCCTCATTCATGCGGTGAATTTCAACGGTACGCAAACCTTCTATTGCCATAAAGGCAATAATAACTTTATCGCGCAGCTCCTTTTCAGTTTCACAGGAAATAGCATGAAAAAGGTATTCCAGCTTACCGGCAGATAAATAGGGGATATTTACAAGTGCCGCATCCGGGTCACGCGGCGCTTTAACATCTTCTGCCGGATTTTCGGTTATAATATGAAATTTTTGGGCAAGGTGGTAAAACTTGCGTATTGCAGTTAGTTTTGCTGCTACTGTATTAACCTTTTGTTTTTTTTCGATAAGAAAATCACGATACAAAATAATATGGGGTTCTTGTATACGCAGCGGTTTAAAATCATTATCTTTGCACCAGGAAAGAAATTCACGAATCTGGCCGAAATAATTTTTTAAAGTATCTTCGGAGGGATTCCCGCCGGCAATATATTTTTTTAAGACGTCCTCATAGTTATCCAAAAATATTTCTTCGACGTCAGCGTAAGAATATTTTGCAATTTTTGATTTATCAGTAATAAAATCAGGAAGCATAATAAAAACTCCATATATAATAAATTTTAGCTTATTCAAAACTGTGTTTTTTGCACGTTTCAACTATGTATATTTTACATTATACTTAGTTAAATGTCAAAAAAATAAAAGGCTGTATTACAGCCTTGTTAAGAAAAATATAGAGGACACTGTAGCACAATGTTCTCTATATTTAGCTTATTTTTTAAATAAATATTTTCAATAATCCCATAGTCTAACTACTGATTTTAGATGTCCAAATTCTAGTCTAACTATATCTTTGTAT
>CAJLLL010000065.1 GCA_905207485.1 uncultured Phascolarctobacterium sp.
GAGTGAGAACAATGATGATAATTAGATGGCCTATTGCATTGAATTAAATAACTAATTAAATAACTAAGGAAAGAAGAAAAAGAAAAATGAAAAACGAGACAAAAAAGCAGCTGCGTAAGATGTAAGAAACGCAGCTGCATTTTTTATTTCAGGTAACTGTTAATGAAAGATAGGTAGTAAAAAACATAACGGTAAACCGTTATGTTTTAAAAAATTGATATAGAGAATAAAAGGGGGATTAAATACCGCATTTTGCTTGCTGAATTTGGCCGATTTATGGATGTTGGCAGATTAACGGCGCAGGAGTTGGGGAGTATAAAAATTAGCTATGACATTTGAAAAAAGCGTTGAATACATTAGTATTCAACGCTTTTTTATCTGC
Organism: uncultured Phascolarctobacterium sp.; assembly: GCA_905207485.1. Classification (GTDB taxonomy): domain Bacteria; phylum Bacillota; class Negativicutes; order Acidaminococcales; family Acidaminococcaceae; genus Fusicatenibacter_A. The sequence continues at coordinate 383 of CAJLLL010000065.1, forward strand.
TAAATGATGAATTTATTTTTTTAATAATATTTTGACGCAGAGCTTCAGGCTCAATAACGGTGACGCCACTGCCAAGAGAAAGAATATACTGTTCAATTTCTTCTTTATCAAAATGGTCTCTGTGAGAAAGTTCAAATTTAAAATCTTTATCTATTTTGGAAATTTCTTTATCAAAATAAGCAAACATATAAAAACAACGTTCAAGTACATTACGGTCATTGCTTTTTATTTTTAAGACGATTTTTTCGGAAGATGTCTTCATTTCTTCTACATATTTATCTGCTTGTACTATTATATCTTCAGAAAAAACTTTAGACAGAATTTCCAGTTTAGTGATGGTTTTAAAATTACTTTTAAAAGTCCAATTTTTAATTTCATTCCACATAATAAAATTAAAATCATTTGTACCGGCACAGTATTCTATTTTATAAGGAATAGCTTCGCCTGAATATTGACGACCGTATATATCATGGCTTTCATAATATATATATTGATGTGTTTCTAATGCTTTTATTGCTGTTTGAAATAATGTTATATATTGTTTCGAAGAAAAACAAGCGTCTGTTTTGTCAAGTTCTTTGTTCCAACTCATTTGCCGTATACTGTTTTGAGGAAGAGGTTGTGTCAAAATGGCTTTTTGTAATTTTTTACGTAAATCATTGCTTAAAATGCCGTTTAAACGTTTATCATTTAAAACTTCTGCAAGCCATTCCAGTTCTATTGTAGTCGGTTGAACTGGGACGGGACTGTTAATTGTAGGTACAAGTAAATTATTTTCCTGATTTACCGTAAAAAGTGCTTCTATAAGATTTTTTTCATCATTGGTAAGCATTGTATTATTACGCAGTAAATTTTCCAAATAACTTTTTTTGATGGGCACAGGAGTTGTGATATAATCATTAATTATATCTATAAGAGATTCCAGGCTTTTATTTTTCAGTTCATTAAATAATTCCATAGTTTGCTAAAGCCTTCTTTCTGTCATCAATGAGTCTGGCTGCCAATTCTTGATCACAAGTTTTGCCGAGCGATACATACTTATGAAAGGTTCTGATCCATGGTGCAAATTTTACTGCATCCTGTACTTGGGCTGTATATTGGTAACAATAGTCAGAAAGTTTATTCATTTTCATCCAGGAAGCTTCTTTTTCCAGCTTGTCTTTAATAAATATTACTTCTCTTGGATCATCTTCCGGTGTAAAGGTAAAAATCAAATCAATAGTTTTATTATTAGAAGTTTTACTGTTTGTAGCAATATTTAACTGTTCTTTTTTTATCGGATTAATTGTTTGGATTTTATCAATTCTGTAGATTATGCCTTGTTTTGTAATAAGGTAAGTTCTGCCATAAGGATAATCTGAAGCAATAGCTATAGGTGTGGCTGTGACAGGGTTCGTTTTATTGCCGTATACAAATTTTACATTTTGATTGTTACGTATTGCCTGTAAAATAATGCAGATTATTTCATCATCTACAATTTGAATAAGATTGCAGCCGCGATATTGCCAATAATTTGCTTCGTGTAAATTATATTTAAATTTGTAAGCAGTAAATCTTTTAAGGGTATCGGTAAAATAATATCCTGGTACACTTACCGGAGTGATATTGGTATAAAAAGTGCAAGCAGCTGATAATTCTTTTATTTCCGATAAAGTTAAGTTTTCTAAAATATTTGTTGTTGTTGAGTATTTTTTTCCTTTTTTGACTATAAGGCCTGTTTTTAGAAGATAGGTTAAAGCTCGATTAATAGCTGTGTAATTAAGAGTTTCTATGATTTTTTCATTATAAACGATTTCATCAATATCTGAATATGGTTTAAAACCAGGAACATTATCATTAATTTCTTGGGCTGAAAGTGGAGCGCGAGCAGCTGCCAGAATTTGCATGACGATAATCATACAATATGTGTTTTTATTTAAAGTTTTATTGAAATAGGTGCGTATTAAAAAATTATACGGATTTTGGTACATATCATTGGCAAAAGATAAATTTTTTGTATGTCCTGACGTATTTCTTCTTATAAATGCAGGTTCTATGCAATCAGATAGAATACGTATAAAGTCATCATAAGTACGGCTTTTTTTGATATTTAGGTCAAGATAATCTTTGCGGTTGCGGCAACCGTATAAGAATACGTTGCGAATAAAATCACGCAAACGGTTATAGTTTTTAAAGGTCTTTTTATAAGAAACTTTTTTTGCAGTCTGATTCTTATTCATATTTTCCCTCCATTTATAATTTAGCATAGTTACAGAAACATGTATAGTATTTGGCTGAAAATATATTTTCAGCACGAATATTTACAGTATTAAAATCTGATCTGAAAGTGTGATGTTTATGTTGCAGAATGATTACTTTTTTAGCCACCTTTAAAAGATAATATTGAAGAAGTAATATATCACGAAGACAGTTCTTTGGGATATACAAACGCTGCTTTTCTGGCTAATGAGGCTTATTTGAATTCTATTATAGCAATGGCACGGAAATGAAGATTGTATGCTGATCAATATTTAAAGAATTCTGTACCTGTTTATTTACATGTTGATATGATTCGGGTTTTAAGCATACAAGTATGCCGGTGCTGGAAGTTTTTGAACTCTTAAAATACAGTGGCATTGAGATAGAAGAATTATTTATACAAACTACAATTACTATAATAAACAGAGAAATGAAGGGGCTTGCGAGGACTCCAAAGATGTATACAGATTTTTTGAGCTTGTGGAAGCTGCAGCGGCAATAACTGAAAATCCATAAATCCTCCTTAGTGTATCTGTTTAATTGTGCTTTTTAAAAAGCAGGCAGAAATGAAACTGCCGGTATTTTTTATTGTTTCTATAAATGCTTGCGCAGATAAATCATATCTTTAAGCTGTACGCCGCCATCGTAAATGGAATGGCTGTAATTATCAGCAAAAAAGTTTTTGATAACGTGCGAGCGGACAAAGCCGTGTTTTTGGTAAAACGGTATGGTGGCAGGGCTGTCGCCGGTGCCAACCTGCAAAGTTTTAAAGCTGCTTTTATATGTTTCTTCTATAAAATTAAGCAGGGTTTTGGCGTAGCCGCGGCGCTGAAACAGCGGCTGCACAGCGATGTTTTTTATTTCCAAAACGCCGCTGCCTTCATCTGTTACAACACATTCGGCTTTAACGGCGCCGTCTTTAAGCACATACATAGCGCCGCGTTTCAAATAGCGGTCTATCATGGCTTCTTCTTCGTCCGCCAGTAAAAGCAGCGGCAGGTATTGTTTTTTAGCGGCGGTAATTTTAATTATCTGCGCGCCGCGGATGTTTTTAAGTACCGTGCCTTCAGTGTTTTGCCGTGTAGCAAACAGCAGCCCGTCAAGCTGCGGCTTGATGCTTAAAAGTGCCTGGCGCGAATAATAATAAAAGCTGTAAAATAAATCATCGGCAAAGACTTCTTCTTCCTCGTAGCGCATTTCGTCGTCTTCTTCATCATATTCTTCGCTCCACAGGTATTCTTCGCGCAGCATATCGCCAAAAAACGGCAAGGGTTTGGGGTGTTCAAGTTCTTCAATTTCTTCGCAGACATTTGCCATGAGCGTAAAAAAGTCAAACAGTTCTGCCGCTATATAGCGCGCAACGGGGTTTGTTTCACCTGCTGCAAGCGCCTTCGTGAAGATGCGTGCCAAAAATACCATGCCGAAGGGCGAGGCGTGCCATAAAGTGCTTTGGTGTTCAATGTTGCTGGCAAGTTCGTTTAAGGCGTTTTCGGAAACTTTAATATCGTCTGCCTGTTCAAGAACCGCTAAATATTCGGGAAAGGCCGTTGCCCTGCCGTAAGGCGTAGTAAGGCGGCGCCAGGGAACATCTGCAATTTTAAGGTTTTGTATGTAGGTTTGGTTAACGTCAGGCATAATATTCATCCTTTCACATAAGGCAAATTGCTAATATACTAAATAGTCATTTTGCTTGTTTAGCAACCAGGGAATATATGCGTAAATTTCTATTTGCAGCGTTGGTTTGGGAAAATCCGGCGGACATAAGGAGATTGTGGGGGAAACAAAAAACTCAAAGTTTTCGTCAATATGCAAAGTAGCCTTTTCCGGTTCAATTTTATCGGCATTTAAAATTTTGCCGATAACCGGAAAAAATCCGCCGTATAAAATGCCGCTGTATTTATTGTAATCTTCTGCACTCGTATCGTATGGTATGATTTCGTATACCTTTTTTATGTTATCAATGCCAAAAGCCGCAAATGCGTTTTTTATTGTGCTGCTGCATTGCTGCGCAAAAATTTTAAAATTAGTGCAGCCGGTACAGGTACAGGAGTTTTCGGGCATTTTGGTGTTGTAAAAAGTTCTTGTGTTTATTGTATCAATATCTGCATAATAACTGCCAAATTTTAATAGCATAAGGCTTTCGTCCAATTATCAAAATTATTTTTTAACATACGGCAGGGCGATGCTGGCAAGTATCAGCACAAGCCCTAAAACATCAAGCATGCCGAAGGGTTCGCCCAGCACCGTTACGCCCAAAAGGGCTGCTATGGCAGGGCTTACGGCGCAGAATAGTCCCGCACGGGCGGCTGTTACGCGGCTTTGCGCCATGGGCTGCAAGGTAAAACCAAAACCGGTGCATACAACTATAAGCAGCGCCAGCATCAGCCATTCTCCGTTTGTTGCTGGCAAAGCGGGAGTTTCCAGAAGCAGCATGGCGGCGCAGGCAAGCGCGCCCATAGTGCCTACCTGCACAATGCCTATGCCAAGCGTGCTGCTGCTGTTTTGCGTAAGCCTTTGCGTAATGATTATGGCAACGGCATAGCACACGCCGGAAACAAGCCCCCAGCTGAAACCGCCGCTGAGCCCGCCCTGGCTGAGCGCCAGGAGCACAACGCCAAGCATTGCAAGCCCGGTAGTTACAGCGGTTGTTTTGCCGGGAAGCTTTTTATAAATGATGATTTCCAAAAGGGGAACGAAAATAATGGCGCAGTTTTCCAGCAGCGAAACCAGTGAAGATGCCGCCTGTGTCAAGGCAATCATCTCGCACGCCATGGTAACAAAAAACGCTGTGCCTATGGCAAAACCGCTTATAAAATCGCTGCGCGTAAGGCGGAGGACGCTTTTATGAAAAATTATTACCAGCAGGATGAATGCCGCAATAAACCTCAGCGCCAGAAGGTTAAACGGCGCAAGGCTTTCCAGTATCATTTTGTTAAAAATAAAACTTGTCGCCCTGGCGGCGATGACTGAGAGTAAAAGCAGTTCGTATTTTTTGGTGCTTCCGGCAGGCATTTTATTGACCACATTTCGTATAAGATTGTTTTGTTGAGTTTATTATAGCATTTTATGTATGTGCAGTGCGATACTTTCAATTAATAAAAATGATTATGTTTGCTTTTGGTAATTTGCTGTGCTATAATGAATGCACAAAGGTGAAAGTATATTGTTCTTGGTATAATACACAAAATGCAAAAAAACCGGGAGTTGCAGCTCCCGGTTTTTTATTTGGGCCGGCTGTGTTTTACAGGTATCTGTCCGGCCACTTGCAGATATAGTACGCAGCTATGCCTGCCATGACAGATACAATAAAGGTGAAAATGTATTCTGGCATAATACACCTCTTCCTGCCGGAAAGAGCCACAGCTTTTATGTTATGCCTGATAAATAAAAAGGAGTCAATTATTCAAACTGTAAAAAAGTATACAGAAATAAGCAATAGTTTTAAAATATTACTGTTATTTAAAGTTTTTGTATAAAATTAAAGGTAAAAGGGCTATAATATTAATATGACTTTATTTTTATGGAGGAGATATTGTGGATAAAAACCTTCCGGTGGGAGTTATAGATTCCGGTGTCGGCGGCCTGAGCGTTTTAAAAGTGCTGCAAAAAATGCTGCCGCACGAAGATTTTTTATATATCGGCGATACGGCGCGTGCGCCTTACGGCCAACGCACGGAAACTGAAATACGTGCTTTTGTGCAGGACATGACGGATTATTTAAATAAGGCGGGCATTAAACTTTTGGTTATTGCCTGCAACACCATTACGGTTTTGGGAACGGAAAGCATACAAAAAGATTATCCATTCAGCATTGTGGGGATGAGCAAAGGCGCGGAACTTGCGCTTGGCACAACCAGAAACAAAAAAATAGGCGTTATGGCAACGCCTTTTACGGTGGCGAGCGGCGCACATAAAGCTGCGGTTAATGTTCTGGATGAAACTGCGGAAGTTTTTGCGCAGGGCTGCCCTGATTTTGTGCCGCTGATAGAAAGCGGGGATTTTGACGGGGCAGAAGTTAAAGCTGCCGTAAGCAGTTATGCTGCACCGCTTAAAGCTGCCGGTGTGGATGTTGTACTTTTATCATGCACGCATTTCCCGTTTATCCGACCGGTTATAGAAACGGAATTTGGTACGGAAGTTACTGTTTTGGACCCGGCTGATGCTACGGCGCTTCAGGCAAAGCTGTATCTGGAAGAGGCGGGACTGTTAAAAACAGGCGGTGAAGGGCATAGCGATGTTTGCTTTACCGCAGATTTGGAACGCGGCAGGGCCATAGCCGCCCGCGTGCTTGATATGGCGCAGTGCAGTTTTAAGGAAATAAGCCTTAAATAGCGGCTGTGTATACATGCAGCCAGGGCAGGATTTTGGCAATTTTTGTCTAATTATATAAAAGTATCTTTCAGTTAGCATATTTATGGTTTGTGGGGAGTGGTTTTTATGTTCAAACGTAACGGTTTGGCAGCACTGGCAGCCTTT
>CAJLLL010000066.1 GCA_905207485.1 uncultured Phascolarctobacterium sp.
GGATGGTTTTCTCCGTTCGCCTGCGGCAACTGGTTTTCTGTTGTGCTTAAACCGCCGTTTCTGCCGCAGGAGGCATCCAAATGCACTTTACTGGCAGCAGTTGCCGTTGTTAAGGCAGTAAATAAATATAAAGGCGTTAATGCTGCTATAAAATGGCCTAATGACATTTTGCTTAATGGCAAAAAACTGGTTGGCATTTTAACGGAAATGAGTGCAGAGTTTGGCAAAATAAACTATATTGTTATCGGCATCGGCATCAATGTTGATGTTCCCAAAAGTATTGTGCCGGAAGATATCAAAGATTGCGCCGTATCAGTTGCCGATGCTGCCGAAGAACCTGTGACGCGCGTACAGATTTTGGCTGACGTATTGTATAATTTAGAAGAATTGTACGAACAGGTACTGCAAAACGGTTTTGCTCCTGTGCTGGCAGAATGGCGTAAATATTCCTGTACTTTAGGTCAGAAGGTTAAAGTTATTGCTCCGGACGAAACTTATTGCGGCCTTGCTGTCGATATTGATGAGGATGGCCTTTTAATTGTAAAAAAAGAAGACGGTACTACCGATAAAGTGATTGCCGGCGATGTTTCTATCCGTCCGGCGGCAGGTACAGGCAAATACGCTTAAATTTTGCTGTACAGACCTTGTTTTTTCTGATATAATAGGCGAGGTTCTTTAGAAAGTAATTTTACTCCGCAGGAGGATAAACTATGTTATTGGTTATTGATGTGGGCAACACTAATATTGTTGCAGGCGTTTTTGACGGCAAAAAGCTGGTTTCTCACTGGCGTTTTTCTACCGACCGTTCCAAAACGGCTGACGAGTATGGCATTTTGCTGAGAAGCATGTTTAATTACACCAGAATGCCTATGGATGAAATTAAGGATATTATTATTTCAAGCGTTGTTCCGCCGCTTATTGTGCCGTTATGCCACATGTGCGAACGTTATTTTGAACTGGTGCCTATGGTTGTAGGCCCTGGCATTAAAACCGGCATCTCTTTAAGATACGATAATCCGCGTGAAGTTGGCGCAGACCGTATCGTTAATGCCGTTGCTGCTTTTGATAAGTATGCAGCTAAGGGCAAACCGATGATTATTGTTGATTTTGGCACGGCAACCACTTTCTGCGCGCTTTTGCCTACCGGCGAATATCTTGGCGGCGCTATTGCCCCCGGCATCGGCATTTCTGCGGAAGCTCTTTTCCAGCGTACTGCCAAACTGCCGCGTGTTGAACTGATTAAACCGCCTACTGTAATCGCACGCAATACGGTAAATGCTATTCAGTCCGGCATTTTGTTCGGTTATGTAGGGCAAATGAATGAAATCGTCCGCAAAATGAAAGAAGAACTTGGCGGCGAGGCTATCGTTATCGCAACCGGCGGTTTTGCTACTACCATGGCAACAGAATCTGATGTTATCGAATATGTAGAACCGTTCCTTACGCTTGAAGGTTTGCGGATTCTGCACGAAAAAAACGAAAATAAAAATTAAACGCTTAAGGCCTGCTTAGCGGCAGGTCTTATTTTATGAGGTGAAAAATGCAAATTGGCAATATCAGGCTGAGCGCGCCGGTGGCTTTAGCGCCCATGGCAGGCATTACCGATATGCCGTTCAGAGTTATCTGCAAGGAACTTGGCTGCGGGCTTGTGGTATCGGAAATGGTAAGCGCCAAGGGTCTTTTGTATAAAAATGTAAAAACTTTTGATATGCTGAAAATTGCACGTGAAGAACGTCCGGCAGCAATTCAGCTTTTTGGCAGTGTACCGCAGGAACTGGCGCGTGCTGCCAAAATTGTCGAAGCTGATGGTGCAGATATTATAGATTTTAATATGGGCTGCCCGGTGCCTAAAATAGTAAATAACGGCGAAGGTTCGGCATTGATGAAAAATCCGCAGTTAGCCTATGAAATTCTGGCGCGTATGGCAGATGCCGTAAAAATACCTGTTACTGTTAAAATACGTTCCGGCTGGAATGCTGATAATATTAATGCGCCGGAGATTGCCCTGCTTGCCGAAAAAGCTGGCATAGCGGATATTGCCGTACATGGCAGAACGCGTGAACAGTTTTATAACGGCAATGCCGATTGGAACGTTATTAAACAAGTAAAAGAAGCTGTAAAGATACCGGTATTTGGCAACGGAGACATATTAACGGCGGCAGATGGTTTGCGCATGCTTAAAGAAACCGGCTGTGACGGTTTGATGATAGGCCGCGGCGCAGATGGAAACCCGTGGATTTTTAAAGAAATTATCAGTGCTTTGAACGGTTCTGATGAAAAATTTGAAGTTACGCTTGATGAACGCATGAATATGGTTTTGCGCCACCTTGAAATGTTAATCGGCTTTAAAGGTGAAGTTATTGCCGTTAAGGAAATGCGGCGCCATGCCGGTGCCTATTTAAAAGGCATGCCAATGGCGGCGGAATACCGCAGGCGCATTAATGCTTTAAATACTTTTGATGAATTTAAAACGCTTGTTGAAGAATATCGTGTAGAGGCCGGAAAATTTTTAGCGGCTAAAAAACAATTTATGGAAGCCGGCACGGAAATAAGCAACTAAGTTGACAAAAAGGTCTGAAAAAATTATAATTTATTCTATAAAACTATAAGTATGTTCCGTTAACCCAGTGTCAGGCATATGCTTGGCACTGTTTAATATGCTTATTGACGGAACTTTTAAAAGGAGCATTGTATTTATGGCAAGCAAAGAAACAATTTTAACAGCCGAAGGCTTGAAAAAACTGGAAGATGAACTTGAAAATCTCCGTTCCGTAAGACGCCACGAAGTTGCTGAGCGTATCAAAGTAGCTATCGGCTATGGTGATATAAGCGAAAACTCTGAATACGATGATGCTAAAAACGAGCAGGCTTTTATTGAAGGCCGTATTCTTGAGCTGGAACAAATGATCAGCACTGCTACCGTTATTGACAGTGCTGCCAATAAAAAAGGCGTAGTTCAGCTTGGCTCTACCGTTGTTGTTAAAGATATGGAATTTGGCGATGAAGAAACTTATACCATTGTTGGCACTACCGAAGCTGACCCGTCCAAAAACCGTATTTCCAACGAATCGCCGGTAGGCGCTGCAATTTTGGGCCAGAAAGTAAATTCCGTTGTTCAGGTACATACTCCTGCCGGTGAACTTTCTTATAAAATTTTAGAAGTTAAATAATTTGTTGGGGAGCGATATATAAGAATGTCCGAAGAAGTAAAAAATACACAGGCGCCGGAAGAAGAAGCGCTTACAGAAAAAGAAGTTAACGAACAAATGCAGGTGCGCATCAATAAAATGCACCAAATTGAAGAACATGGCTGGAAGCCTTTCGGCCATAAATTTGAAGTTACAAATTACTCCGGTGACATCAATCAAAATTTTGAAGAACTTTCTGCAAATGAAACCGTTGTTCGCGTGGCAGGCCGTATCATGGCTATCCGCGGCCACGGCAAAACCTGCTTTATGGATATGCAGGATAAAGACGGGCGCATTCAGCTTTATGTGCGTAAAGACGCAGTAGGCGAAGAAAAATACGCTTTAATTAAATTGCTGGATATCGGCGATATTATCGGCGTTAACGGTACAGTATTCCGTACCCATATGGGTGAGCTGTCTGTTAAAGCAGTTGATGTTGAAATCCTTTCCAAATCTTTGCGTCCGCTGCCTGAAAAATGGCATGGCTTAAAAGATGTTGACATCCGCTACCGCCAAAGATATGTGGATTTAATTGTAAATCCGGAAGTGCGCCGTACTTTTGTGCTGCGCAGCAAAATCATCAAAACCATGAGGGATATTCTTGATGATAATGGCTATCTGGAAGTTGAAACTCCGATTATGAATACCATTCCCGGCGGTGCTGCCGCACGTCCGTTCATCACTTACCATAATGCGCTCGATATGCAGCTTTATTTGCGTATTGCAACGGAACTGCATTTAAAACGCCTTGTTGTAGGCGGTTTTGACCGTGTTTATGAATTGGGCCGCGTTTTCAGAAACGAAGGTATAGACATTAAACATAATCCTGAATTCACCAGTGTCGAAATTTATCAGGCATATGGCGATTACAATGACATGATGGATTTAACTGAAAAAATTGTGTCCGAAATTGCGCAAAAAGTTTTGGGAACAATGAAAATTACTTATGAAGGTCAGGAAATTGACCTTACTCCGCCCTGGCCGCGCATGAGCATGATTGAAGCCGTTGAAAAATACACCGGACAAAATTTTGAAGGCGTAACCGATGTTGAAACTGCACGCAAAATGGCAGATGCAATCAATGTGCCGTACGAACCTTCCTTTGGCGTAGGCAAAATCATTAATGCCTGCTTTGAAGAATATGTTGAAGCAAAACTTATCCAGCCGACCTTTATTACCGGCCATCCGAAAGAAATTTCTCCGCTTGCTAAGAGCAATCCGGATAATCCGGAAATTACCGACCGTTTTGAAGGCTTTATTTATGGCCGTGAAATATGCAACGGCTTTACCGAACTTAATGACCCGATTGACCAGCGTGAACGTTTCCTGAAACAGGTAGAAGAACGCAATGCTGGCGATGAAGAAGCAAACATGATGGATGAAAATTTCCTCAATGCGCTTGAACATGGCCTGCCTCCGACGGGTGGTTTGGGCATTGGTGTAGACCGTTTGGTAATGCTTCTTACCGATAGCAGCAGCATCCGTGATGTATTGCTTTTCCCAACAATGAAAAACATTGGCGGCGAAAAGGCTGCAAATAACATAAACGAAACGGCAACTGGTGCAGAAGTTCCGAAAATTGATTTATCAAAAGTAAAAATAGACCCTTTGTTTGAAGATTTTGTTGATTTCGATACTTTCTGCAAATCTGACTTCCGTGTGGTAAAAGTAGAAGCCTGCGAAGCTGTTCCGAAAAGCAAAAAGCTGCTGAAATTTACTTTGAATGACGGCAGCGAAAGAAAACGTACTATTTTAAGCGGCATTCATGAATTTTATGAACCGGAAGAACTTGTTGGCAAGACTTGTGTGGCTATCACTAACCTTCCTCCGAGAAAAATGATGGGAATTGATTCTGAAGGCATGCTGATTAGTGCTGTGTATGAATATGACGGCAAAGAAGGATTGAATCTGCTGATGCTTGACAGCAATATTCCGGCAGGTGCAAAGCTGCGCTGATTAAGAAATTAATACGATAATAAAAAGAGAGTGCTGCGGCACTCTCTTTTTTTGTAATTAAAACAGAATTTTTTTATAAGTATTAAGAATTTTATATAGTTTTGAGCAATAAAAAAGTGTTGGTTCGGTTAGCAATTTTGATTTTATAAAAAATTGCTTTTTTAGTATTGACAACACAGGAAAAGGATGATAATATAATAAAGCTGTTTGAACACGGCGCTTGAAATGTCAGCAAAAACTTTTTGAAAAAACTTCAAAAAAGTAGTTGACAGCGGCACAATAAAGTGCTAATATATACAAGTCGCCGGAAAACGGCAGCACCTTGAAAACTGAACAAGAACCAAGAAAAAGCGAATGTGCGGGCGAGTTTTCCTGAAAGGGGAAACGAGCCAAAACTAAGAAATTCTGGATTAAATAATTAAGAGCCAATCGGTTCTTCAATAAGTATATTGGAGAGTTTGATCCTGGCTCAGGACGAACGCTGGCGGCGTGCCTAACACATGCAAGTCGAACGGAGAATTGAGCTTCGGTTCAATTCTTAGTGGCGAACGGGTGAGTAACGCGTAGGCAACCTGCCCTTTAGACGGGGACAACATTCCGAAAGGGATGCTAATACCGGATGTGACAAAGCTGACGCATGTCGGTTTTGTGAAAGATGGCCTCTACATGTAAGCTATCGCTAAAGGATGGGCCTGCGTCTGATTAGCTAGTTGGTAGTGTAACGGACAACCAAGGCGATGATCAGTAGCCGGTCTGAGAGGATGAACGGCCACATTGGGACTGAGACACGGCCCAGACTCCTACGGGAGGCAGCAGTGGGGAATCTTCCGCAATGGGCGAAAGCCTGACGGAGCAACGCCGCGTGAGTGAAGAAGGTCTTCGGATTGTAAAGCTCTGTTGTACATGACGAATGTGCGGGATGTGAATAATGTCTTGTAATGACGGTAGTGTACGAGGAAGCCACGGCTAACTACGTGCCAGCAGCCGCGGTAATACGTAGGTGGCAAGCGTTGTCCGGAATTATTGGGCGTAAAGAGCATGTAGGCGGCCAATTAAGTCGGGCGTGAAAATGCGGGGCTCAACCCCGTATGGCGCCCGATACTGGTAGGCTTGAGTGCAGGAGAGGAAAGGGGAATTCCCAGTGTAGCGGTGAAATGCGTAGATATTGGGAGGAACACCAGTGGCGAAGGCGCCTTTCTGGACTGTGTCTGACGCTGAGATGCGAAAGCCAGGGGAGCGAACGGGATTAGATACCCCGGTAGTCCTGGCCGTAAACGATGGGTACTAGGTGTAGGAGGTATCGACCCCTTCTGTGCCGGAGTTAACGCAATAAGTACCCCGCCTGGGGAGTACGGCCGCAAGGTTGAAACTCAAAGGAATTGACGGGGGCCCG
>CAJLLL010000067.1 GCA_905207485.1 uncultured Phascolarctobacterium sp.
CTTTTATGCCTTATTTTTTTCATAAAAAAGAAAAATCCTGGAATCTGAGTTTTATATCAGACCCCAAGATTTGTTAAAGAACCAAAAATAGACCGGCTGTATTATACAACCGGTCTATTTTTAATTATCCTCTTATCTGCCCGTTGCCGGTAATAAGATATTTATAGGAAGTCAGTTCAGGCAAGGCCATAGGCCCACGGGCGTGCAGTTTTTGTGTGCTGATGCCAATTTCAGCGCCCATGCCAAATTCAAAACCATCTGTAAAACGGGTACTTGCGTTAACATAAACAGCCGCCGCATCCACACAATCCTGGAATTTGCGCGCCATATTGTAATCTTCCGTCACAATACATTCAGAATGTTTGGTGCTGTATTTGGCAATATGAGCCAAAGCTTCGTCAATGCCGGAGACGATTTTTACAGAGAGGCGCAAATCGCCGTATTCTGTTGCCCAATCTTCATCAGTTGCCGGCTGCACGCGCTCATCAAACTTTTGCGTTTCCGGACAGCCAAAAATCTGTACGCCTGCTTTAAAATATTCATCAAGCATCAAAGGCAAGAATTTACCGGCAATATCTTTATGCACCAAAAGAGTTTCCATAGCATTACATACGGACGGGCGCTGTACTTTAGCGTTAAAGGCAATTTTGCGCGCCATATCGCAGTCTGCCGCCGCATCTACATAAGTATGGCAAACTCCGCTGCCGGTTTCTATAACAGGCACAGTTGCATTTTGCACTACGGCTTTAATAAGCCCTGCCCCGCCGCGGGGAATTACAACATCAACAAATTCATTCATTTTTATCAGTGCAGTTACCGCTGTACGGTCAGCCGTATCAATAAATTGTATTGCGCCCTGCGGAATGCCCGCCGCTTCTGCCGCTTCCGTCATTACTCCTGCCACGGCAAGGTTGCTCTGCATTGCTTCGCTGCCGCCTTTTAAAACCACGGCATTGCCGGATTTAAGGCAAAGCCCGATGGCATCTGCCGTTACATTTGGACGCGCTTCATAAATAATGCCGATAACTCCGAGCGGAACACGGACTTTGGTAATTTTAAGGCCGTTTGCTAAAGTCTGCCCGCCAATAACATTGCCGACAGGGTCAGGCAATGCTGCAACCTGCTGCAAACCTTCCGCCATGCCTTTTATGCGTTCCGGCGTCAGGCGCAGCCTGTCCTGCATGGATTCACGCATGCCGTTTTCTTTAGCTGCCTGCATATCCCTGTTATTAGCTTCTATAATATAATCGGTTTTTGCTATAAGAGCATCAGCCATTGCCAGCAATGCTTTATTTTTTACGTCTGCCGATACAATAGCAAGTGCGCCCGCCGCATTATGTGCAGCTTCGGCTTTAGCTTTTACCAGTTCAAAAGTGCTCATTGTCTGCCCTCCTAATTTAAAATTACCAAGTCATCACGGTGTATTACTTCATCATAATTTTTATGGCCAAGTATTTTTTCTATCTCATAAGTTTTGCAGCCCTTAATCTGCTGTAATTCATCCGAAGAATAGTGGCACAGGCCGCGCGCCAGTTCAAAGCCGTCCTGTGTTACCACGCTTACGGTGTTACCGGCTTCAAAACTGCCTTCCACACTGGTAATTCCGGCAGGCAAAATACTGCATCCGCCTGCTTTTTTTACAGCTTTTACGCAGCCGTCATCAACAATAATTTTACCGGCAATGCGTGCGCCAAATGCCAGCCAGCGTTTACGGAACTGCAAGCGGTTTTCTTTGGAACTGAACAAAGTGCCAATTTCTTCGCCGTTTAAAATGCGTGAAATTACATCTTTTTCACTGCCGCTGGCAATTACCATATTAATGCCGGAACTTGTCGCGTTTTTGGCTGCCTGCAATTTGGTAAACATGCCGCCGGTGCCGACAGAACTGCCTGCACCGCCTGCAAGCGCTTCAACTTCCGGCGTAATTTCCTCAACCTTGCTTATTAGTTGCGCATCAGGGTGAGTCTGCGGATTTGCGGTATACAAACCTTCAACGTCCGAAAGAATGATGACTAAATCAGCATCTGTAATGCCTGCTACCAATGCAGACATATTATCATTATCGCCAATTTTCAATTCATCAAGCGCTACTACGTCATTTTCATTAACAATGGGGATAACGCCGTTTTTCAAAAGTTCCATGAAAGTGTTGCGGGCATTGGTGTAACGGTGGCGGTCAATAGCCTCCATACGCGTTAAAAGCACCTGCGCCACAATCTGTCCATATTCGGCAAAAAACTTTTCATAGGTGTGCATTAAAATGCCCTGCCCGATAGCGGCAGCAGCCTGTTTGCCGGGTATGGTCCGCGGTTTTTCCGGCAGCCCAAGGCGGTCAACGCCAACAGCTACCGCACCGGACGTTACTAAAATCATTTCACGTCCCTGGTTCTGCAAATCAGCCATTTCACGCGCCAGGCGGTCAATGCGCGCAAAATCGCGCTTGCCGTTTTGGTGCGTAATTGTGCTTGAGCCTACTTTAACAACAACCCTTTTTGCTTTTTTTAAATCAGACCGCTGTAATACCATACCCCTCACCCCATTAATATTCTTTAAATTCAAATACCATATCGCGGATGCGCACCGTCTGTCCTTCAACAATCCCCGCTTCTTTCAGCGCATCGTCAATTTTCAGGCTCTTCCAGATAAGCTGGAAGCGATATAGTGCCTCATCATTATCAAAATTGGTCATGGCAACCAAACGCTCAATGTTTTTGCCGCGCACTTCAAAATCGGTATCATTGCCGGGCACTATTTCAAAGCTGTCCGGGTCAATTTCATCCGGCAAAATTCCTTCTTCCTCATCTTCTTCCGGCACAAAATCCTGCAGCATTTCGTATGCTTTGTACATCAGTTCCTGCAAACCCTCGCCAGTTGCTGCCGATACTGCCATAATTTCAAAGCCTTTGGCTTCTACATATTCTTTTACGCGCTCAAAGTTTTCCCTGCCTTCCGGCAAATCCATTTTATTGGCAACAACAAGCTGTTTGCGGCGTGCCAGTTTTTCACTGTATTCTTTAAGCTCAAAATTAATTTTTTCAAAATCATCAATCGGGTCGCGTCCGTCCGTGCCGGATACATCAAGCACATGCAGCAGAACCTTGGTGCGTTCTACGTGGCGCAGAAAATCATAGCCGAGCCCAACGCCCTGATGCGCGCCTTCAATCAACCCCGGAATATCCGCAAGTACAAAACTGCGTTCGGCATCAATACGCACCACGCCCAAAACAGGGGTCAGCGTTGTAAAATGGTATGCCGCAATTTCCGGCCTTGCCGCCGATACCTGCGCAATAATGCTGCTTTTGCCTACACTTGGGTAACCTACAAGGCCAACATCAGCAAGCAGTTTCAGTTCCAGTTTAACCCAGCGGTTTTCACCCGGTTCACCTTTTTCAGCAAAAGTCGGCGCACGGTTGGTTGATGTTGCATAGCAGGCATTGCCCTTGCCGCCGCGGCCGCCTTTAGCAACAACATATTCCTGACCGTCTTCAACCAAATCAGCAAGGCGTACGCCGGTTGCATCATCACGCACCAGCGTGCCCATAGGCACTTTTACAATAACGTCATCTGCCCTGTGGCCGGTGCAATTGCTGTTACCGCCCTGTCCGCCGCGTTTGGCAACAAATTTGCGTTTGTAGCGGAAGTCAATCAGCGTGTTTAAATTTTTATCGGCACGCAGAATAACACTGCCGCCGCGACCGCCGTTGCCGCCGTTCGGACCGCCTTTTTCTACAAATTTTTCTCTGCGGAAGCTGCTCATGCCGTCGCCGCCTGCGCCTGCTTCCACGTAAATTCTCGCTCTGTCAATAAACATTATAAAATCTCCTGTATCGTTTTTAAGGCAAACTTCTGCCAATTATATACTAATATTATACCTCATGCCGCCGCTGTTAGGCAAATCATTCGCCGCGCAGCCATTCTGCCAAAAGCTGAGAAGCAAACATGCCCAACTTTTTATAAGTTGCTACTGTTGGATGAATGCCATCAAAATATGCCGCTTGCAGTTCTGCATCCGTTTCGCCTATTGCATCTTGCAAATCCAGTAAAAATGCTTTGCCTTCAAATTCCATTATAATGCGCCGCCGCAAAAGTTCTGCCTGCGCATTATAATCGTCATCAGCCGCAAATAACGGTAAAACTATTGCCAGCGGCCATTTTTTTACATTGCAGTATTCCAACGCCCGCTTTATATCGTCAATAACAAATCCCTGCGGACGGCGGTTTAAAATATCGTTAGCACCGCCCCAAAATAAAATTCCTTCCGTGCTTTCCGGCAAATACACATTTTTTAAGCGGTAAACAATATCATCGCAGCAATCTCCGCATACGCCGTAATTAAGCATGGTTACGCCGGTTTCCGCCGCTACTTCTGTAATCCACGATTCTTTCGGCCCATACGGGAAGCCAAAAATTAAAGAATCTCCAAAACAGGCAACTGTGCGCATAGTTTTCTCCTTCATATAATCCATTTGCGTTTCACTGTCTTAAATTTTATCAAACTACAGCAATTTTTTCGATTAACGGTCAAAATTTTTATCTGTTGCTGCTTCCGTTTTTCCGTCAAATTCTGCCTGCAATTCATCAATAAAACGAGCCGCTATCGGCGTAAACATCTGCCGCTTTTTCCAAATTATATACATATCCGTTGCTAATTCCGGATACAGCGGACGAAAAATCAAACCGCTTTCATGGCTGGTATCTACCAGATTTTTAAAAGTTAAAAGATACCCTAACCCTTCACGTGCAAAAACAGCAGCGTTGTATGAAAGCCGGAAGGAACCCTCGAGGGTCAGCTCATTAATCCGTTCGCCACACCACAGCGGCAAATCCTTTTGCCATCCCTGCCCGGAACAAAAGAGCGGCAGGCCTTTTAAATCTTCAAAAGTAATATATCCTTTAGATGCTAAAGCACAATCCGAAGGCATGACAAGACCCCATACATCGCCCTGCGGCATTTTTATGACATTATATTTAACATAATCCGGTTCTTCTACAATAACTGCAAAATCAAGCAGACCTTTATCAAGTTTTTCCGTAACCTGTTCCGTATCGCCGCTGGTAATATGGTAATGAAACTGCGGATAACGCTTTTTAAAATTTTTTATAACTTTAGCCAGTTGGCTTATTTGATATGATTCCGCACAGCCGAAATAAATGTTACCGCCTACAATATCATCCATTGCCGAAAATTCCGCGGTTATTTTATCTGCCATGGAAAGTAAATCTTCCGCACGTTTGCGCAGCAGCATGCCTTCTTCCGTCAGTTCAATGGAAAAACTGTGACGTACAAACAACTTTTTACCAAGTTCTTCTTCTAAACCCTTTAACTGTTTAGATAACGCCGACTGCGAAATATGCATCCGCTCAGCCGCCCTTGACATATTTTCCTCCCTGGCGGTTTCCAAAAAATATCGTAAAGTCCGTATTTCCATCTTCTAACCTCCATTATTTTAATTATAGCATGATTTTACTTTTTTTCATATCATGATATGATTTTTTACCATTAGCGCAAACATTTACCGAAAGCTATAATTAAAACAGAAAAGAGGTGTAGATAATGAAGCAGATGAATATGCCGGATTTTGATGTAAGCCTGCGTGAATTAGGGCTGAACAGCAAAACCGCAGCAGAAATTATTGCCCTGCTGCAAAGCGGAGACGTTAAAACCGCAGCCGCAATTTTACGTCAATACAAACAACAGCTTTTAAGCAGCCTGCACGAAGCCGGAAATAAAGTAGACCTGCTTGATTTTCTGCTCTATCAACTTAAAAACTTTAAACATCAGTAATTTTAAAAGAAAGGATGAACTTACCATGAAACTTTTTACAGCCCTCGGGCTCTCGCTGCTTCTCTGCACAGGCTTCGGCACAGCAGCAGCACAGGCAAACACTGTAAATACCACCGCAGAAAGGAATGTAGTGAATATGGAACAACTTAAATTAACAAACGAGTGGGATAAAATTTTTCCGCAAAGCAGCAAAGTAACTCACAGTAAAGTTACTTTTGTTAACCGTTATGGCGTTACGCTTGCCGCAGATATGTATGTACCCAAAAACGCACAGGGCAAACTGCCTGCCATTGCTGTAAGCGGCCCGTTCGGCGCAGTTAAGGAACAGGCTTCCGGCTTTTATGCGCAGGAGATGGCAGAACGCGGCTTTTTAACAATCGCCTTTGACCCTTCCTTTACAGGTGAAAGCGGCGGTACCCCGCGTTATATGGCTTCGCCTGATATCAAT
>CAJLLL010000068.1 GCA_905207485.1 uncultured Phascolarctobacterium sp.
GCAGCGAAAAAAATTTAACAACTATCAGCAAAATCAGCACGCCGGCAATAAAAGGCAGTGAACCTTCAAGCGTTGCAGAATCAAGTCCCTGCACCGCATCAATAGCTGCCGTGCCGATTTCCCTGACGGCGTTTTCAGCTTCTTCCATTAATCAATCGCCTTTCTTATAAACGCAGCCTGTTTTCCAGCGCACGCGCCAGGGTTAACTCATCGGCGTATTCCAAATCGCCGCCAACAGGCAGCCCATGCGCAATACGGCTGGTTACAACGCCCAGCGGTTTTAATAACTGCACAAGGTAAGCCGCAGTTGCTTCACCTTCAACGTTGGAATTGGTAGCCAAAATTACTTCTTTTACCTCACCCTGCTGCAAACGGCGCAAAAGTTCTTTAATGCGCAGGTTATCAGGGCCAATGCCGTCCAAAGGAGAAAGCACGCCGTGCAAAACATGGTACAGGCCCTTGTAACCGCGGCTGCGTTCCATTGCCATTACGTCCTGCGGCTGCTCTACCACGCAGATAATGCTTTTATCGCGCCCGGGGTCACTGCAAATTTCGCACTCCGGCTTATCGCTTAAGTTATAGCAGGTACGGCACAGGCATACCTGGCGTTTGGCATCAACAAGCGCTGCTGCAAGGCGCTGTACGTCCTCCGCCGGCATATTGATAATATGGTAGGCAAGGCGCAAAGCCGTTTTGGAACCAATGCCCGGCAGCCGCCGCAGCTGTTCATGCAGGTTAGCCAAAGGGCGTATAAGGCGCGCCATATCAGAACATGCCCGGCAGTTTCATACCGCCAGTCAGTTTGCCCATTTCTTTTTCAGTCATTTCTTCAACCTTGCGCATTGCTTCGTTAACGGCAGTTGTAACAAGGTCTTCCAGCATTTCTACATCGTCCGGGTCAACAGCGCTCGGCGCGATGGTAATTTTTTCGATGGTTTTGCGGCCGGTAGCCACAACGGTAACGGCACCGCCGCCTGCTGTTGCTTCAACAGTGCGGTTTTTCAGGTCTTCCTGCAATTTCAGCATGTCCTGCTGCATTTTCTGTACTTTTTTCATCATACCCTGCATATTTGCCATTCCGGGGTTAAACATAAATAAACTCCTCCTTAAATGTGTTTACAGTTTTTGTAAAGTGCCGCCAAAAGCCTCCATTGCTTTTTTTACAACCGGTTCCAGCTCTTCCTCCTGTTTAGGGGCTGCTGCCGGTATAACAGGTTTTGGCGCATAATTTGCTTCTTCCACGCAGTTCAGCCTTACCTCACAGCGCGCAAGGCGCAGCAAAACTGCTTCAAAAGCCTTTTTATAATCATCGGCATTCATGCGCTTGCAGTTAAATTTGTTTTTAAATACAACCGTCAAAATGCCGTTGACATAATCAACCGCATGCCCTCCGGCGGCGCAGGCCACCATTGAGCGTTTTTTCTCGGATTTTAAAATTTCAAGCACCTGCTGCCAAAGTTCTTCGGCCGCTGCCGCATCTCCCTGCGGTGCAGGGGCAGGCGTAAACGCAGCTTTTGCTGACGCATTTTCTGTTTTAGGCGGCGCAGGCTGTTTAGGCTGCGTGTTTACAGGTTCTGCCGTCATCGGTTTATGTACTGAAGCATCCTGCTGAGGTGCTTCCTCAATCTGTATGCCGTGTTCTTCTGCTGCAACGTAACCAAACTTGGGCTGCTGTGTTACAGTTTCCGGCACCGGCTGATACTGCACCGGCGCTGTTTTTTCCTGCCTTGCCGGCATTTGCGGTGCAGGCTGATATTGCTGAACCGGTACAGCCTGCGGCATCGGCATCTGCCCTGCCAGCATGGCTTCCAGTTTCTGCACGCGCGCCGTTAAAGCAGCCAGCGTGCTTCCTTCAATGCGGCATAAATCAAACAGGCACATTTCTGCTGCTATGCGCCCGCGCACGCTTTGCCGCAGTTCTATTGTGCACTGGTGCAGGCGTTCTTCCGCCGCCATCAGGCGGTCTGTGCTGTACAAACCTTCCAGTTCCGCAATGGCCTCTTTGGTATCCATAAGGTAAATTTCACGGTAATCCGGCGATGCTTTATACAGCAGCACGGCGCGCAGATATTCCGCCAGTTCGGTAATAATCTGCTTAACGTCCTTGCCGCCTGCAAGCAGTGTTTCCAAAAGTTCCAACGCTTTGGGAACCTGCCCTTCACCAATGGCCTTTACCAGTTCACGCAGGGCTTCACGCCCGACAATGCCTAAAACGCTGCGCACGGTTTCGGCAGTTACCCTGTCCGCCATAACGCCGCACTGGTCCAAAAGGCTCAGCGCATCGCGCATGCCGCCGTCTGCCTGCACGGCAATAAGCTGCAAGGCATCATCATCGGCCGCTATGCCGCTGCCGTCAGCTACTTCACGCAGGCGCCTTACAATATCGGCATCCGTCACGCGCCTGAAATCAAAACGCTGGCAGCGTGAATGAATGGTTGCCGGTATTTTATGCGGCTCCGTCGTTGCTAAAATAAAAATTACATGCGGTGGCGGTTCTTCAAGCGTTTTTAAAAGCGCGTTGAATGCTTCCGTGGTCAGCATGTGCACTTCGTCGATAATGTATACTTTATAACGCCCGCTTACCGGCGCAAAAGCAACTTTTTCGCGCAAATCGCGGATTTCATCAATGCCGCGGTTAGAAGCTGCGTCAATTTCAAACACATCCATGGAAGTGCCGTCGTTAATGCGCACGCAGTTCTGACAGGTATTACAGGGATTCGGCGTTGGCCCGTGCTCACAGTTGACAGCCTTGGCAAGAATTTTTGCCGTACTGGTTTTACCTGTGCCGCGCGGCCCGGCAAACAGATAAGCATGGGCAATACGGCCGGTTTCCAGTGCATTGGTAAGAGCGGTGCGTACCGCTTCCTGCCCTACCAGCGCATCAAAACCCTGCGGACGCCATTTTCTGTATAACGCAACGTATGCCAACTGCCGCACCTCCTTCAAATCTTTACCTAATAATTATATAAAATTTCCGGGCATAAGTAAAATAAAAAAGCAGCTCCGCAGAGCTGCTCACATTACTTCCTTGCAGGACTGCAAATGCAGGCACCCCTGCGGCACATAAAAGTATCCGCTTAGTGCTGCTTCCTCCCGGTCCTGACACGGTTCACGGGCTTTCATTGCGCAGGACCCGCCATCTGCAGCCCTGCAAAGAAGTAATAAAAAAAACCGCTTACGCGGCAAGTTTTTAAGTGGCGGAGAGAGAGGGATTCGAACCCTCGGTACGGTTTCCCGCACACACGCTTTCCAGGCGTGCACCTTCAACCACTCGGTCATCTCTCCGTGTTGAAAATGTAGGTTTTATTAAATTGTCGCCGCAAAAGAAAACTTGCGGCTATGGCATCAGCCGCAAGTAACAGTATATCTGTATTTTGCTTAATTGTCAAGTATTTTACGATAAATTTTCTTTATTCTTCCGCTGCATTTTCCGGCGGCAGCAAAAGCAGTGAGCGTTCGGCGTTTAAAGTTACGTTCTGCGCCGTGCTGCCCATTACCAAACCCTTAACCAAGCCGGCGCCGGTTTTCGCCATAACAATCAGCGATACATCTTCTTTTTCGGCAATGCGCAAAATTTCTTTGGAAGCTGCGCCCTTACGCACATGATAGGTAGCTTCAATTCCGAAAATCTTCATTTCATCCACCAGTTCCTGCAAGCGGCGCCCTGCCGTGCGCATTTTATCATCTAAATCAGACTGGCTGCGGCTGCGTTCAACAACATGCACAAACACAACTTCGTTAATATGTTCGCGCAGCATACGGATAACATCCAACGCCGATAAAGATTTCAGCGAAAAATCCGTCGGCACCAGAATGCGGCGCAGCAAATTCTTTTGCAGCATTTCTTCGGCATCATTTTCCACCGGTTTAGATACAAACAGCGGCCTGTCAATAGCCCGTGCCAAATCAAAGGTAGTGCTGCCCAAAAGCGCACTTTTAAAAAATCCCTTGCCGTGCGAAGCTACCATCACAAGCCCGGCATCCTCTTCTTCGGCAATATCGGTCAGCTCTTCAAAAACCTCGCCGCTGCGGTAAATTTCACGCGCATCTTCATAACCGGCACGGCGCAGCTCGCCTACAAGCGCATGCACACGGCTCTGCACCTTTTTAAAAGCGCTGCTGTCCGGACGGGCGTCATCCTTGTCCTTAAACACATGCGCAATCGCAATGCCGGTATCAACATCCGGGCACAAGCTGTAAAAACAATTCAGCAGCCCGTCGGCTTCTTCGGTTAAATCAGTTGCTAACAAAACCTTATCAAACATTTTATTTTCTTTGCCTCCATTACGTTCAGCGGAAAATCAAAATTAAATTAATATTATAAACTTCGCCATAAAGCATGAAAATCCTGCTATATTTATGGAACAGCGCAGGGCAGAATGATATAATAAAGATGTTTAAAGGAGATTATTATGAACACAGCCTTACTGATAGAAAAACTGAACCATACACATACGCTTACGCGCGAGGAAGCCTTGCAGCTTGTTACCGAAGGCTCCCGGCACAAAGACCTTCTTTTTACGCTGGCACAGCAAACGGCGCAGCGCAGCTTTGGCAAAAATATTTTTGTACGCGGGCTGATTGAATTTACAAATTACTGCAAAAATGATTGCTACTATTGCGGCATCCGCCGCAGCAATACTAGTGCCGCACGCTACCGCTTAACGCAGGAAGATATTTTAGAATGCTGCCGCGCAGGTTATGCGCTCGGCTTCCGCACTTTTGTTTTACAGGGCGGCGAAGACTACACTTACAGCGACAATGATATCGCCGCCATAGTACGAGCCATCAAAGCAAACCATCCGGACTGTGCCGTAACGCTATCCATTGGCGAACGCAGCCGCGGAACTTACAAACTATGGAAAGATGCAGGTGCAGACCGTTATCTTTTGCGCCACGAAACGGCAGATTTTAACCATTACGCCCAACTGCACCCGACAGAACTTTCTGCCGCCAACAGGCAGAACTGCCTGTATATTTTAAAAGAACTCGGTTATCAGACAGGCGCAGGATTTATGGTTGGCTCACCTCACCAAACCGCAGAAAACCTGGCAGATGACCTGATGTTTCTGCAAAAACTGCGCCCTGAAATGATTGGCATAGGCCCGTTTATACCGCATCACGATACGCCGTTTAAAAATGAACCCGCGGGCAGCGTGGAACTGACTTTGGTAATGCTTGCCGTTCTGCGCCTGCTGTTTCCGCACGTTTTGCTGCCGGCAACAACGGCGCTGGGCACGCTTTGCCCCGGCGGGCGCGTGCTTGGCATTAAGGCAGGGGCCAACGTAATAATGCCCAACCTTTCGCCGGCCAATGTACGCAGCAAATATTTACTGTACGATAACAAACTGCATACCGGCGCCGAAGCTGCCGAAGCGCTGCAATTGCTTAAAGATGAAGTTGGCAGCATCGGTTATAAAATAGTAACCGCGCGCGGAGATTACACGGAGGAAGCATGGATGCAAGGCTGAGGGTTTTAACAACTTACAAACTGTTAAACAACGCACGTTATTTCCGTCTGCGTCTGTGCCTGGAAGGCATTGCCACCGGCATTGCGGCTGGATTTATTATAAGCATCTTCCGCCTGGCGCTGATTTATGCGGGTGATTTACGCCAAATGCTGCAAAACAGCATATTTGCAGACGGCACAACTCCTGCCGCCGTCATTTTGTGGTGCCTAGCGCTTTTTGTCGTTGCTGCACTTTTAGCGTGGCTGAAAAAAACAGAGCCTCAAGCAGCAGGCAGCGGCATACCGCAGGTTAAGGGCGCTATTGCCGGTGTTTTTAAACTGCACTGGCTGCGCATTTTGCTTGTTAAATTCGCAGCTTGCTCAATCGCCATAGGCAGCGGCCTTTCTTTGGGCAGGGCGGGCCCTTCCATACAAATGGGCGCTGTAACAGGGCAGGGCCTAAGCCGCCTTTTGGCACGCCCGCGCGTGGAAGAACGCTACCTTTTAAGCGGCGGCGCAGCGGCAGGACTG
>CAJLLL010000069.1 GCA_905207485.1 uncultured Phascolarctobacterium sp.
TGTGCATTGCCATCTGCCCTTTGGCGGTGCCGCATTTCTGGCACGGCAATTACGGCAAGGTAGCAGTATTTTGGGCGCTGGCAACGGCAGTTCCGCTTTTTGTAATTTATGGCGGCAGTGTTGCGGCCGGCAGCGTGGCGCATGCTCTTATCGGCGATTATATTCCGTTTATCATTTTTGTAGGTTCACTGTATACTGTGGCGGGGGGCATCCATATCCGCAGCAGTTTTACCGGCACGCCGCTTACCAATACCGGTTTTCTGGCGCTTGGCGCGCTTCTGGCTAACATTATGGGCACTACGGGCGCGGCAATGCTTTTAATACGTCCGCTTATTGCGGCAAATGAGCGCCGCCGTTATGTAATGCATACTTTTGTGTTCTTTATTTTTATTGCTGCCAATATTGCAGGCAGCCTTACGCCTTTGGGCGACCCGCCGCTGTTTTTGGGCTTTTTGCGCGGGGTAGAGTTTTTTTGGACGACCGAGCATTTAATTATACCAATGCTGACGGCAGTGGGATTGCTTCTGGCAATTTATTATGTGCTTGATTCCGTGCTGTTCAATAAGGAAAAAGATGCCTTTTTGCTTGCAGAAAGCACCTGCACGAAAGAACCGTTTGGCGTGGAAGGCAAAATTAACTTTGCGCTTTTGGGCGTAATTATCGGCGCGGTGCTGATGGCAGGCGTATGGGACAGCGGTATGGAGTTCAGCGTTTTGGGCGTGCATTTAACCGGTCAGGGCCTGCTGCGTGACGTTATTTTTCTGGCAGCGGCAGGGCTTTCGCTGATGCTTACGCCTAAAGCGGTGCGCAGCGCCAACCAGTTTACCTGGGAGCCGGTGCTGGAAGTAGGCAAGCTGTTCTTCGGCATTTTTGTTACTATCGTGCCGGTGCTGGAGATGCTGAAAGCCGGCATGGCAGGTGCGTTTGCCCCGGTAGTAGCACTGGTAACCAATCCGGACGGCACTGCCAATAACGCTATGTACTTTTGGATGACGGGCGCACTTTCGGGCTTTTTGGATAATGCGCCTACCTATCTTGCCTTCTTTAACATGGCGGGCGGCGATGCTTCCATGCTGATGACGGAAGGCGCGCTTACGCTGACGGCGATTTCCATGGGTTCGGTATTTATGGGCGCCAATAGTTATATCGGCAATGCGCCCAACTTTATGGTAGTGGCCATTGTGCAGAACCGCGGGCTGAAAATGCCCAGCTTCTTCGGCTACCTGCTTTGGAGCGTCGGTATTTTAATTCCCATTTTCCTGTTGTTAACCGTGCTTTATTTAATGTAAAACAAAAAGCGCTGCCTTTTATGGCGGCGCTTTTTTTATGCCTGTATGCGGTTTAAATTTGCACGGGGCGTATTTTGTTGCCGTGTGCGGCGATGATATCAAGCAAATCCTGCGTTTTTAAAAAGATGGTGGCCGTATTATCATTGGGGTGTACGCCTATAAGGGCAGGCGGCTGCAATAAATCTTCATCAATAAAAAATTCTACCCGGCATTCAGTATCGTTCAGCAGGCCAAGTGGCGTAACCGAACCGGGCGTTAAGCCCAGAAACGCCAGCAGGTCGCTATCAGAAGCAAACGAAAGGCGGCGCGTGCCGTATTTTTGGCGGAACATATTTAAATCAACGCGCTTGTCGCCTTTAACGGTAATAAGGTAATAGCAGCGTTTTTTGTCGTCGCGCACAAACAGGTTTTTAGCATCTGCTTTCGGGTGGGGCAGCGTAACTTCGCTCATTTCCGCCATGTTAAAAACGGCTTTGTGTTCTATTTTTTCATATTCAATGCCCTGTGCATTTAAAAAATCGTAAATCTGCTGTTTGTTCATATTCTGCTCCGTTGCTTTCCGCCCATGCGGATGAATTTTACTGCAAGTTGTTGTTGAAAGGTGTGTGCAGGGATTCTTTGCTTAAAAGTTCTTCCAGTTTTTTGGCAATTTCTTCCACAATGAAGTGGCAGGGGTTGTCATAGCCGGAAATTTTCATCTGGTTCAGGCTGGTGCATTGCAGCGTGCCGAATTTTTCCACGACAAAATCAGTCAGTTCGCTGACAAGGCTGTAGCCGTGAAAGTTTTCGCTGTCCTGCTGGCCGTCCTGCGTGGTTAAAAGCCCAATCATGCCAACGGCAACGGTAAAAGCGCCGCAGCACGAAAGCTGCGTCTGCATGCCGATGCCCATAATGGCGAACATTTTGCGCGTTTCTTCCGGCAGGTTAAGATGATAGTATTCGTTGCAGGCTTTAAACATGGCTTCGGCACAGCTTAAATCGGTATCTACATGGTATTTGTTAACAAGTTCGTATAATTTCATGCTTGCTCCCTGGTTTATTTCATTATTTTTACAAAACGGAAAAAGTAGTCTCCGCCGACAAGGTCATCCGGAATTTCCGGGTCGGGATGGTGGGGGTTAAAAAATTCCACAGCGCTGAATCCGCAGCGGTTAATGTAAAAATGAATGTTGCGCTTTTCAAAATAAGGCGTGCAGGTTTGCCATTGTCTGGTATCGGGGTACAGCTTTTCCAAAGCCTGCCATATGGCCTGACCCAGCCCTTTGCTTTGCGTGCCGTTTTTTACATATAGCAGGTCAAGCTGGTTATGCTGGGTGGCAGGGTCGATGCACACTATGGCGCCGCCTGCAATTTTGCCGTCTGCAACTGCTTTATAAGCGGCAGCGCCTTTGGTGTTAAGCGATTTATCAATATCTCTTTCCGGAAGTACCTGTCTGTTAAGGCCTTTAAAATCTTTTTCGGCAGCTTTTTGAAAAGCCTCCTGCATATCGTGTTTAAACTGCGGTAAATCTGCCGGGGTAAGCGGCAATAACTGAAAATCCATAAATCCTCCTTATATTATATAGTCATAGCTTAAATTTTGATTTTTCAAGATTTTAAGTTATGCTGTTTTAGATACTTTTGATTAGTTTTTATACTACCACATAAATGATTTGGGAAAGGATCTAATCATAGTTTCTTTGTTAATTTGTTAATCAGTTAGATATTGCATGACGGTTTATGTAGAACGAAGCTATAATTGCAAAGAGCACCCATAGTTCTAAAGCAATATTAATTACATTTTTAAAGAGGTACTCTTTCATTATTTTTGTTGGTATTAGTGCAGCTAAAGATAAACACAACTGCTTTATTATAAGTTCAGATGGAGAAATTTTTACTAAAGCTTTTGCCTTTTCCTAATAATCTTGAAGGTTTTAAATTTCTTTATGAGAAAATTTGTTATGTATTTACACCTAAAGATAAATTAAAAGCAGGAATTGAAATTACAGGACGTTAGAACTATATAACCTTTTAAGATTTCTGCTTAACAAAGGTTTACCCGCCTTCGTTATTAATCCACTGCATACTAATTTTTTCAGAAAAGCCTAACTATTAGAAAAACTAAAATGTATAAAGTTGATTCTAAAACTATAACTATGATGTTAATCTCTGATGTAAGATTAAAGCTCAATTCAAACACACTTTAACACAGATAAGAGTTAAAGTCACTATCTTGCAATTATAGATTTACTAAAGTTTAGGAATGAGCCAAGCTTAAAATTTCTATTTACCGCTTTTTCTTTTTAGAATAATATAAATGGGTTTTTATATTGTATCGGCTCATCTTATTAAGCTTACTAATCTTTTGAATGAAACTTTTTATGGATGTTATAATTGCAATATTGCGGTTAATTTTAGAGATGTTATTTGTAACTCTATAAGTTCTGTCTGCCAGCTAAATCTCTTGAATTTAAACATACTGTAAACTCATTTGAGAATTAACTGTTAAAATTGACGAGATAGACGTTGAAATAAAAATGATAGATAATATAGCTTCACCTATTGATAGATTCTCGGTATCTGTTACAGTATTGGAGTTATGATTGTTTTTGAAATAGGTGATTTCAACCGTTTTTTCTCCAGATGAGATTTTAGCTTATGTAGTGTTATCTGCATATAATTATCTATCTGATTAGTTTAATAACTGTTACTAACATATGAAGAAACTTGGTTTACAATATTTAAGATATGCCTTTGTTTAACGTTGCCCAATACATATGTTGCAGGGATAGTACGTTTACAGATTACTTATATAAGAAACGAGGTGAAGGTAAATACTATTATGTAGTTATATCTCATGCCGTTAAGAAGGTAGTGAGAGATGTATTTCATTTAGAAAGAGCTTGGTTAAAAGCCCTATAAAATAGAATGATAGAATAATGTTTTTTAGAGTACTAATAATGATGCTCTATTTGTTATGTAGCTTTTAAGCTAACTACTAAAGGAGTTAGAATTAGTTATATATCTTTAAATATAACTAATTTATAACTTGGCTCTTTTATAGTTAGTCTTTATTAATTATTATCTTTTAAATCGTTGGTGATTGCTTTAAAAAACTCCAAAGACCATATATTTAATGCCTGCGGATTTTTGATAAATGGCAATGCATCCTGTTTTACCTGGTTAAAATCAATTTTATCAAACCGTTCATTTAGGATAGTTTTTACATTGTCAAGATTTAACTGTTCATCAGCATCTAAATAACTGCTGTCTATTAATCTGGCTTGTAGATGTAGTAAATTAAATTGAGATTTTCTGGTTAAATAAAAAATGTAGTCATACCAATCCTTACCTTTGACGCGGTTTTTCCAGCTTCGGCAGATTACTGCATGCAATTTGCCTGCAAAAAGGGAAGGTTCATTATAAAAGCGTATAGCATAAGGAATAGGTACCATGCGGTATTTGTTTTCGTAATTTGCAAAACCCGGTGGATTAACATCTGTTTCAAGTTTAATTTTTATGAGTTCTCCAGGTGCTATGATATTAATAAATTCATTATCAGAATAAAACAATAACAAATGTTTTTCGGTACTGCCTTTTAAGAAAGCTGATTTAATTGCAGATTCTTTAGTTTTGGCTTTGCTTTCGATTTTAAAATTTAAACCATAGGGGTTGACTTCTTTTTCCAGCATTTTGGCATAAGCATCAAGATTAAAATCATCTATTTTTACCTCGTGGTATCATTGTATGATATAAAACGGTTAAAATCAATCAATATGATTTGTTGAGGTGAATTTTACCGATTTTTAAATGGTAAAATTACAATAAAAGTAAAAAATCGACTACAGTATGGTTGTACACCTATAATGTGTGGCTGGCTTTTTAGCATATTATTACAGGATATATATTATGGTGAACTGGAAATCATCTACCAAAAATATGTGCGCTGCTTTACTAAAATTGTTAATTATTATCAAGCGCAGCGTTAAAGGATGGCTAACGATGCCTACAAATAAAAATTTTAAGAGCGGTTTTGCGGCACGATAACCAAAGTTTGCCAAACTGCTCTTTTATCTATGCTCAGCACGATATTAGGCAAAAATAAACTTTGCGGCTATATGTCGTTCTTGCTTTCTGGTGCCTAACGTTTATTAATTTGCGCTGAAAGTGGCGAAAATAATGAGAAGGGTTGCAAACCTTTCTGAAGCTACGGTAAAGAATAAATGCGCCTAAAAGGCTTGCTGTTTTGCCTGTATCGAATTTAAAGAAGACAAAAAATGATGCATGAAAGTAAAGGTCAAAATTATAGAAAAATTGCTAAGAATTATTAGTGTTTACGCTGACAGCGTAGAAAAAGAGTTAATTATATATATCGTGCTGTGGATATTGTACTGATAGCGGATAATTTATTGATTATATGGTAATAAGAGTATAAAAGTTAAAAAGACCGGTTTAACCGGTCTTTTGGCGTGTGAAAAAGGAGCGCAGCATGTCTGATTATATATAAAAAACACATTGCGTTTGATTTTTTGGCGGTGGTTGCAAAACAGTGAGTTTTGCTTACAATAAAAATTTAGTCAGCAGATTTTGTACTATGCTAATTTCTTGCCATATAACCTGTTAGGGAATAAAAAGATTGCAGGAGTTTTGAAAAAAGCAACTGATATAAAAGAGATATAATAAA
>CAJLLL010000070.1 GCA_905207485.1 uncultured Phascolarctobacterium sp.
ATATTTTAATTTTCATAATATAAAATCTTCGTTTATAGCAGATTATTTTATATTATGCTTGATAGGCCTTTCTTTATATTTGAGGGGGTTAGCTTATTTGTGTTTATATAGAGGCGAAAGTAAGAATATATATTTTTTATTTTATAGACTAAGTCTGTTAATCATGTTTCTATTTTTATTTACGGTAGGAATTATATTATGAAAGCATTAAAAATTTTAATATTATCAATCTTGTTTGCGGTAAGCATTTGTGTGCAGGCGTTTGCCGTTGCGTTGACGGCGGATGAGAAGCAGGAAATAATCAAAGAATATTATTTTACTGAGGCGGTTAATATTGCCGCAGGGCTGTGCATTGGCATTTATGACCCGCAGCGGGCACCGGAAATTACTTATCTGCGCGATTATGGCTGGGAAATTGTACCGTTTAAGTTAAAAGACGGAAAGGTGGACAGCAGCATTGTTGTTGCCAAAAATCATGATGAAGAACACGATTTGGATTTTTATATCGTGGGTTTTCGCGGAAGTGCCAATAAGAAAGACTGGAAAATTAACCTTGAAACAGAACAGGTTCCTTATGGCGGCACAAACTTGCAAGAATTTAAAGATTTTGCTGCAAATACTGTTGCCGATGAAAATGTGCCGATGGTGCATAAAGGTTTTAACGAATATGTAAATACTGTTTTGGGCGCCACTATGCAAGATGGCAGCAGCAGCAAAAAGTTTATTGAAGAAATTAAAAATAACCCTAAAGTGAGAGTGCTGCTTACAGGGCACAGCCTTGGCGGTGCAGTTGCAACGCTTACGGCAGAACGGCTTGTAAGCATGGGTATAGAAAAATGGCGTGTGCCGGTAATTACATTTGGCGCGCCTGCTATTGGCAATGCTGCTTTTGCCAAAGCCTATGGCGATAAAATTTTGCTTTGGCGCATTACCAATACGGCAGACCCTGTTCCCGGAAGCCTGCAAACATTCTTTGGCGGCTATAAGCAGTTTGGCAGGCAGCATAAATACAGCGTATCGCCTAAACTGGCAACCCAGCAGCATGATATGGCAATGTATTTTGATGTATCGGTACATAATTATTACAGAGCGCTGCACAAAGCACAAACGGCCGGGCTGATTGCCAAAACACCCATGCAAGAGTTAAACGGCACAGAGCCTTTGGTAGCAGTGTGGATTGGGCATAGCCGCGCGCTTGAAAAACGTCCGTATTTGCCGGATATTCAAACTTTTTTGCTGACTGAATATCAGAACATGCTTCCGCGTTACATTATTATGGATGATAATATTGATTTAAGCAGGCAGAACTTTTTGCCGATGAGTTATTTTACAAATCAGGCTCAAGCCAAAGGCGCCGATTATATAATTATTGCTGAAATGGACGGACATCAGCCGCAAAACAGTGAAAACTGGTATATTAACATGAACCAAAGCGTTTTTAAAGCTAATGGCAGCCTGGTTAATGTTATCAGCGTTTCAAAATTAGTGTCGCCTGTATCCGGTAATATGCATGCAGCAGTTTATGCAGTTAAGGAAGGGCGCACCCAGCTGAAAGAATGCCTGCCTTTTGTGCAGACTGAGTACGATAAAACTCCGCAGTGGATTAAATTGGGAGAGGAAATAAATTGAAAGAAGAAGCTTTAAAAGAATTAGAAACTCAGCTTAAAAAATGCCGTGAATGTAAATTATGCGAATTTGCCAAAGGTACTGTTGGCTGGTTTGGCTGTGCTGATACGCCAATAGTATTTGTAGGAGAGGGCCCCGGCGGTGTCGAAGATGATTACGGCTGCCCGTTGATTGGACCTTCCGGGCAGCTGCTTGATAAAGCGCTTTGGGCAACCAAAATGACGAGGGACAGGGTTATAACAACAAACGTGGTCAAATGCCGTCCTAAAGGAAACCGCACGCCTAATATTGCAGAAGCGGATTTTTGCGCTCAGCGCTGGCTTGATAAAGAGCTTGAGATATTGCAGCCTAAAGTTGTAGTGGCACTTGGCAGTGTGGCCCTGCATTATTTGGGTAACCCTGATATGCGTATAACGCGCGACCGCGGCAAATGGTTTAAAACCAAGCAGGGATTTGATTGCATTGCAACTTATCATCCTGCATATTTGCTTCGCCTTGCAGACCCGCATGTACTGAACCATGCCAAATGGGAAGTATTTTATGATTTGGAAGCTGCTCGCAAAAAAGCGGAAGAAGCAGTTCCTGATTATAAATTTATGAGTGAAGAAAAGACCAATTTATTCAAGTTGTTTACAAAACGATAAAAGTTTTAGAAAAAAAGCACGGTTAGCACTTGCTAACCGTGCTTTTTTATGTTATACTTCTAAATGTAAGTTAGATTAAGCTAACCAAATATTCCGAAGAACCTTCTTCTTTTGATTACTGCTTAAATAACTGCGCTTTGACCAATGCCCCTCCTGAAGAATATTTGGTTAGCAATCTCTCTTTGGGGTGATAAAATGGCACAGTCAATTTTAGGCTTTAATAACTTAGATGAATTTTTCGCTTTCCATGCTGCTCCTGCCATTGCAGGCATAAAACCGGCCAACTTGTTTAGCTGTCCGGCAAAATTAATGCCGCAGGCAGATGCAATACTGGCACATTATGCAAAGCAGTTTAGCGAAAGCTATACCCGTTTTAAACTGTTATGCCGCTGTCGTGAGCATATACTTATTTTAGTTTATGACAGTAAGCTGATAGAAGAACTTTTTAAAGACCAGACCATTAAAAATTATCTTGCGCGCTGCGGTTATGATAAAAGCATCTGTGCAGAAGAATTTTTAAACAAACTTGCAGTAAAAATTGCCGCAGGTGAAGAATTTCCGCATGAAATTGGCATAATTCTCGGCTATCCGCCGGAAGATATTGAAGGTTTTAAGCGTTATAAAGGAAAAAACTTTAAATGCTGCGGTTATTGGAAGGTATATGGAAATGCAGAGCGTGCGCAGAAATTGTTCAATGCTTATACACTGTGCCGTGAAAAACTGATGCAGGCATTGCAAAGCGGTGTGACTTTAAAAGTTGCTGCCGCTGCTATATAAAGGAGGTAAAACCAATGGAAATAGCTGTAATTTACTGGTCCGGTACCGGCAATACGCAAATGATGGCGGAATCCGTTGCTGAAGGGATAAAGGAAGCAGGAGCAACTGCCGCTCTTAAAAACGTAAGTGAAATTACTCCTGATGAAGCTGCTGCTTATGATAAAATTGCTTTTGGATGCAGTGCGATGGGCGCTGAAGTTTTGGAAGAAAGCGAGTTTGAACCGTTCTTTACAATGCTTGAAGATAAACTGAAAGGCAAAAAAGTAGTGCTGTTCGGCTCTTACGGTTGGGGCGGCAGCTATATGCAGGATTGGGAAGCCAGAGTACAGGCGGACGGTGCAGAACTTTTGCATCCCGGCGTGCTTGCTTTGGGCGAACCTGATGACACGGCCAAAGCCGAATGTAAGGAAATAGGCAGCCTGCTTGCCAAATCTTAAACTGCTCTCTGCATAAGCGGCCCTCCCCGTTTATGTACAATACATTTCTCCATAAAGCAGAAAAAACGCTCCTTATATTAGGGGCGTTTTTCTGTTTCCCGGGAAATAAATTAATAAGTTTTTGTAAAATAGATTGTAAAAATTATTTTTTAAGATATAATTAAAGTAAGAGGTGAAAAATGGAAATATTAAGCAAAATAAACGACCCTGTGCTTCTGGCTCTGGCATCAACCTGCTTTACCTGGTTTATGACGGCGCTTGGCGCAAGCATGGTGTTCTTTTTTAAAAACATTAATAAGCGTATTCTTAATATGATGCTTGGCTTTGCCGCAGGAATTATGGTGGCCGCATCTTTTTGGTCATTGCTGGAACCTGCTATTGAAATGGCGCAAAGCGCACCCATACCGGCATGGCTGGTTGCGGCTATTGGCTTTGTGGGCGGCGCAGGCTTTTTGTGCCTTGCCGACCATGTAATGCCGCACGCCCATTTTTTTGCCAAAGAAGGGCAGGTTGAAGGCATACCGACACATCTTAAAAGAAGTATTCTTTTGGTGTTCAGCATTACGCTGCATAACATACCGGAAGGGTTAGCCGTAGGCGTGGCATTCGGCGCAGCAGCGGCGTCCGGCAGCGAAACATCTCTGTTAGCTGCTATGGCGGTGGCTTTGGGCATAGGCTTGCAAAACTTTCCGGAAGGCGCAGCAGTATCCATTCCGCTAAGGCGTGAAGGCGTAAGCCGCTTTAAAAGTTTTATGTACGGACAGGCATCCGGCGTGGTAGAACCAATGGCAGGCGTGCTTGGCGCTTATGCAGTAGCACATATGACGCCTATATTGCCGTATGCACTGGCATTTGCGGCAGGGGCAATGATTTATGTAGTTGTAGAAGAACTGATACCCGAAGCGCAAAGCGGCGGTGAACACGAAAGTGCTGATTTATCTACTATTGGTTTTATTGCAGGTTTTACAGTAATGATGATTTTGGATGTGGCACTTGGTTAATCAAAGCAGGGGCTTTGTAATAAAAACGCTATAATTATTTAAGGAGATGAATGTTATGGAAAAAAGATTTTATGTTTGCAAACATTGCGGAAATATGGTTGGCATGATTAAAAACGCAGGCGTACCAATTATTTGCTGCGGCGAGCCGATGGTTGAACTTACTGCCAATACCGTGGAAGCATCGCAGGAAAAACACCTGCCGGTATATACTATGGAAGGCGGCGTTATGAAAGTACAGGTTGGCAGCGCCGAACACCCCATGCTGGCCGAACATTATATTGAATGGATTTATGTGGAAACCACCCAGGGCGGACAGCGCAAGGCTTTGAAACCGGGCGACAAACCGGCTGCTGAATTTGCTTTTGCCGGCGGCGATGAACCGGTTGCCGTTTATGCTTACTGCAACCTGCATGGTTTGTGGAAAACCGAAGTAAAATAATATAAGATAACAAAAACGGAGCGTATCGGAAGATATGCTCCGTTTTTAGTTTGCTGGTTTGTTTTAGTTAGAAAGATTGAACGGTAATTTTATTTTTATATTAAGTATTTGTTCTTTGTATATGCTATCTTATTGTTATATACTTTTATAATTCATCTTCATTCTTTTGAGGGAGCAAAAGAAATTTGTGATGCTAAATTTTATTTCCTATTCGGTCATAAAATTTACCGTCCGAAATTTTTTGGTTACAAAGAATGAACATGAGTAACAATGAAAAGAAGAAATATGAACATATATACAAAGCACAAAAAGTAAATAAAAGCCCTAAAATTTACTTTTATTTTGTCCGCTTATTTGACGAAACGCCAAGCAGTCATGCAAATTTGTAATTTGCATGACTGCTTTTTTTATACCTAAATAACGGGTACGTAAAAGCCGCAAAGAGCTCCGAGCAAAGTCGGAGCCTCTGCGGCGCCGGGGAGTCTCCCACCCATAGGAAAGTTCGCCCGCGCAAGCGCGCGAACTTTTGCTTGCGGGGGGGAGACGGTATGGTATAATGAATTGGAATTTCTACCAATACGTTTTAATATTATAAAATTCCAATTAAATTATATTATTAATTTTTTATGAGGTGAAGCAGATGAAAAGAAGGAAAAATTTAGAAAGGGCAATCGTATTAGGTTTAATTTTAAGCACTGGTGTGTATGGAACTGCGTGGGCGGAAAAAGTAG
>CAJLLL010000071.1 GCA_905207485.1 uncultured Phascolarctobacterium sp.
CATAGCGGTAGCCGTCATGATGGTGGCCGCGTCCCCAGCCGCAGTGCAGCCTGAAATCGCCGCGCGGGCCGCGGAACATATCTTTAAGCGCTGCCTGTTTTTGTTCTTCGGTCATGCTTGCCCATTTTGCTTTGGCTTCAGCTTCACGTTTTTCAATGGCTTCGCGTTTTTCGGCAGGCAGTTTTGCCAAAAATTCATCGTGCCATTTTTGGCGCTGTTCAAATTTCTGCTGCGGGGTCATTTCCATCCACGCAATGCGTGCTGCCAGGCGTTCGGTGCGCTGTTCCTGCGTTAACTGCGGGCCGCCGCGGCGTACCGGCATCGGACGGCGTACATCTTTATCGCCTTCGTTTAAAATTTTCTCTACTTTATCGCGCACGGTGGGCTGGGCTGGTTCTGTCTGCCCTGCGGCAAAAACCGGCACGCTTACTGCGCAGATTAAACCTGCAACTACCAAAGATTTGAATAATTTGCTTTTTAACATATTCGGTCACTCCTTTATGTTCTATTACTATCATATCTTAGCTTGCTTTTATTGTACAGGGCGGCTGTGGCAAAATTATGGCAAAAAAATTATTTTTTTGGTATTTTTCCGGCAGATTGTGACATACTTTTGCCTTAAAAAATTATTGGTCAATCTGCCCCGGTTGCGAGTATAATATAATTAAGATTTATTTGGGAGGATGAGGGCAGTGGCAAAAATGCTTATTGCTGATGATAATAAACAAATTACATCTATTTTATCGGGTTATGCGCGCAAAGAAGGCTTTGAGCCGTTGGTAGCGCTCGATGGCGAAGAAGCGCTGCGCCTTTTTGATGAAAACGAAGCTGATATTGCCATGGTGCTTTTGGATGTGATGATGCCCAAAATGGACGGCTTTGAAGTATGCCGCCGTTTGCGCAGCAAATCGCTGGTGCCGGTAATTATGGTTACCGCCCGCGGCGAAGATTTTGAAAAAATCATGGGGCTTGATATCGGCGCGGACGATTACATTATCAAACCTTTCAGCGCAGGCGAGGTTATGGCGCGCGTGCGTGCAATTTTGCGCCGCATGCAGCCGCGGGAGGAAATTACTAACCGCAATGTATACAGCTATGACAATCTGGTAATTGATTTGGACAAATACGCCGTAAGCGTTGGCGGCTGTGAAGTGCCGCTGACCAAAAAGGAAGTAGAGCTTTTGTGGACTCTTGCCAAAAACAGCAGCAAGGTTTTTTCGCGCGATAACCTTTTGGACAGCCTGTGGGGCTATGATTATTACGGCGACAGCCGCACGGTAGATTCGCATATTAAGCGTTTGCGCGCCAAACTTGATAAATGTGAGCATCCCGGCTGGGAGATAAAAACCATTTGGGGAGTAGGCTACCGTTTTGAGGAGAAAGCAAATGCATAATAAAATTGCTTTAAAATTAACTTTATACTTTGCTGCGGTGCTTTTGGTATTTGCAGTAGTGGTTGGCGGCAGCTTTGCCCATTTTTTCCGTGCGCACACCATTGATATGAAACGCACGGAACTGGAGCAGCGCGCCGTGCGCATTGCCGAAGTGCTGAGCGAAAACGCCCGCTGGCTGGAAAGCCGCGGCGGCATAGCCAACACGCGTTTTATCGGCTACATTAACAATATTACCATGGAGGACGTATGGGTAGTTGACGCCGGGCGCGAATTAAAACTGCCGCAGCGGATGCACCACGGCATGGGCATGCACCGCCGTCATATGATGCAGGGCGGTATGGAAATGCCGGAGCAGAAAGCTGAACCTCCGCGCCGCACCATTACTTTTGAACAGCTGCCGGAAACTACCAAAAACTGCGTAGAGCAGGCTTTTGGCGGCACGGTATCCGTATCGGAAGATTTTAACCCCGTCAGGGAAGAAATAATGCTTTGCGCGGCGGCGCCTGTATATGACGAAAACGGCATTATCCGTGCGGTTGTGCTTTTGCATTACCCGGTGCAGGGCCTGCAATCGGCAACGTGGGAAGGCGTAAAAATACTGCTTTTGTCCTGCGCAATAGCGCTGCTGCTGGTATCGTTTTTAAGCGTTCTGTTCAGCTGGAAGTTTACCCGCCCGCTGAACCGCATGAAGGCGGTAGCGCGCAAAATGGCTGAACACGATTACACCGAGCGCTGCAACATTACCCAAAATGATGAAATAGGCGCTTTGGCCGATACGCTTGACGAACTTGGCGACCGCCTGCTGGATGCCGATGAAGCAGGGCGCAAGCTTGAAAAACTGCGCCGCAGCTTTATCGCCAACATATCGCACGAACTGCGCACGCCGGTAACAGTTATCCGCGGCAGCCTGGAAGCATTAAGCGATAAGGTTGTAACCGACCCTGCCGAAGTGGAGCAGTATTACAAACAAATGCTGAAAGAAAGCCTGTTTTTGCAGCGGCTGATTAATGACCTGCTGGATTTATCGCGCTTGCAGAACACGGATTTCCCCATTGAAAAAGAAATGATTAATTTGTGTGACGTTGTGCAGGACGCAGCGCGCGCCAGCAAGCAGCTTGGCCAGAAAAAAGGCGTGGAAGTAAACGTTAAGCTGGATAAAAACCTGTATGTGCTTGAAGGCGACTATGGCCGTCTGCGCCAGATGCTGATGATATTTTTGGATAACAGCATTAAATTCAGCCCGGCGGGAAGCGTGGTGGAACTTGCGCTGCATGGCGACCGCCTTACCGTAACCGACCACGGCAGCGGCGTTAAACAGGAAGATTTGCCCTATGTGTTTGACCGTTTTTACAAAACACGCGGCGAAGCCAATAAAAACGGCAGCGGGCTGGGACTGGCTATTGCCCGGGAAATTGCCCTGCGCCATAACATAAAGGTAAGCATGGAAAGCGTGCCCGATGAAGAAACCACGGTAATTATGATTTTGCCGCCGGAAAGAAAGGATGCGGAAAATGAATTACGGATGTGAAGGTAAACGCGCCGTCATCAGCGGCGGCACAAGCGGCATAGGGCTGGCGGCGGCGCGCCTGCTGCTGGCAGACGGTGCGGAAGTATGGCTTTTGGCGCGGCACGGACAACCTGCGTTAATGGCTGAACTTACCGCCGCTTATGCAGATAAAGTGCATTTTGTTGCCTGCGATGTGGCAAAAGTAAGCGATTGCCGCAGCGCGGCAGCGGAAATAAAAAAAGCAGGCGCAGTTGATTTTTTGGTCAACAGCGCCGGCATATACAGTGAGCAAAGCGTGGAAATGCTTACTGAAGCGGAATTTGATGAAATTTTTAACGTGAACATAAAAGGCACCGTGTTTTTAACGCAGGCGCTGCTGCCGCATTTTGCGGCAGCGGGCGCGGTGGTAAACGTTGCCTCTGATGCCGGTATAAGCGGCAATTACGGCTGTGCTGCCTACTGCGCCAGCAAAGGAGCCGTAGTGGCGTTTACCCGCGCCCTGGCGCTGGATACAGCGCCGCGCCTGCGTGTGAACTGCGTGTGCCCGGCCGATATTGCGACCCCGCTTTTAGAGCGTCAGCTTAAAGCGGCAGGCGGCAGTTATACCATGGCAGATGTGGCGGAGGCATATCCGGTGGGACGCGTCGGCACGGCTGAAGAAGTTGCGCACGTTATCTGCTCGCTGCTTTCGCCCGCCAACGGTTTTATGACGGGCAGCATTATCGCCGTGGACGGCGGCTTAACGGCTAAATAAAAAGTAACGGTGCAAACAAGAATTTTTTATTAAGGAGATGTTGATGATGCAGGTTATATTGAGAAATCTTGATACGGGAGTAATAAAAACATCACCAACAGGTTATTCTTGGACGACCTTGTTTTTCGGTTTTTTCCCTGCCATTTTCCGCGGGGATTTTAAAGGCGCCATGATAGGTTTTATCGGCGGGCTTATTGGGGCATGGCTGTTTTTTGCCATATTCGCCGCCTTTTACAACAAACTTTATATTAAAGATTTGTTGGGCAAAAGATATACTTATGCCGATGAAGAAACAAGGCAGTATTTGATTGAAAATGGCATTATTGCCGAATAAATAATTTGTACAGCAAAATTTTGGAGTAGTTTAATGGCAACAGTATTATTTTTAGTGGCGGCAATCTGCGCCGCGCAGATTTTGGATTCCGTCAAACAGCTTAAAAAATACCGCAGGGATACTTTTGCGGATGCCAAAAAATACAATTTGTTTTTGTTTGGCAATGTGCTGAATATTTTCAGCGTAGGTTTAATTGCCTACGGCGCATTTTGGGATAATGCCTTTATCTGGCCGGCCTGCTCGCTGTGGCTGTTTAACTGGCATTTATATACATATTACGCTGCGGAGCTGAAAAAAGACGCAAGCAGAAATTTAATTGTGATTATGCGTGTAATAACAGGGCTTTTAACAGCCGCCTGCGTGTTTTTAGACGTTTATGTTTATTAAATTGAAAGTATAGAGGGTTTAGCCAAATGTTGATTTGTGAAGTTGAAAACAGGGATGAAAGTTTAATAGCGGAACTTACCGGGGTATGGGAGCGTTCCGTTAAGGCAACGCATTTATTTTTAAGCGCTGCTGAAATAGCGCAGATTAAAACCTATGTTCCGCAGGCGCTGGCGGGCGTTAAGCATCTTTTAACAGGCAGCGTTGAAGGAACGCCGGTGGCTTTTATCGGCATTGAAGAAAATAAAATTGAAATGCTTTTTATCGCGCCGGAAGAGCGCGGCAAAGGTTATGGCAGGCAGCTTTTGGAATATGCCTTTGCTAAATTTAAAGCAGACGAAGTTTGCGTTAATGAGCAGAACCCTGAGGCAAAAGGTTTTTACGAGCGTATGGGTTTTGTTGTTTATAAACGCACGCCGCTTGATGAACAGGGGCAGCCTTATCCGCTGCTTTATATGCGCCGCACATTGTAATTTTAAGAGAGCTTGTTTACAAGAACCGCCGTTTGTTTTGCAGACGGCGTTTTTTGTTTTT
Organism: uncultured Phascolarctobacterium sp.; assembly: GCA_905207485.1. GTDB lineage: Bacteria > Bacillota > Negativicutes > Acidaminococcales > Acidaminococcaceae > Fusicatenibacter_A. The sequence continues at coordinate 4,908 of CAJLLL010000071.1, forward strand.
ATTATATATAGGAAGGAAGTTGCACTTTAAAAAATTTTTCTGAAAATTTGCCTAAATATTATTGACTTAGTAGGAATTTATCCAGTAAAATAATGGTGCGCAGATTTTATTTAAGATTTGTTTTTAAATAGAGAGTGTAGTTTTAAAGCGTAATTTATTGTTGCGAAACGGGAGGATTTTGTTATGATTAAAAACAAAGCATTGGGGGCGTTGTGGGCATTTTTTATGGCTTTGGTTTTGCCGCTGCCGGCGTTTGCGTTTCCG
>CAJLLL010000072.1 GCA_905207485.1 uncultured Phascolarctobacterium sp.
CCTGAAGGTCGGCCCGGGCCTGACTTATGCGATGCGTGAAGCACTGTTCGCGCTGGCCTACATGGAAGAGATGATCATGCACGGCAAAGAGGATGAACAGTCCCACTTCATCGACGTGCTGGAAAAGGCCATGCTCGCTGAGCCGAAGAACTGGCAGAAGCGCTTGGCGCCGAACTTAAAGCAGGCGACAAAGTGCTTATTCCCCGCGCCAAAGAAGCACGCGAAGTGCTGCCCGAAAAACTGCGCGAACTCGGCGCTGAAGTAAATGTTATTACCGCTTACGAAACCGCAGCAGTATGCGATAACGCCGCAGAAATTATGGAAGCGCTGCAAAACAAAGAAGTTGACATGGTTACCTTTACCAGCTCCAGCACCGTTACCAACTTCCTTAAAGTGCTGGGCGGCAAAAAAGAACTGCTCGACGGCGTTGCCTGCGCCGCCATCGGCCCCGTAACCGCCGAAACCTGCCTTAAAAACGGTATAACACCCGCTGTAACCGCCGGTACCTTTACCATTGCCGGTTTAACGGATGCCATAAAAAGCTATTACACTAAGGAGTGATTATAATGGGCTATCCTATTTACCGTCCGCGCCGCACGCGCGCAACCGAAAACCTGCGCAGCATGGTACGCGAAAACAAACTTTCCGTTGAAGATTTAATTTATCCGCTGTTCGTAGTTCCCGGCAAAAACGTAAAACACGAAATCGAATCCCTGCCCGGCAATTACCACTGGTCGCTCGACCGTCTGCCGGAAGTGCTGGACGAAATTACGGAACTTAAAATTCCTGCCGTTATTTTATTCGGCATCCCTTCTTATAAAAACGCTACCGGCAGCAGCGCCTGGGATATGGAAGAACCTGTACAGCAGGCCTGCCGCCTGATTAATGAAAAATACCCCAACATCGTTATCGTTACCGATGTATGCCTGTGTGAATATACCGAGCACGGACACTGCGGCGTTTTGGAAAACGGCTGCACCGTCAACAACGACGCCACCCTGCCGCTTCTGGCAAAAGTTGCCGTATCCCACGCCAAAGCAGGCGCAGATATTATCGCCCCCTCCAACATGATGGACGGCTATGTACAGGCAATCCGCACCGCACTTGACGAAAACGGCTTCAGCAACGTATCCATCATGGCTTACTCCGCAAAATACGCTTCTTCCTATTACGGCCCGTTCCGCGCCGCCGCAGATTCCGCACCGAGCGCAGGCGACCGCAAAGGCTACCAGATGGACCCTGCCAACAGCGATGAAGCATTGCGCGAAGTTGCGCTTGATATTGAAGAAGGCGCAGACATTGTAATGGTTAAACCTGCGCTGGCCTTTATGGATATTGTGCGCCGCGTTAAAGATACCTTTAACCGCCCGCTGTGCGTTTATAATGTCAGCGGCGAATACGCCATGGTTAAAGCCGCAGCCCAAAAAGGCTGGATTGACGAAAAACGCATCGTTATGGAAACACTCACCGGTTTTAAACGTGCCGGTGCCAAAATGATTATTACCTACCACGCTCTTGACGCAGCACGCTGGCTGCGCGAAGAATAAGGAGGACATTATGCAGCACGCAAAATCCGAAGCGGCTTTTGAAGAAGCCAAAAAATATATCCCGGGCGGAGTTAACAGTCCCGTGCGCTCCTTCCGCAGCGTTGGCGGCGTACCGCCCATTATCGCAGGCGGCTGCGGCAGCAAACTGACCGATATCGACGGCAACGAATACATAGATTATGTATTAAGCTACGGCCCGCTGCTTTTGGGCCATGCCCATCCGGTTGTTACCGAAGCAATAAAAAAAGCTGCCGAAAAAGGTTCCTCTTATGGCGCACCGACTCTGGCAGAAACCGAACTTGCCAAACTTGTCTGCCGCTTAGTACCTTCCATGGATATGGTACGCATGGTAAACAGCGGCACCGAAGCCACCATGAGCGCACTGCGACTGGCACGCGCCTATACCGGACGTGAAAACATAGTTAAATTTATCGGCTGCTACCACGGCCATCACGACAGCCTGCTCGTTAAAGCAGGCAGCGGCGCAGCAACACTCGGCGTGCCCGACAGCCCGGGCGTACCGAAAAACGTTGCCGCCAACACCATCACCATTCCGTTTAATGACGAAGCTGCGCTGGAAGAAGTATTCCGCACCCAGGGCGAAACCATTGCCGCCGTTATTATGGAACCTACCCCCGGCAATATGGGTTTGGTACTGCCTAAAGACGGCTACCTTGCCAAAATCCGCGCCATTACCAAAGAATACGGCGCGCTCCTTATCTGCGACGAAGTTATGTCCGGCTTCCGCAGCGCACAGGGCGGCTCACAAAGCCTGTACGGCATTGACCCGGATATTACCTGCCTCGGCAAAGTTATCGGCGGCGGGCTGCCGGTAGCTGCTTACGGCGGCAAACGCGCTGTTATGGAAATGGTTGCCCCCGTTGGCCCCATGTACCAGGCAGGTACTTTAAGCGGCAACCCTCTGGCTATGGCAGCAGGCATTGCCAACCTTACCTATATGGAAGAACATAATGTATGCGCTACGCTGGAAAGCCATGCCGCAATTCTTGTCGGCGGTTTGCAGCGTGCAGCCGAAAAAGCAGGCGTGCCCGTACAATGCCACCGCTTAGGCTCCATGTTTACCGTATTCTTTAACGATAAACCCGTTACCGATTACGCCTCCGCTGCCGAAAGCGATTTGGATGCCTTCCGCATCTATTTCCACAGCATGCTGGAACAAGGCATTTACCTGCCGCCGTCCCAGTTTGAAACGAACTTCATCTCACTGGCTCATACGCCGGACGACATTGCCAAAACCATTGCCGCCGCCGAAAAAGCCTTCTGTGATGTAGCGGCAAGCAAAAAGTAAATACTTATATACACAAAAAATCCTCCGAAATAAATCGGAGGATTTTTTATAATCAAATCATAAGCTGCTTAATACTTCTTACTTTCTTATTAAAAATTTTTCTGCTACTTGCTCCGTTGTTTGTCGGCATTATTGTTGCCTTATTTTCTTACTGGCTCAATAACCGCAAATAATAAAAAGTAACATTTGCCGTACAGCTGCAACTGTACGGCTTTATTTTTTGTATGAAAAAAGGACGTGCTGCAACACGTCCTGATTTCATTAACCATTAGTGGTTATTTAACCGTTTGTATAATTATAATAAATCTACTTTTATTATTTTGTCAAGCCACAGGCTTATTTAATAATTACATTTTTTACTGCCTTGCGGATTCTATCCATGCCGTTTTTAGTTGAAGCAAGGCTATCGATATACATCATGGAATACTGGGCGCCGATGTAGTTGCGGAAGCGGTTGAAGCGCTCGCCTTCCAGTTCGGCTTTCGTCATGCCGTAATCTTTGGCGGCAATCTGTTTAAGAATGGCAACTGATTTTTGGCAAGCCGGGCCGCTCAAAACAAAGTCATGATCGCCAAGGCTGACGATATAACCTTCCTGCTTATGCGGCGTGGGAATTGTATCATTGCTGTTTACAAGGCCAAGTTTTACCGCATCTTTACCTGCAATAATAGCTGCCGCTTTCAGGTAACCTGCCACAACCTGCTCGTCCTTGCCGCTCGGAATGGTATGCGCACAAGCCTGCGCTACAATTTCTTCAACCGGGAAGCCGCGGTAAATTACTTCGGCGATGCTTAAAATATGGTGTGCGCCTGTTGCAGCAATAGTATATTCAGGCAAAGATGCCTGGTCTTTCTGCCACTGGAATACCAGCGGTTTTGCCAAATCGTGCAGCGCCTGCGCGGAAATTATAATATCATGGCTGATGTCGCTGTTAAAAATATCCCTGTAAGTATTATAAATGCCTTCGGAAATTGACAGGTTAGCTGCCGTATGGGTAGCAAGCCCGCCCGGATAAGCATGGTGGCTGGCATATCCGCTGCCGGGCGCAGAATAAAACGGCTGCGGCAAACCGCCTTTATAGGGCGGCAAAAGCTGCTCTGCCGAAATTTTGGATGTATCAATCAAACCGGCAGCTGCCAACTTGCTGTATAAAACCTGCTTGCTGCCAGGCAGCTGATAGTTTTGCATGAATGACGGCACCGGATTTTCAATAATTGCCATGGTCATGCTTCTTAATGAACTATCATTAATGCTTTTAACAGCATCTTTAATTTTTTTGTAAGAAAGCTGCACCAATTCAGAATTTGCTGCAAGCGGCACTGCATCCGGCAAATTGGTGTAAGCCGCTGCTTTAGCTTTGGCACCGGCGGCAAAAGCCATTCCCGGCACATTAAGCATCGCAGCCCCAATAGCGGCTCCGGCAGTCATCTGCAAAAATTTTCTGCGCGACATTTTGTCGTTTAAGTTAGTCATGTTGCTCCTCCCAAATCAAATTTATTTGTACTGTTTTGATTATAACGGAGGATTATTCAGCCGCTATTAAGCAGATGTAAAATTTAGCTTTGCTTAAACCAGCCAATGTTAAATTTATTTCAGCGCAGCTTATATACAAAAAAGGCATACGCTTTCGCGTATGCCTTTAATTTTATTCTGCTGTGTTTTCCTGTACTTCAAGGGCATTCAGGCTGAAGTTTGTAATTTTTTCTTTTTTATCAAGTTCAAAAACAATACTTACGGCGGGCTGTCTGCTGAAACCGGCAATATAGGTCAGGCGGTCAGCTTTATCAAAACGTTCAAACGAGAAAAATTTGGTTTCTTTCAGATTGCCGAATTTTTCCTTTACCAATCGTACGGCTTCCGTGATATTCTCGGCTACCACGTAATCATTGCTGTCAGGAAGGTAATAAACCGGAATCTGGTGTCCCC
>CAJLLL010000073.1 GCA_905207485.1 uncultured Phascolarctobacterium sp.
CCTGAGGCTGGCGCGTCTGCCGTTCCGCCACTACCGCGTCAACATTGATTATTATAGCGTGTAAACAGCCATCTGTCAATAGTTTTTTATTTTATTTTTATAAAAAAGATAATATTTGTCGCGGTCGCGCAAAACTTTTTTTACATATTCGCGCGTATCCGGATATGGTATATCTTCAATGCGGTTAAAATCATAATTCCAGCCGTTTTCCTGCATCCACGCGCGCGTGTTGCCGCGCCCGGCATTATAGGCAATCATCATCAGCACCCAGTTGCGCTGAAATTCATATTCCAGCTCGCCCAAATACCAGCAGCCAAGCCGTACATTATATTCCGGGGTATGCAGCGCGTCAAAATCAAATTCAAGCCCCATCTGGCTTGCTATCCACGCACCTGTTTCCGGCATTATCTGCATCAGCCCAATGGCTCCGGCGTGCGATACGGCTTCCGTATCAAAACCGCTTTCGTTTTTTATAACTGCCGCTACTAAAAACGGGTCAATTTTGTTTTTGGCACTGTATTCCAAAATTTCTTCCTGGTAGGGCCACATATAAACAAAGCGTGTCTGCACAGCTTCGCTGTTCCATATTTTTATGCCCGCCTCGCCAATAATGAAAAAAGCTATGGCTACCAGTAAAAATTTTACCGTCCATCTGTCGAGCAGTTTTTTCTTCTTGCGCCTTGCCAAATCAAACCTCCGCCGTCAGAGAGCGCCACGCCTCTGTTACTGTTTTCTGCGCAGCTTCAAGCGGGCCGCTGTTATCAATAACAAAATCGGCATAGGCGCGTTTTTCTTCCAGTGTCATTTGCGCGGCGATGCGTGCCTTAACTTCTTCGCGTGTCATTTGGCTGCGTTCCATGGCACGTTCTATCTGCGTTTCTCTGTCTACGGCAACAAGCCATACTTTATCTACGTTTTTATGCCAGCCGCATTCAATTAAAAGCGGTACATCAAGCACTGCTGCCGGCATATTTTTACTGCGGCATTCTGCCAGAAAGTTCTGTGCAGCAGCATATACGTTTTTATGGATGATGCCTTCAAGCTGCTTCAGCGCAGTTTTATCGTTAAAAACAAGTTCTGCCATTTTGGCGCGGTTAAGTTCGCCATCAGCCTGCAAATAATCGCTGCCGAAAGTTTTGGCAATTTCTGCAAGGGCTGCGCTGCCTTTGGCTACCATAGCACGGCTTTCGGCATCTGCATCAAATACCGGCGCGCCCAAACTGCGCAGTAAATTTGCTATTGTGCTTTTGCCGGAGGCTATGCCCCCTGTTAAACCTATTACTATCATCTTACACCTTTTATTTTTGGCAGTGCGGACAGTATGTAGTTCCGCGCCCGCCAACTTTTGTGCCTAAAAGCTCGCCGCCGCACATTTTGCAGCATTGTCCTTTGCGTCCGTAAACCAGCAGATGGTTTTGGTTATCGCCTTTGTTGCCTTCACCGTCTTTATAATCGCGGAATGTTGTGCCGCGGTTGGCAATGCCCTGGGCAATTACTTTGTTAATGGCATCGTGCAGGCGGTCAATTTCTTCATCAGTTAAAGTGTTGGCCGTGCGCATCGGCAGAATGCCGGAAAGCGCTAAACACTCATCGGCATAAATATTGCCCAACCCTGCAATAAAAGTCTGCTCCAAAATCAGCGTTTTAATCGGTTTTCTGCTTTTGACAACAACAGGGCGCATATAATCTGCCGTAAAGCCTTCGCTTAGCGGTTCGGGCCCAAGCGTTTCGTAGCCTTCAATATAGGCATCGTTGTTGGTTACAAGGTACAGCGTGCCGAAAGTGCGGATATCGTTAAACCACATTGTTACGCCGTCCGTAAGTTCAAATTTAATCTTTGCATAGGGCGGTGCAGGTTTTGCAGCATCCTGCGCTACAAGGGAACCCGTCATGCGCAGATGCACTATCAGCTTTTGGTCTGCATCTGTTTTAAGCACCAGATATTTACCGCGGCGGCCTACATCCAAAATTGTTTTTCCGGTTAAACCTTCAATAAAGCCTTGCGGCGATGGGTGCTTAATAAGCCTGTCCAGATAAATTTCTACTTTTTTTATTGTTTTGCCTTTAATATGCGGCAGCAGGGTTTTGCGGACCTGCTCCACTTCCGGCATTTCCGGCATTGTTATTCCCCCTATTTTGCGTTTGCCCAGTTAGTGCCATAGTTAACATCGGCAATCAGCGGCACGCTTAATTTAACTGCACTTTCCATAGTCTGTTTTACCAGTACACCAACTTCTTCACGCTCTTGTTCCGTAACTTCCAGCAAAAGTTCGTCATGCACCTGCAAAAGAATACGGCTTTTATATTTGCCTTCTTCCAGCATTTTCTGTACGTTAATCATGGCTATTTTAATAATGTCTGCCGCCGTGCCCTGTATCGGCGTATTGATGGCAGTACGCTCTGCAAAGCTGCGCAGGTTAAAGTTGCGGCTGTTAATATCCGGCAGGTAACGCCTGCGCCCGAACAAAGTCTGCACATAACCTACTTTGCGTGCTGCCTCAACCATGTTATCCATATATTTTTTTACGCCGGTATAACGGCCCAAATAATTTTCTATATAGCGTCCGGCTTCCTTACGGCTAATATCAAGCTGTTTGGCAAGGCCAAAATCGCTGATGCCGTACACAATGCCGAAGTTTACAGCTTTGGCGCGCGTACGCATGGTGCCTGTAACTTCATCAAGCGGCACGCCGAACACTTCCGCCGCCGTGCGTGCGTGTACATCCTGCCCGTGCAGAAAACTTTCCAGCAGCAGTTCATCCTGCGCAATATGCGCCAAAACGCGCAGTTCAACCTGCGAATAATCGCAGCTTAAAAGGTAATCATAACCTTCGCCCGGCACAAAAATTTCACGTATTTGTTTGCCGAGTTCCGTACGTGTAGGAATGTTCTGCAAGTTCGGGTCTGTGCTGCTTAAACGCCCGGTAACCGTTACAAGCTGTTGAAAATGCGTATGAATACGCCCGGTTGTTTTGTTAATAAGCGGGCGCAGCCCTTCAAGGTAGGTGCTGTGCAGTTTGGTCAGCTTGCGGTGTTCCAGCACTGTCCGCACCAGCGGATGCTCATTGCGGAGCTGTTCCAAAACCGACACGTCTGTAGAATAACCAGTTTTTGTCTTTTTAATTACCGGCAAGCCCAGTTTTTCAAACAAAATTACACCAAGCTGTTTGGTAGATTTTAAATTGAAACTTTCGCCGGCCTGTTCCACCGCCAAAATTTCCAAGGCAGCAATCTGCGCCGCCATTTCTTTGGTCAGTTTATCCAGCAGCGTAACATCCGGTTTGATGCCTGCCAGTTCCATTTTGGCAAGCGTGCATGCCAAAGGCAGCTCCATCTCTTCATATAAATTTATTTGTTCGTGCTCGTTAAGTTTAGCGCGCAACACCGGCACTAAATCAGCAACTGCCTTGCAATCCTGCGCACATTTTTGCGTAAGATAAGCTTCGCTGATAGTTTTAATGCTGTATTCACTACGGCCTGCATCAATTAAATAGGCGGCAATGGCAATATCATCCGTAATGCCGCGTGCCTCAACGCCCATGCACAAAGCGGCTTTTATAAGTTCTTTGCTGTCACAGCAGGCTTTTTTGCTGTTTGCATCGGCCAGCCACGCTTTAAACTGAGCCCAGCCTGCCGCGCCATGCTTAAATATATAAACACGCCCGTCACATAAAAGTTCCGCCTGCGTAAAATATAAATCCGGCAGTGTGCCGTCAATCTGCACGGTTAAAGCAGTAACCTCGCGCCTTACGGCGATAAGTTTAAACAACGCTTCAGCATTATCATCAGATGTAATGACTTCTTCCGGCAATGCGTTGGGCTGTTCTTCCACTTCCTCTCCAAAAAGGCTGAAATCTCCTTCCGAACCGCCCATAACGGCAGCAAAACGGTCATACATATTACGGAACTCAAGCGACTGCATCAGTTCGCGCGCTTCCGGCTGCATGCCGCGCACTTCGTAATTTCCTAAATCCGTGTCCACCGGCACATCCGTAAAAATGGTGGCCAGTTTTTTGGAAAGCAGCGCCGAGTCTTTATTGTTCAAAACCTTTTCGCGCAGTGCTTTGCCGCTGATTTTATCGGCGTTGTCCAAAACATTTTCCACGCTGCCGTATTCGCCAATCAGCTTTAATGCTGTTTTGGGGCCAACACCCGGTATGCCGGGAATGTTATCCGAAGTATCGCCCATCAGCCCTTTTAAATCAATAAGCTGTTTCGGCTCAAGCCCTTCATAATCTTCCGCAAACACCTGCGGCGTGTAAATTTTAAGGTCCGAAATGCCGCGCTTGGTAAAATACACGCTGGTACGCTCGCTTAAAAGCTGCAATTCGTCGCGGTCGCCGGTAACAATAATTACCTCTGCCTCCTGCGGTGCGTGCACAGCAAAAGTGCCAATAATATCGTCCGCTTCATAATTATCAAGTTCCAAAACGGCAATGTTCATTGCCTCCAGCACCTTGCGCGCCAGCGGAAACTGCTCCGAAAGTTCGCTCGGCGTCGGCTTGCGCTGACCTTTATAATCGGCAAACATCTCCGTGCGGAAAGTTTTGCGGCTTTTATCAAACGCTACCGCCAGCCACTTAGGCTGAACATCACCCAAAAGGCGCAGCAGCATGTTGCAAAAACCGTACACAGCGCCTGTATGCACGCCGCTTTTTGTTGTAAGCGGCGGCAGAGCAAAAAACGCACGGTGTATCAAGCTGCTGCCATCTATTACCAAAAATTTA
>CAJLLL010000074.1 GCA_905207485.1 uncultured Phascolarctobacterium sp.
CTTTTATGCCTTATTTTTTTCATAAAAAAGAAAAATCCTGGAATCTGAGTTTTATCTCAGACCCCAAGATTTGTTAAAGAACCTTTTTTATTTATATGCCAAAATAAACTATAATTCATTGCTTTGATAATAAAAAATCTGCTTAATTATTTTTGTATTACAGATATAGTACGTCAGCAACTTACCACTTGCCGTTATGTATTCTGTCCTTAACGGCAATAACTTTCTGCGGCGGTATAAAAGCATCCGGCGCAGGGTAACCAACAGCCAAAAAGCATGGCATTTCATAATCTTCCGGCACGCCTGCCAATTTTTTAACGTGAGCGCTTTCGTTATGAATAGGTATGCGGAATGCGCACGCCAAACCCTCTGCCGCAGCCGCTAAAAATATATTTTCCAACGCCGCCCAGGCAGATGCAAAATAATTCAGCGAAGATTGTTCATCCGGTTTGCACAAGGGGCAGCCTAACTGCCGGTAAAACGGCAAAACAAGGCAGTTGCTTTGCAGCAGCATTTTTTGCTGTTTGGGCAGCGCATCAACAAACATTTCACATTCATCCGCATCCATAACGGCACGGCCTGCATCAAGCCCTGCCTGCTGAATTTTTTGAGTATTTTCCGTAACAGGAGCAACAAATTTCATAATGTTTTCACGCCCGCGCACAACTACAAATTCAAGCTGATGCAAATGGTCATTGCTCGGTGCTTTAAACGCAGCTCCCAACACTTTATTCAGCAGTTCATCACTAACTTCCCTGTCCGTAAAATCGCGTATTGTCCTGCGTTTTTCCAAAACCTCATAAAAATCCATAATACTGCCCCCTATTTTATTTCATTAAATTTGCGTTCCATCAAATGCGAAAACTTTTCTGTAAGCTGCACCAGTTCAGCAATCTCCGCAGCATCCATTGCCGCCATGGCATCAATTTCAGCATCCGCAGCAGGCTGTATCACCTGCTGCACATATTTTGTCCCTTCATCTGTCAGGCGTATTATTTTCTGACGCCTGTCCTCTGACGATTCTGCCAGCGTTAAATAGCCAAGCTGCATAAATTTTTTAATAATGGCGCTTATTGTCTGCTTTGTTGCCGACATGCGCTCACAAATTGCTGCCTGCGTACAACCAGCAGGCGCAAACCAGATAATATCCAGCACAAAAAGTTCGTTGGTTGTAAGGTTAAAACGCCGCGCATAATTGGTATAGGCCGCATACTGCACATCCCGCAGATGGCAATACATATTTACAAACTTGCGTACTTCTTCTCTTTCCATAAAATCACCATAGTCAAATATCGGATAGTCTATTATTTGACTTTTATTTTAACAGATGCCGCCATCTATGTCAAGCCGCTATGCGCCGCCGCTAAATTTATGGTATAATATAAATTAGTTAAATCTCCGCTGCGGCGGATTGTACGATATTTTTTGAAACGAGGTAAGAAAATGCAGAAAATTATTTTAACCGGCGACCGTCCGACCGGCAGGCTGCACGTTGGTCACTATGCCGGTTCTTTAAAAGAACGTGTAGAATTGCAAAACAGTGGCGAATATGACAAAGTTTTCATTATGATTGCCGATGCGCAGGCCTTAACCGATAATGCAGAACATCCGCAAAAAGTGCGTGAAAACGTTTTGGAAGTAGCGCTTGATTATCTGGCATGCGGCATTGACCCGGAAAAATCAACCATTTTTATTCAATCTGCCGTACCGCAGCTTACGGAACTGACCAGCTATTATATGAATCTGGTAACTGTTTCCCGCGTACAGCGCAACCCGACCGTTAAAACCGAAATTAAAATGCGCAATTTTGAAGCCAGCATACCGGTAGGCTTTTTCACCTACCCCATCAGCCAGGCAGCCGATATTACCGCCTTCCGTGCAACGGCTGTGCCCGTTGGCGAAGACCAGCTGCCAATGCTGGAGCAGTGCAAAGAAATTGTTGCCAAATTCAACTCCGTATATGGCGAAACACTTACCGAGCCGGAAATCATCCTGCCGGGCAACAAAGCCTGCCTGCGCCTGCCCGGGCTTGACGGCAAAGCTAAAATGAGCAAATCTCTAGGCAACTGCATTTATCTTGCCGATGAAGAAGACGTGGTTAAACAAAAAATTATGTCCATGTATACTGATCCGGACCATATCCGTGTGCAGGACCCCGGCAAAGTTGAAGGCAACCCTGTATTTATTTACCTTGACGCTTTCTCCCGTCCTGAACATTTTGCAGAATTTTTGCCTGAATATGCCAACCTTGATGAACTCAAAGCGCATTACCAGCGCGGCGGTTTGGGAGACGTTAAAGTAAAAAAATTCCTTAACAATGTTATGCAGGCAGAACTTGCCCCTATCCGCGAACGCCGCAAAATGTGGGAACAGCGCCTTGATGATGTAAAAATGATTTTAAAACAGGGCAGCGAAACAGCCCGCGCAGCAGCGGCAGATACCTTGCATGATGTACGTGCCGCCATGCAGATTAACTATTTTGAAAACTGGAATATTTAATTTACGGCATAAAAAATCCGCCTTTACAGGCGGATTTTTTATTTTATATTACAGCGTTTTGCCGTAAGCATCGGCATCAAGAATTGCTTTTTTGAATTTTTCACGGGTCATTTCATACGGAGTCTTTTTCCATTCGAGAATTGCCGGAGCGCGGTCAAGGATTTTTTCAAGGCCTGCTTCGTCAACTTCCAGTTCTTTTAAAGTTACGGGCAAACCAAGTTCCTTATTGAATTTAGCCATTTTATCACGCAGTTCAAACTGTTCATCACAGGTCAACAACACAATTACGCCAAACGAAACAACTTCGCCGTGCATATGGCGTTCTGCGCAGGCAAGGCCTGTATATGCGTTGTAGAAGCAGTGGCCGAGAGAAGAATTATAATAGTAGTCATTTTCGGTGGTAGTAAGGTTAGATACAATACCGGTGCTCATGATAATATCAAGGGCAACTTCCTGAATTGCTTCGGAAACCACATTATTGCGGCAATCTTCCAAAGCCTGTTTGCCATATTCAAACAGCGGTGCGGTGCAGGCGCCTGCCAAAGCGCGGCCTAACAGCGGGGTATTCGGCAGTTTTTTGCCTTCGGTAGCCAAAAGCACTTCGCACTCTTTGCTCAGCGCATCGCCAATACCGGCCCACAAAAGTTTTTCCGGAGCTTCGGCAATAATTTTGGTGTTAATAAAAGTATGTTCAGCGCAATGCTGCGGATAATAATAACCGGCAAGGCTGCCATCCAGTTTATACATAACGCAGATAGCAGTGCAGGCTGCGCAGTTGGAAGCAATGGTCGGGAAAGTGAAAACCGGTTTGCCAATTTTATCAGCCATGGTTTTGCAGCAGTCAACAGCACGGCCGCCGCCAACAGCAAATACCATATCCGCATCCTGAACTTCTTTGCTGTTAATCAGCATATCAACATTTTCATAAGTAGCATTGCCGCCGTACCAAAGCACGCCTGTAACATCAAGATGGCCTTTAACAGCTTCCAAAATAGCATCCTGTGCTTTGCTTAATGCGGTTTTACCGCCGATAAGAACAACTTTTTTGCCATATCTTGCCGTAACGGCGGGGATTTCTTTATAGCAGTCCGGGCCGACACTGTAATTAGGTAAATAAACACTGTACGTAGTACTCACTTTAAACAACACCTTTCGTATATTATGATACTAATTATAAACATTTTGCGTTATTTAGTCAACACAGTGTAACATTGCAATGCATTTAAAAAAGTAAAATTACCGTAAAAAACTTACAATTGTATACCACAACGGCGGAACCAAAAGCGAGGGCAGCATATTAAGCGTTTTGCAGTCGCGCAATTGCAAAATGCCAACACCGCTGCTCATTAAAAAAATACCGCCCAAAAGTGAAATTTCCGTCATCATGCCCGGAGTGAGATAAGGTTCAATTACACCGGCAAACAGGTAAATGCTGCCCTGCCAGCAAAACAGTACCAACGCAGCCAGCGCAATGCCAAAACCATACGCAGAAGATAATATTGTCGATGCAACCAAATCCATTGTTGCATTGGTAAAAAGATAAGTATTGTTGCCGTTCAGCCTGCTTTCAATAGGGCCTAAAATAGAAAGCGTGCCGATGCAGAACAAAAGTATTGCTGTCGAAAGCCCTTCCGCAAGTTTGCTGCCGCCTTTGGCCTTTGCCAAAAGCCCGTTAAAATGCCCGGCAATATCAAGCCGCGTGCCAATAACCGTGCCAATGGCAAGGCTTGCAATAAAAAGCACCGGATATTCGCTTTTAGGCAGGTTATGCACAACGGCATTAACGCCAAGCCCAACAGTCGCCAGCCCCAGTGCATCAAACAACGCCGTTTTATATTTTTCGCTGATGCCGCGGCTTAAAAAGCTGCCCACAAAGCTGCCTGTTAAAATAGTGCAAGTATTAACAATAGTGCCTAACATAATCTTTCCCCCAATTAAAATAAACGGATACTTTTATTATAAAACTGTTAAAGCAAAATGTAAAACAGCGTAAAAGACTTCTTTAGTGCTATTGCTGCTTAAAATTCAGGTTGGCGCATAAATAAAAAACACCCTGCAAATTACAGGGTGCAATACACTTTGGTGCGGATGACAGGAGTCGAACCTGCACGCCGAAGGCGCTAGATCCTAAGTCTAGTGCGTCTGCCAGTTCCGCCACATCCGCAGATATTCAGATAAAAAAATGGTGATCCACCCGAGACTCGAACTCGGGACACCCTGATTAAAA
>CAJLLL010000075.1 GCA_905207485.1 uncultured Phascolarctobacterium sp.
TGCCGTTAGGATTTTTGAATATAGAAAAGCCGCTGAGAAAACTATCAGCGGCTCAGTTCTATGTTCCCTATGTTCCTTTGCAAGGGCTTCTGTGGCGGACACAGAGCTTGCAAGTTATTCATGGTTATAATATATAATTGAAAATTTGGAGTATTACACGCTACACCAGTCACCGTGCCAGTTCATTGGGCACACGAATAATTTAACCTTTCCCATTCACTATCAGCGATACGGAAGGTTGGCTGATGTTAAAAAGATTAGATAAAAACATCTGCGATAAGCCTTCATCATTATACAGCCTGCTTATTTCAGCATTGCGCTCTGCGCGTGTTTTAAAAGGGGTTATTTTTATTTCATTCCTAGCTATATTAAAGCCGTAATCGCGCACTACGATTATTTTGCGGCTACCATCGGAATTTTTTATTTTTAGCTCCCATGTTTTTACGCCTGTTTTATTACGCGGGGTGTACAAGTTAAACTCGATAACGCCATCGCCTGCAATTTCCTTCAGCATACTTTCTTGCAAAGCATTCTCTTCTGCCATTTTATCTCACCGCATTTCTTCACTTATAATTTAATATTGGGTTTTATTTTTAAAACAAAAGGGAGCTGCGGCTCCCTTTTGTTGAGTTATAAGCTACTACACTAATGTCATTAGAACGTCCACTGCACTCCTGCGTTAATCTGATAAGTTTCGTCATTATCATTGCCAAAGGATTTTTCAAAATCCATAAACGCATAGCTGTTTTTGCCTACTGCCGTGGCAAAACCAAAGCCTACGTCATACCAGGTACCCTTGTTTTCAAAGGTTTCACGGAAGGTGCCGGTCGGGTCGGTTGCCGTTATCGTCTGGTCGCCTAAAAATTCATGCAGCAAATCGGCTTTAACGTAAACCGTGCTATTTTCGTTCAAGTCACGCCCTAAGCGGAAACCTGCACGCCCAATTAAGCTGTTAATACCATCAACGCTTACCTTGGTATTTTGCGTGCTTTCATACTCCGCACCTGTTACGCGCGCTAATTGCAGCTGTGCCTGCGGTTCAAAATACCAGCCATTGCCCATATCGTTCTTTTTGCCGTATTCCGCGCTGGCGCTGAACACGTTGTTGCTGTAATCGCCGCTAATGTCTTCAAATCTTGTTTTAGATTTAATATCAAAATCGTTCTGCAAATGTCCCCATTTCAAAACGTAATCGGCATAATGCCCTTTATCACCAAGCCAGGTATCATACAGCCACAAACCATAGCGTTTGGTTTCACCTTTGCCGATAATATCGCTGTAACTGGTGCTGCCGTCCATATAGTCAACGGCAAAGCCAAGGCGGCGTTCACCGTTGTCGCACTCCTGCTTAACATCATAACCCAGCTCATACATTGTGTTTTGGCTGCGGAACTCGCCGTCCATGCCAATGCGGTCATGACGCAGGCGCACCCACATGCCCTGTTCTTCTTCGCCGTTAATATAACGTGCTTCGCCAAGGCGTTTGTTCAGTCTGTCCACATAAATGGCATTTTTATAGTTGGCACGGCTCATGTTAATAATAGTTTTGCCGGCATCACTTA
Organism: uncultured Phascolarctobacterium sp.; assembly: GCA_905207485.1. Taxonomy (GTDB): domain Bacteria; phylum Bacillota; class Negativicutes; order Acidaminococcales; family Acidaminococcaceae; genus Fusicatenibacter_A. The sequence continues at coordinate 1,563 of CAJLLL010000075.1, forward strand.
AACCTGCATCTTTGCTGCTGTCGCGGACAAGATAAGCGTTAGCGCTTGTATCAATATCGCCATAAATAGCATCTATATTTTCTTCGCCCGGTTTCTTTACATCAGTTACATTGCCGTTATATTCGCCGTTATCTGTATCTTCATCATAATCTACATATTCAACACTAAACCCGCTGTTAATTACGCCATAATCTTTAGCAACATAGGTAGTGCCAAAGGTTTGTACTTCCCCATTATCTGCAAGGCTGTAATTAGGGTTGCCAAGCGTTGCAAAACGCACACGGTCACCATCATTCGGCAAAGCCGCCAAAACCTCATCCGCATTATGAATAACAAGATTTTGCTGAGCAGCTTTCGAACTGTCATAAATATAAATCATATCGCTGTGATATGGGTCATCAGGGTTAAGATTTACAACAAAAGTATTATCATTGCCGGTTAAAGTACCGATATGCACAGCATAACCGCCGGTTCCTTCGCCGTCAAGATAAATTGTGCCGCCGTTGCTATCTATAGTTGTTGCCCAGCTTTGCTGTGTTAAATTCCAAACACCGCCGTTAAGAGTCATATTAACAGTACCGCTTGAAGTTACATTCTCTGCAAACTCACTGTCAAACAAAGTTTTGTGTTCTTCATTATTCCAGTTACCATTTGCACCATCAGCATCTTTATAGTCATCTACACGCCCTGCAAAATAAGCACCAGCACCCAAGGTAATGTTAATTACGCCGCCGTTAGCAGCCTGCACATTGCCTATTTGAGTATTTGCTTCATCATTTGCCATAAGGCTAATACTGTTAGCTGCTGCGCCGGATTTGATAAATTGGTTATCAATAGAACTTACAATCATATTAGCATTAGCACCCAATGTAAAATCAATAGTGCCGCCGTTTGTAGCTTCAATGTCGCCGGTAATATCGGCAACATCTCTAACATCTAAATCAATTTTGCCGCTGTTGGTTGCTACAATATCGCCTTTAACATCCAAAGTTCCAATGCCGTTTTCGCCAGATTTAATAATAACTCCGGCATCTTCTTTAGTAGAATTTTTAGCATCAGCATACAAGGCTTTGCCGCCTTCAGCCATGGTAATGGTGTTGTTAGTGCCATTTAAAATAACGGTACTACCGTAAGTATTGACAGATTGATCTAAAACAGTATCAGTTATTTCATAATATACTGGCGGCAAATCTATACCATAACCCCATTCATCCCATACATCAATTTTATCACCATAAATTAAATTACTATTTATAGCTACAATACCATAGGAATTTTCTCCTGTTGAAGTGATATTTAATGAACTATTTCCATTTGTATTTAAATTTATTTTGCCATTCTTACCAGCATAAATGCCAAAATTTCCTTTGCCGTTAATTTTTACATCTACTTCTCCGCCAAGATTTATTATCGCCAAGCCTTTTGTATCTAAACCTTTCTCACGTTCAAAACTATGATAATGACCTTTACCAAAATCTTCATCATAATATGAAATTATTTCTCCAGTTCCTGGGTCAGTTATTTCAATATTAACAGGTGTTCCCTTAAATTCAAAATTACAAGTAGTATTACCGGCATAAATTCCAGCTGGAGCATAATTTACTTCAACTTTATCTACACCAAGATCTCCATAACCACTATTCATATGAATACGTGTCATATCTTTTACAATATCTGCATTAATAGTTATATCTGTTTTGCCTTGGACATTAAGTATAGCTTTCTTTTCATCCAAATTTTCCGAACTTGAAGCACTGACCTTTATGCCATTACCATTTTCTACTGTAGCTATAAAATTTCCATTTATATTAGCTTTCGTTACAGATTCAGAAATACCAAGGGCTTCCTCACAGCTAATTTCAAAAGCGTTTGAATTTAGTGCTGAAATATTAGCTGTATAATTGCCTATTTCCAAATAAGTAAGAACATTATCATCAGCAACTCTGCTATTTGCTAAATATATGCCATGGGCAGTATCGGTTCTGTTAATTGTAATATCAAAATCTGTATCTGGCGCATTCAAATGATACCCATTTAAATATATACCGTTACTGCGCTGAGCAGTCCTATTATCAACATTAATTTTTACCGTTTCGTATTCAGCTAAAGCATTATCACCTAATTCAGTATAATTCTTATCAATGTATAAGCCACCTTGATTAATTTCATTAAGCTCTACTTCGTTTCCATCAGGTTTAACGCCTACAGCACTTGCCCACGCAGTACCATAAACACCAGTGCTTAAAAGCAATCCTAAAATTACAGCTTTTTCCAAATTTTTCTTTTTCACAGCCATACCCCTTTCTATTTTTATACCGCCGCAAAGTTTGCCATGCAAACTACGCCTTTTTGAAACAAACGAACATTTTTTCATCATATGCACTAATATTATAGCAGACCGTCTCCCCCCCGCAAGCAAAAGTTCGCACGCTTGCGCAGACGAACTTTCCTATGGGTTGGAGACTCCCCGGCGCCGCAGAGACTCCGACTCCGCTCGGAGCTCTTTGCGGCTTTTACAACCTCTAAATTACGAATGATTTGACACCAATTGCAAATATAAAATTTGCAATTCGGTCAGCGCCTTGTCTTTAAAATCCTGACAAGAGCCTTTTCTTTAACAGCCTCATCACCCTAAATTTTTAGGACTTTTTTAACCTGTTGTCACATGCTGCAAAAACTTTTGCTGTTTCCGTAAGCAGTATTGGTTCTATACCATACTTTTAAGAATAGATGTTTTTATTCTTTTATTATTTCGCATATATCTACTTCTAATGCTTTGGCTATAAGAAGTAGCGTTGTAAAGGGCAGGTTCTTTGCATATTTGCCATGCTCAATTTTTGACAAATAAGATGCTGATATACCTGCTTTTTCTGCCAGCTGTTCCTGGGTCATGCTTTTAAGCATTCTGTAATAAACAATTTTGGCACCTATTTGTTTATAACGCATAGCAAACATGGTCAAATCCTCCTTCCTTTATTATCCTACTTTACAAAGCACTTTGTATTGCTCGTTAGGCAATTACTTGCCTGTTAGGCAATACAGTGCATTTTTAATCCGTTTTATGAAGTTGCAGGGCAAAATAAAGCAGCCGCTGGCAGTAATGCCA
>CAJLLL010000076.1 GCA_905207485.1 uncultured Phascolarctobacterium sp.
ACCGTCTATGGATTGCACTCCGACTGATGATGATGAAAAGAAACTGCTGGATGCGGTAAAGGCTGTATTCAAATCCAATAAAATTAAATTTAGGAGGAATCACAATGAAACAAGGAATCAAAACTATTCAAAATCTTTATGGGGAACTGGAACGCCAGAGAATGGCACGCAAGGATTTAATTGCCGATACCCGAAGCACTACCGTTAATTCGATAAATGGGTTAAGTATGCTCACAGTTGCAACAGATAGCGATAAGTTAAGTTACCGCATTTCCGAAATCGCCCACAGGCAAATTGCCGACCGTTTAGGTATTCCGTACAAATATTATGAGCGTATGAGGCAGGAGAATCCGGCGCTTCTTGACAGCAACATTAATAGCTGGTTTAATGCTGCTCCGGAAAAACGTATGCTCCGTACTTTAGACGGTAAATTGCGTGCCTTTTTAAGCGACCGATACCGCAGACTGGATAATTTGGAACTGGTAGACCATGTGCTGCCTGTTATTGGCGCCATGAAAGGCTGTGAGATTGTAAGCTGTGATGTAACGGAAACGCACCTTTACTTAAAGGTCATCAATAAAGCAATGAAAACAGAAGTTGTGCCGGGTGACGTTGTACAGGCAGGGTTTGTTATCAGTAACAGTGAAATTGGCTTGGGAGCATTAAAGGTGGAGCCTTTGGTATACCGCTTGGTATGCAAAAACGGCTTAATCAGTAAAGACCTTGCCCATAAGAAATACCATACCGGCAGGCAGGTAGAAGATACTGACAACGCCTATGAACTGTACAGTGATGAAACTTTGGCTGCTGACGATAAAGCCTATTTTATGAAAGTACAGGACATTGTAAGCGCTGCCGTTGATGAAGCAAAGTTTATGCTTACCGTAAATAAGCTGCGCATGGCAAAGTACCTTAAAACAGGTGATGACCCTGTACAGACGGTAGAGGTGCTTGGTGACAGGTACGTTTTAAACAAAAACGAAAGAGCATCTATTCTGCGCCACTTCATTATGGCAGGAGAATTTACTCAGTATGGTTTGGTCAATGCTGTTACAAGAAGCTCTCAGGACGTAGCGGATTATAACCGCGCAACGGAGCTGGAACGTATTGGCGGAACACTTTTAGATGAAAGTGTGGAAGCAGCAAAGAACAGGAAGATTATCATGCTGCCGCAGGCTCTGCAAACGGCCTGATTAGGAATGTTCTTATGTCCAATGTCCGCATGTCCAACGGAAAAAGGGTGTGTAAAGTCACAAAACAGGCTTTTACACACCTTTTTATTACTGGACATCAGGACATTGGACATTTTTTGGGAGGAATAAAAATTGGCAAATTACTGTTCCAACGGCATAGTTTTTTATAGTAAACGCAAAAAGCCGCTTGAAGAAATACGCCTGCTTGTAAGTAAATGTCTTGGCGACCGGAAGCTTAATTCAATAAAGCAGTTTTTAAAATTATGCGGATTGCCTAAAGTGGCAAATGGGGAATATTGTGACGGCAGGGATTATTTTGCCAACTGTGATGCAAGCGTAGAAAAAGATACGGCTGGTTATTATCTGCGTATTGATACTGAAAGCGCCTGGAATCCGAATATGACAGCACTGGAATATATGCTGAAAGAAAAATATAACGGAACCGTTAAAATGGTGTACCAAAGCGAAGAACCAGGGTGTAATATTTACGTTAATACAGATAAACTTGGTTTATATTTCAAAGACCGTTATATAGTGGATTACTGCTATCAGGGCAATGGTGATACTTATTATTTTATATGGTGGAAAGAAGCAGTAGAATTTTTAAATGAAACTTTTCCAAAAGCACATCTCGGCTATGATGAAGATTTGGAAAAAGCCAGTAAAAAAATTATTAAAACCTATAATTTCTCGGAGAAAGCCGGCGATTATTTTAACTTTAACAAGTTTGAGACGGATAATCGCCGTGCTATAAGAGTTAAAGATGATGAGCAATAAGGAACTGACTAATGCTGATAATTTGATTAAGAAATGGGTACATTAAAAGGAGGATAAATCATGACAGCAACAGCATTCATTTGCCCGCATGGTAATAAGGTAAAGATAACGGAGTGCCTTAATAAATGCGTAAGAAAGCAGCGTTGTATGTTTTTGCCTACACTTAGGGCAATAGCACAGTCTCTTGACAGGAAGATTGATGAACCAACAGTAACGGAACTTCTTTGCGGAATAAGGGAAACCTATTTAAAGAAAACAACAAATTATGCCGTTGACCCTATGCAGCAGCTATATGCCATTCATGGCAGTGCAGTCCATACCATTAATGAAGGGCATACGGAAGGTAATATATTAAGCGAAGAACGCCTTGCTGATGAAGTGACAAGCGGCAAGTTTGACCTGTACGGGCAGATTATAGATATAAGCGATAAAACCCTTGGCGACTACAAAATTACCAGTTCCTATAAACTTATGCGTGCCCTTGGTTTTTATAAGGTAGATGTGCCGACAGGTGAAGTATACAAGACAGGTTTAAGAAAAGGTCAGCCGAAAACAAAAAAAGAATGGCGCACTGACGGAGTGCGCCATATTTTAGACTGGGCAATACAGGTCAACTACTACCGCATACTGTTAGAGCAGCGTGGGTTTAAAGTAGAACGTATGGAAATACAGGCTATGTGCCGTGATTATTCCCTTCGCATAGCAGAAGAAAGGAATATTCGTAAGCCGGTGTATATAATCCATATTAACAAAATATCTGACCGCTGGATTAAACTCTACATGGAAACCAAAGCAAAAAGGTTAAAAGAAGCTCTTAATAAAGGCCATCTGCCGCAGCTATGCACGCCTAAAGAACGGTGGCAGGATAGGAAATGCAAGGATTACTGCGCCGTTGCGGATAACTGTCCTTATGGCAGATTGGTTAAGGCGAGCGTTAAGCAGGCAGCATAAAAGCTGCCTGCTGTTTTTAGGCAAAGAAGGGAGAATAAAAAATGGAAAATACAAATATTGCCAAGAAATTACTTGCAGTTATGGCAGATTGTGCCTATGTTGCGAAAAATGGATTAAACAGCTTTCACAAGTATAAATATGCCACGGCGGAAGATGTACTGCAAAAAGTTAACGAGTCGCTGACGAAAAATAAAATTGCCTGTATTGCTGTGCCGGAACTAATAGAATTTACTGATGTTACAAACTTGAAAGGCAATATTGAACATCTGGCAACGGTAAAAGTAGAAATTACCCTTATCGACAGCGACAGCGGCGAAGAAGTAAAAATTTATGGAATAGGCAGCGGTCAAGATGCAGGAGATAAAGCAGCAATGAAAGCGCAGACGGCGGCTATAAAGTACGCGTATATGCTCAGTTTCTGCATTGCAACGGGAGATGACCCGGAAGCGGACAACAAGACAGATGAAAACAATTTTTCTGCACCGCAGAATGGAAAAAATGCTGTATCAAAGGCCAAGGCAAAAACAGTGCCTGATGATAACGCAATAATCTGCACGAGCTGTGGAGAAGTAATAACCAGTGACAGGGTTGTTGAGTATTCCGTTGCCAAGTTTGGACATCCGCTTTGCATGGATTGCCAAAAGCAGGCTGGTAAAGCAGCGTAAAAATTTATTTTAAAAGTTGTTTTTTATACTTATAATTTTAATGAAACAGGTATGTTGCCCCATGCCTGTTTTAATTTTTACTTAAAATATTGTAAAATGTATAAGTTAGTATGATAAAAAAATAATATATAGCGAGAGCAAAGAAAGGATTGAAACGAGTGGATGTAAATTATGAATCAGCTTTAGAAAAACAATGTAATAATCTCATTGAGGAATTAGAGGTAGCTTATTCTGAATTTTTACAAAGCATAAAAAATAAATCCAATGTAATAGAAATTACCGATAATACAAACGATAGAGATACGATGTTTAATTTTGGAGATAAAGATAATGGAACAGAATTTAAAACATTAGATTTGGTGAGAGAAATAGAAAGAGAATTAGGATTAAAGCAATCAGATACTACATTAGAATCTAATATTTATGAGCAAATATTTAAAATAAAACGAGGTGATAGCTATGCTGTAAAAAAATGTAAAGAGTTTGGAATAGATAATGTTTTAATGGATTGTAATAAAAATAATATAGGCTCTGCAAAAAGTATTATAAATAATGGAGGAGTATTTACTGATGAAGTTTGTATAGATGCTGAAATAATCCAAAATTATTGGATAAGTTTGAAAAAGAGGATTGCATATACATATCTTGGAGAAAGGGCAAAAGATATAGATTACAAAATTAGATCGGTAAATAATAGTAAAT
>CAJLLL010000077.1 GCA_905207485.1 uncultured Phascolarctobacterium sp.
AGCCATGCCGTCTGCCGTACAAACTTACCGATAAAAACGGCAACGACATGCTGCAGGGCACGGATGCTGGGCAGTACCTTTTAAGCCCTAAAGATTTGAATACACTGGAGATTTTGCCGCAGCTTATTGAAGCGGGCGTAACCAGTTACAAAATAGAAGGGCGCATGAAACGCCCGGAATATGTAGCTGTAGTGGTAGATGCCTACCGCCGCGCTATTGACAGTTACCTTGCCGGCAATTACAATGTGCCTGCCGAAGATTTTGAAAACATAGAGCAGATTTTCAACCGCGATTTTACCACTGCCTATATGGTAAACCGCCCGGGCAGGACGATGATGAGCGACCGCCGTCCCAACAACCGCGGCGTAATGATTGGGCGCGTTGTTAAACTGCATAAGGGCGAAAACAAAGCTACGGTTAAACTTGAAAAGAAGGTAAGCATTGGCGATGGCCTGGAATTTTGGGTAAAAGTTGGCGGCCGTGTTGGCACAACCATTACCAAAATGCTGCAGAACGGCAGCGAGGTAACAAGCGCATTGCCAGGAACGCAGGTAGTAATTGACATTCCCGGCGGAGTGCGCATGAATGACCGTGTGTTCCGCACCTTTGATGCCGAACTGATGGAATACGCAGGCAGGTTTTACGGCGATAAGGCTAAACGCCGCATACCGGTAGATGCTGTGGTAACGGCAAAAATGGGGCAGCCATTAACGGTGCTTTTAACAGATGATGAAGGCAACACCGGCTTTGGCGAAACCAATTTTATTACCGAAGCAGCACGCAAACATGCGCTTGATGAAGCCGCTGTGCGCAAGCAGATAGACCGCCTCGGCACAACCGAATACGCATTAAACAGCCTTACGGCAGACCTTGATGAAGGCGTAATGGTTCCGATGAGCGAAATTAACGAAGCGCGCCGCATGGCAGCAGAAGCGCTGGATGCCGCAAGATTAGAGGCCTTTGCGCCAAAACATACTGAAAAACATAAAATAGATGTTGAACTGGTGCGCCCGGAAAAGAAAGTGCCTAAAAAACGCGCAATCCTTACTGTGCGTGCAGATACCGTAGATAAGGCGCAGGCTGCTTTTGCCGCAGGAGCCGATTATGTTATTTTCGGCGGAGATTTATTCAGCACTAAAATAATTACTGATGCCGATTATGAAAAAGTTGCCCAACTTGCCGCTCAGTACGGCAAAAAATGGGCAGCAGGCACGCCGCGTATCATCAGCCATGGGCAGGAGGCTTTTTATGCAAAACAGTTTACCAAATGGCAAAGCCTGAACCCGGATGCCGTTTATATTAATAACAACAGCCTGTGGCAGCTTGCCAGAGAAAATTGCAGCCTGCCGTTGTGGGCGGATATGGCGCTTAACATTTACAACAGCCAGTGCCTTGATTTTTGGCACGGGCAGGGCGCAAAAGGCGCAGTGTTAAGTGCTGAGCTTACTTTAAAACAGGTTGAGCATTTATGCGCTGTAAGCCCTATGCCGCTTGAATGTTTGGTGCAGGGCCGCATTGAAATGATGGTATCGGAATACTGCGCCGGCGGCAGCTTTTTAGGCGATTTGCACAAAGGCAAATGCAGCTTTAACTGCCGCGAACCGTTGTTTTTAAACGACCGCAAGGATGCCAGCTTCCCGCTGGTTACAGACCAGAACTGCCGCATGCATGTTCTGAACGCGCATGACCTTTCCATGCTGGCTAACCTTAAAGCCATGCAGGAAGCCGGAGTAGAACGCCTTTTGATTGACGCGCGTTATTATACGGAAGAAGAAACGGCGCAAATTACCGCGCTTTATAAAGGCGTAATGGACGGCGGGCTGAAGCAGGAGGAAAACCTGCCGCAGACTACGAGAGGGCATTACTTCCGCGGCGTTTTATAAGGAGAATTATGGCTAAGTTTGCAATACAAACACTTGAATTTGATAAAGTAAAAGAAATGCTGGCAGGCAAAACGGCTACTTCACTCGGCCGTGAACGCGTAATGAACATGCGCATAGAAAGCAGTTTTGCCGCTGTAAAAAAATTGCAGGAAGAAACGGCAGAAGCACTGCGGCTTTTGGATGACGGCAAGCGTTTTCCCTTTGGCGGCGCATACAATATTTTGCCGCAGGTAAAACGCGCGCGCATCGGCAGCGTGCTGGAACCGGAAGAACTAATGCAGGTAGGCACAACCTGTGAAGCCCTGCGCATGGTTAAGCAGTTTCTGGCATCTGAGGCGGAAACTGCGCCTCAGCTTGCAGAATATGCCAATGAACTGGAAGCCTTTCCTAAAATTGAACGCCTTATTGTAAATGCAATCAGCGAGAAGGGCGAAATTTTAGACAGTGCCAGCACCAAACTTGCAGGTTTGCGTACCGGCGTACAGGTTGCCAAAAACCGTGTGCGTGAAAAACTGGACAGCATCCTGCATGACCCCAACAATCAGAAATATTTTCAGGATGCGCTTGTTACCATGCGCGGCGACCGCTATGTAATACCCATTAAGCAGGAGTACCGCTTCAACTTTCCGGGCGTTGTGCATGACCAGTCCGGCAGCGGCGCAACGCTGTTTATTGAGCCGATGGCGGTAGTAAACCTGAACAACGATATAAAACGTTATCTTGCACAGGAGCAGGAAGAAGCTGAACGCATTCTGCGCAGTATAAGCGGTGCTGTAGGTGCGGATGCTGATAAAATTATCCGCGCATTGGAACAGTTTACCGAACTTGATTTTATTGCCGCGCGCGCTTATCTGGCGCAGCAGCAAAAAGCAGTGCGCCCGATTGTAAATATGGGCGGCGGCATTGAAATTGCCAAAGGGCGCCATCCTTTGTTAGACCCGGAAAAAGTTGTGCCGCTGGATATTGAAATCGGCGGCAGGTTCAACACGCTTTTAATAACCGGCCCTAATACCGGCGGCAAAACTGTTGCCATTAAAGCGGTCGGCCTGTTTATTTTAATGGTGCAGGCAGGGCTTTTTGTACCGGCAGCAAGTGCCAAAATGCCGGTTATCAGCGCGGTTTATGCCGATATTGGCGATGAACAGAGCATTGAGCAGAGCCTTAGTACCTTCTCCGGCCATATGACGAATATGGTGGAAATTTTAAAACAGGTTAAAGCGGGCGAACTGGTTTTGATAGACGAACTTTGCGCAGGCACAGACCCAAACGAAGGTGCGGCGCTTGCCATGTCGATACTGGAACATCTGCACCGCCGCGGCGTGCTTACCATTGTTACCACGCATTACAGCGAACTTAAAACTTTTGCTTACGGCAGGCCAGGCATGGAAAACGCGAGCGTTGAGTTTGACCCGGTAACACTGCGCCCGACTTACCGCCTGTTAATGGGCGTGCCGGGCAGCAGTAATGCGTTTAACATCAGCCGCAGGCTTGGTTTAAGCGAAGAAATTGTAGAAAATGCCGGCAGCTTTTTAACGCAGGAACATGTACACATGGAAGACGTGCTGAAAGAGCTGGAAGGCGAGCGGCGCGAATATGAAACGCAGAACCGGGAAATCCGCAGCTTAAAGGCGGAGAGCGAACGCATCAAAACTGAACTGCAGCGGCAGAAACAGGAACTTGAACACCGCAAGAACGAAATTTTGCGCAAAGCGCGTGAACAGGCCGATGAACTGTACCGCAGCAGCCGCCGTGAAACGGAAGCCGTTTTAAAAGAACTGCGCAAAATGAAAACCGATTTTGATGCCAAGCAGTTGCAGCAGGCGGCTGAAGCCGCACGCAAAAAACTGCAAAAAAGCTTTGCCAGTGAAACTCCCGTGCCTGAAGGCGAGCCTTTAACGCCTAAAACGGCCAAAGCAGGGCAAACGGTATTTTTAAAATCTCTCGGCAAGGACGGTACTATTACCGCTGTAAACGGCAGCGAAGTTACAGTGCAGATAGGCATTTTAAAAACAACCGTTAAGGTTAAAGATTGCATCGCCGTGCGCGGAAAATCCAAAAGTAATGCAGCAGAAGAAAACTTCGGCAAAAAACGCAAAGGCTTTGCACATCAGTTCTTTGTTTCCAAAAGCATCGGCGCGCGTACAGAAGTTGACGTGCGCGGCATGACAATGGATGAAGCCATACCTGCCGACGATAAGGCCATGGATGACG
>CAJLLL010000078.1 GCA_905207485.1 uncultured Phascolarctobacterium sp.
TAGCCGCCGTTATTGTGCTTCATTTATTAATGCCTTATTTACAAAAGTGGCAAAGGAGATATTTGGGTAATGAATAAAATTGTCATTTCCGGATATTACGGATTTGCCAATGCCGGCGATGAAGCCATGCTTACATCCATTGTAAGGGCTTTGCGCGGGGTACAGCCGGAAATTGACCTGACGGTAATTTCCGGCAATCCTGCCGAAACCGCCGCCAAACATAATGTAAAAAGCATTTACCGTTTTAACTTTTTTAAAATATATAATGCCGTAAAAAATGCCGATATGCTTTTAAGCGGCGGCGGCAGCCTTTTGCAGGATGTAACCAGCCTGCGCAGCCTGTTTTATTATTTGTTCATCATCTCTATGGGTAAGTGGGCAGGCAAAAAGGTAATGCTGTATTCGCACGGCATCGGTCCTATACGTAATGCGCTGGCAAGAAAACTTACCAGAATTGTCTGCGGCAAAGCGGATTTAATTACGGTCAGGGATGCCGATTCCGAAGCTGAACTGCTTAAGATGGGCGTAAGCGCCAAAAATATTTTGGTAACGGCAGATTCCGTACTGGCGTTGCCTGTGGCAGATAAGGCAATAGGACAGAAACTGCTTGCGGCAAACGGCATTGATGTTGCAAAACCGGTGCTTGGTATTTCCATACGTCCGTGGGCAGGCGATGTAAATTGCTTTAAGGTTATTGCCGCAGCCTTAAAACAGTTTAAGCAAAAACACGATGCGCAAATTGTGCTTTTGCCTTTGCAATACCCGGCGGATTTAAAAAGCTGCGCCTTGCTTGCAGACTTTTTGAAAGATGAAGACGGTATATTCTTTTTGGACAAACCGTTTAACACGGAAGAATTTTTATCGCTGATAGGAAATTTTAAACTGCTTTTAGGCATGCGTCTGCATGCCCTGGTGTTTGCCGCAGTTATGAAAGTACCGGTTCTGGCCATATCGTATGACCCTAAAGTGGATGCTTTTGTAAACACGGCGGGCGGTGTTTTGGCCGGCAGCGTGGAAGACATCAGCAAAAGCAGGCTTTTAAGCGTGCTTGAAACAGCGTGGAATAAACCGCCGCTTGTGCAGAACGAACGCATGGAGCAGCTTCGTCAGAAAGCGCAGTTAAACCTTGACGAAACCTTTGCGCTGCTTGGCAGCGGAAAATGAGAGGAGTGGCCGTATGCTGGAAATGATAAATGTTAGCAAAGTTTATCCTGGCGGTTCAGTGGCTTTGCAGGATGTAAATGTGCGCATTGAGCAGGGCGAATTTGTTTTTGTTGTCGGACCGAGCGGTGCAGGCAAATCCACCTTTTTTAAAATGCTGTTCCGTGAGGTGCTGCCTTCCAGCGGCAAGGTAATTGTCAATGGGCATGACCTTGTAAAAATGACGGATAAGGAAATACCTTATTTCCGCAGGCAGCTTGGCATAGTCTTTCAGGATTACCGCCTGCTGCCGGACCGTACCGTATATGATAATGTTGCTTTTGCAATGCAGGTTATCGAAACTCCGTACCGCAAAATTAAGCGCCGTGTTAATGACGTTTTGGATTTGGTTGGGCTGCGCAAACGCGCGCATGCTTATCCGACGGAACTCAGCGGCGGTGAACAGCAGCGTATTGCCATTGCGCGCGCCATTGTTAACGACCCCATCCTTTTAATTGCCGATGAACCTACCGGTAACCTCGACCCGGAAACAAGCTGGGAAATTATGGATATTTTCCGCGAGGTAAACAAAAGCGGCACTACAATTGTTATGGCAACGCATGACCGTGAAATTGTAGATGAAATGGAAAAAAGGGTTATTGCTATCGAGCACGGGCGTATTGTGCGCGATGATGCCAAAGGAGTATACGGCTATGAGTCTTAGTACCAAAGAATATTTTGTAAGAGAAACATATAAATCCATCCGGCGCAACGGGTTGATGAGTGTGGCGTCTGTGTCCACTGTTGCCCTTTCGCTGTTGGTTTTGGGTATGTTTCTTTTGTTATTTTTAAATACCAATAATCTGGCGCAGTATCTGGAAAGCCAGGTGCAGATAACCGTTTATATGCAGGACGGCATTGAAGACAGCGTGCTGGAAAATACACGCACCAAACTTGAAGGCATGACGGGGGTAGAGAAAGTCACAGCCGTAACCAAAGAAGAAGCCCTGGAACGCTTTAAAGAACGCCTTGGCGAACAGCAAAACCTGCTTAATGCACTTGGTACAGATAACCCGTTTCCGTATTCTTTTGAAGTTGAAGTAGATACGCCGGAGCGCATTGCCGAACTTACGCCGCAGATAGGCGATATGGAAGGCGTTGAAACTGCCAAATTCGGGCAGGAAGTTGTAGAGCAGCTGTTCCAGATTACCAAAATTCTGCGTGTTGGTGGTGTGGTTTTGGTAGTTCTCCTGGCATTTGCAACTTTGTTTATTATTGCCAACACCATCCGCCTGACGGTATTTGCCCGCAGGCGTGAAGTAAACATTATGAAATATGTCGGCGCAACGGACTGGTTTATCCGCTGGCCGTTCATGCTGGAAGGCATGACGCTTGGATTTTTCGGTTCGCTGATTTCCATTGCCGTTATCAATATTTCTTATTCGGCGCTGCTTGGGCGCATTTATTCCACACTGGCATTTTTGCCGATGCTGCCGCCTTTCCCGATGCTGGTTTATGTTGATTTGTTCATCATTATCAGCGGTACGGCTATCGGCGCGGCTGGCAGTTATGTATCTCTGCGCAAGTTCCTGCGTGTATAACGGGAGGGGCTGCGTATGTTAAAAAGTAAGGTTCTTGCAGCGGCACTTGCCGTATGTATAGCCGGGCTGCCTGTACTGCACGGTTATGCTGATGAACTTTCGGAAAAACAGGCGGAATATGAGCGCGTGCAGCAGCAAATGCGCAATATGGAAGCGCAGCGCGATGAAGCCAGGGCTGCTGCCGATGCTGCAAGCAGCCGCATGGAAGAAGTTGTAAGCGAACTGCGTGAATTGCAGATACGGCTTGATGAAATAAACTCGCGCCAGGAAGAATTAAATACTGCTATTGCCGATAATGAAGCACGTCTTGCTGAAGAAAAGGAAAACCTTGAACGCAGGATGAACATTTTTAAAAAGCGCCTGCGCGATATTTATATCAACGGACAGATTAACTATCTGGATGTGCTTTTGGGAGCTAAAGACTTTTCGGATTTTTCGTCCCGTATGTTTTTGCTGCAAAAAATCATCAGCCATGATATAGCAATGCTTGATGCCATTAATAAAGCCATGGACGAAATTGAAAAACGCCAGGCTGAACTTGATGCACAGGTTAAGGAACTTGATGCCTTAAAAGCCGAACTGGAAGTAAAACGTCAGGAAGCAGAAGCGCGCCGCGAAGAAAGGGCGCAGCTTTTATATGCCGCTGAAGAAGAACGCAGTGCGGTTGAAGGCGAATATGACCGTCTGATGGCAATTAGTGAAAATATCGCCAGCATGCTCCGCAGCCTGCAAGATTCCGGCGG
>CAJLLL010000079.1 GCA_905207485.1 uncultured Phascolarctobacterium sp.
ACTTTCCCTGAGGTCACCCTCGCCGGACGTTATCCGGCATTCTGCCCTGTGGAGCCCGGACTTTCCTCTTACGGCCGAAACCGTCAGCGATTGCCTTTCACACTCATACTGCATGTACTTTAGCATAAAAAGGTTAAATAGTCAAGCCATTATTTAAAACGTTCGTCCTCACTTATTTCATACTCAAATTCTTCCCAGTCTTCGCTATTTTCATTCTCGTAATATTGTCCGTCTTTGTAAATGATGTCGTCCTGAGTATACCCATGCCCTTCTGTGTCATGTGTATTGCCACCGCGCATGGAAGGCGGCAGGCAATTAGGGTCGTAAACATCATTTTGTTTATCTTTGCTTAATTTTTCTCCGATAATGCCAAGCAGAGCAATTCCTGCTCCCAGCCAAAACCAAAACATTAAGCTCACCTTACTTCTTAAGAATTGGCTAATAAATAACGTTGCAACATTTTATTATATTCCCACGGATTTTTGCCGTCTGTTTTCTTAAACTGGTTCATAATAGAATCAACTTCATCGGCATAATGCACTATGAATGCTTCTTTAGTAGCGCAGGCAACCGGAGAGCCTTTCTCCTGTTCGCCATGGTGTGAAAGGATGATATGCAGAAGATGCTGCAATTTAGGACCAGTTACGCGCGCTTTGGCTGCCGCTTCCTGCACCATAATCGCACTCATGCTTACATGCCCCAATAGGCGTCCTTCCGTTGTATACGGAAAGCCCATGGATGCAGAAATTTCACGAAGTTTGCCAACATCATGCAATAGCGCGCCTGCAATTATTAAATCTTTGTCAACGCCGCCAATGTTTTCCGCCATGGCTGATGCCAGCGAAGCAACATCTACAGAGTGCTGCAAAAGGCCGCCTATATAAGCATGATGCAAACGCATCCCCGCCGGATTGCGTAAAAACTTCTCGTAAACTTCGCCTTCAAAAACATTATCCAGAATAAGGCGCAATCCGGGTGTGAGCACGCTTTTTATCAGGCGGTCAAATTTTTCTTTATAGGCTTCGTGGTCAAAATCACCTTCCGGAAGCAGATTGCTGATATCATCTTCCGGCACAATATCGCTCAATTTTTTTATTATTACCTGCAGCGCCATCTCTCCTGAAAATTTGTTGATATCTACGCTGCCGCTGACCATCATCGGCGTAGGGCCATCCAATTCACGCATTTTTTCAACAATGCCTGCTTCAAAAGTAATAAACGGTATTTTGCCGCTGTTATCTTCCAGCAAGCCGCGTGCAAAAGGAGCGCCGTTTGAGGAAGTACCCACACGCTGCACTCTCATCAGCACAGACTGGCAAATTTTTGCGCCTGCTTTAAATTCACTAATCATATATCTTTACCTCAATCTATCAGTATTGTTTAAAAAGAAGGGTTTCGTGCGCTGTCAAAACCTGCGCATTAATGCCAGCTGACGAAAGACGCAGCGCAATTTTATCGGCAAGTACTGTTACTATGGGCAGTTCTGTTCCCTGATGGGTAGCATCAACCAAATTAAGCCCGCTGAACGCAGCGTTTTGCGCTTCGTGATATTTAATGTCGCCAGTAATATACGTATCAGCGCCATGCTCCAATGCTTCGCCGATAAAATCAATGCCAGCACCGCCGCACAGCGCAACCTTATGCACATCTTTGCCTGCACTTACGCCGGTTACAAATTCAAGGCCAAGTACACGTTTTACCATGGCGCAAAAATCATCAAAAGACATTTTTTGCGGCAAAATGCCTACCCTGCCTAACGAACCGCCTTCCCCGCCGTTATTTACCAGCGTTGCTATGTTTTTCAGCCCCAGTTTTGCCGCCAGCACATCATTGACTCCGCCAAGCACGCTGTCAAGGCTTGTATGGGCGCTGTATACGGCAATACCGTTTTCGATGCATTTTAACAGCAGCGTACTTTGCCAGTTATTGTCGCAAATATTTTTCAGCGGCTTAAAAATCGGCGGATGATGCGTTACCAGCATATTAACTTTTTGTGCAACAGCCTGCTCTACAACCTCCGGCGATACATCAAGCGCCACCATGATTTTTTTCACGGCATTATCCCTGCGCCCGATTAAAAAACCTGCATTGTCCCAACTTTCGGCAAGTCCGGCGGGGGCTATACCTTCCATAATTTTTATAATATCATTTACAACCGCACTCATGCCTCAATTCCTCCAATCCGGCAAGAAGCTCCTGTAATTTTTTATATTTAGCGCTTTGCTGCGCCTGCTTGCTTTTCTGCATGTTTGCAAACATTCTTTGGTAAGTATTTTCCAGTTTGGCAAACTGTTTTGCTAAAAGCGGCGGACGTTTTTCCAAAAGCCGCGGTCCTATTTCATATTCAAGTTCGCTGTGCATTGGTTCACTGCCATGCTCCAGCAAAATTATCTCATATAAATGCTGCGGTTCTTCTGCCAGTTCTTCGTCCGCAATACGCCAGCCGTTTTCGCACGCCCATTTGCGCAGCCCTGCGGCACCGGCCATTGGCTGTACAATTAAAAATTTCAGTGCGGCTGCAACTTTCGGGCTTTCCTTTAATATTTCAATAATTGTACTGCCGCCCATGCCGGCAATTACAGCACCGTCAGCTTCTCCTGGCTTTAAAACTGTAAGCCCGCTGCCCATGCGCACTTCTATTTTATTCTTCAAGCCATACATGCCTACATTTGTTTGTGCAGCCCTGCATGGTCCTGCGGC
>CAJLLL010000080.1 GCA_905207485.1 uncultured Phascolarctobacterium sp.
TTCTTTTTTATGTATATTATTATAAATTTATTTGAAGCTTTTTGCAAAATTTTATTTGCTAAATGTTTGACAAGTTTGATGCCGATGCTTATAATAGAAACGTAAATCAATACTACATCAGTAATGCGAAGGAAAAGGCATTTGCACAGGCCATACAGAAAAAGCTGCCGCGGCTGAGAGCAGCTTGGTACAGCAGATAGCCAGACCACCTTCAAACTATGCTCCGAACTAATAGTAGGCGGCATCGTATTCCGGCGTTAACGGTAACCGAGTGGGCTGCAAAAAGCGGCCAATTAGGGTGGAACCGCGGATAACTCCGTCCCTTGTACAGGGATGGAGTTTTTATTTTATTCAGGAGGTAAAATTATGGTAAAAGTTACTTTAAAAGACGGCAGCGTAAGGGAATATGAAGATAACGTAACCCTTTTGGAAGTTGCCAAAAGTTTATCGCAAAAATTGGGCAAGCAGGCTTTGCTTGCTGTTGTAGACGGACAGAATAAAGATTTGTCCGATAAGCTGACTCATGATGCCAATGTAGAATTTGTAGTTCCGGAAAGCGAAGAAGGATTGCACGCAATACGCCATACGGCTGCTCATGTTATGGCTCAGGCAATACAGCACCTGTTCCCGGATGTTAAATTTGCTATCGGCCCTGCTATTGCCAACGGTTTTTATTACGATCTCGACAGCGAGCATGTTTTCACTCCGGAAGATTTAGCTGCTATCGAAAAAGAAATGGCTAAAATCATTAAAGCCAACATTCCTTTGGTAAGGGCAGAAATTCCCCGTGCCGAAGCGCTGAAAATGTTTGAAGAGAAAAACGAAAAATACAAAGTAGAACTTATTAATGATTTGCCGGAAGATGCAGTAATCAGCACCTATACCCAGGGAGATTTTACTGATTTGTGCGCAGGCCCGCACTGCCCGTCTACCGGCAGGGTAAAAGCATTTAAGCTGCAAAGCATTGCCGGTGCTTACTGGCGTGGCGATGAGCATAATAAAATGCTCCAGCGTATTTACGGTACTGCGTTCCCCAGCAAAGAAGAACTTGATGCTTATCTGCACATGCTGGAAGAAGCTGCTAAGCGCGACCACCGCAAACTTGGCAAAGAACTCGATTTGTTCAGCATTCAGGATGAAGGCCCGGGCTTCCCGTTCTTCCATCCCAACGGTATGATTATTAAAAATACGCTTATTGATTACTGGCGTGAAGTACACCGCCGCTATGGTTATTATGAAATTCAGACCCCGATGATTCTTTCCCGTACTTTGTGGGAACGCAGCGGACACTGGGATCATTACCGCGATAATATGTACTTTACCAAAATTGACGAAGCGGATTTTGCCATTAAACCTATGAACTGCCCGGGCGGCATGCTTTATTACCGCACTCATCCGCACAGCTACCGCGAACTGCCGCTGCGTGTTGGTGAACTTGGACTTGTACACCGCCATGAACTCAGCGGTGCGCTGCACGGTTTGTTCCGTGTACGCTGCTTTACGCAGGATGATGCTCATATCTTTATGACTCAGGACCAGATTAAAGAAGTAATTCAGGAAACTATCCACCTGTTTGACGAAGTATATGCAACCTTTGGTTTAAAATACCATGCAGAACTTTCTACTCGTCCGGATGACAGCATGGGCGATGACGAAACTTGGGAAAAAGCAACCAACGGCCTTAAATCCGCAATGGATGATTTCGGACTGCCGTATACCATTAATGAAGGCGACGGCGCATTCTACGGCCCGAAAATTGACTTCCATCTGACGGACTCTATCGGACGTACTTGGCAGTGCGGCACTATTCAGCTCGATATGCTGCTGCCGGAAAAATTTGATTTGACATATACCGGCGAAGACGGATTAAAACACCGTCCGGTAATGATTCACCGTGTTGTTTATGGTTCCATTGAACGCTTTATCGGCATTTTGATTGAAAATTATGCCGGTGCATTCCCTGCATGGCTTGCTCCGTGCCAGGTTCGCATTCTGCCGATTACCGACAAACAGCGTGACTATGCGCAAAAACTGTATGATAAGATGTTTGCGCTTGGGCTGCGTGTGCATTTGGATGACCGCAATGAAAAAATCGGTTACAAAATCCGCGAAGCACAGATGCAGAAAATTCCGTACATGTTGGTTGTCGGCGAGAAAGAAGTTGAAGAAGGCACTGTTGCTGTACGCCGCCGCGGCGAAGGCGATATCGGCGCTATGAAACAGGATGAATTTATTGCTATGCTGCAAAAAGAAATTGCAGAGAAAAAATAATAGTAAAAATGTTTTATAAAAGCGGGCCTTTGGCCCGCTTTGGTTTTTAAAACCCTTGTCAGTTTGAGGCTCAACCTTTGGTTGATCCTTTATTTTTTTATTGCCAGAGTAGTGCAACGCGTCACATTGCCTTATCGGCTTACAGTAAAAAAGTACGATTTT
>CAJLLL010000081.1 GCA_905207485.1 uncultured Phascolarctobacterium sp.
ACGGTGCAAAAATTTCAGCGCGCCGAACACAGCCTCATAATTAAGCATTGGTTCGCCGCTGCCCATAACAACAATGCGGCTTACCTGCTGCGGTGCAATAAGCGCATTGAACAAATACACCTGCATAATAATTTCCGCGCTTGTTAAATTACGCACGCATCCATTTAAACCGCTGGCACAAAATGCGCAGCCCATAGCGCAGCCAACCTGGCTCGAAACGCATACGCTGTATCCGTAATCGTGGTGCATTAAAACAGTTTCAACAGAGTTTCCGTCCTCAAGCTCCAGCAACAATTTTTCTGTAAGTCCGTCGCTTGATTTCCACTGTGTTAAAATTTTAATCTGCCCCGGCATAATGGTAAATTTTTCTTCCAATAAAGCTATATCTGCTTTTGAGAGATTGCGCATATCAGCAAATTTAAAAACGGATTTTTTGTATATCCATTGATAAACCTGCGAAGCACGGAATTTTTTTAAGCCTGCCTCTACAAATTCCTGCTGCAATTCTTCAAGCGTTAGCCCAAAAATCTCTTTTTTCATGCCTGCTGCTCCTTACGGCGCATAACGCAGATATAAAAACCATCTACATTATCACGCTGCGGCAAAAGCTGTAACTCGCTTACAGTTTCACCTGTAAGCGGATGTATAAAGCCTGCTGATTCAAAATCAGGCTTATCAGCCAAAAAAGCAGCCGTAAGTTCGTGGTTTTCTGCCGTTTCTAAAGTACATGTGCTGTAAACAAGGCGTCCGCCTGGTTTTACATAACGCGCAGCCGTTTTTAAAATATTTTTTTGCAGCGGCGCAAATATTTTTAAATCTTTTGGGCTCTTGCGCCAGCGTGCTTCTGCCCTGCGGCGCAAAACGCCAAGCCCGCTGCAGGGAGCATCTACCAATACGCAGTCTGCTTTCTCAGCCCAATCAGGTTTAAACACTGCGGCATCCTGCAAAGCGGTTTTTATAATATCAATGCCCAGCCTTTGGGCATTTTCTTCAATCAATTTTATTTTATGCGCGTGAATGTCACAGGCATAAATAAGCCCTGTATTCTGCATAAGCTGCGCCATGTGCGTTGTTTTTCCGCCCGGTGCCGCACATAAATCAAGCACTGTCATACCGGGTTTAGGGTTAACAACATGCGCTACCAGCATAGAGCTTTCATCCTGCATATAAAAGCTGTCAGGGTTCTTTTCCATAAAAGCGTTAAGTCCTGATGTTTTAGTACATACAATGCCTTCTTCACACCATTTGGAATTTGCGGCTTCAAAACCTGCATCATTTAGTTTTTCCAACAATTCTGCACGGTTTGTTTTTAAAGTATTAACACGAATGGCAAGCTGCGGCGGCAAGTTGTTGTATTTGCACAACGCTTTAGTTTCGTTGGCTCCAAACTGCGCAAACCAGCGTTTAACAAGCCATTCAGGATGAAACTCCGTAAGCGCTATGTTTAACGCAGGATTATCTATTTCTGACGGAAATACAATCGTACCGGCATCTTTGCTGCGTACCGCAGAACGCAAAATGCCGTTAACAAATTTAGCTGTACCTAAATGACTGCATGCTTTAGCAAGTTCTGTACTTTCGTTGCACGCAGCCGATGCAGGAACTTTATCAAGATAAAAAATCTGGTATAAACCCATACGCAGAATATTTAAAATAACTTTATCTATTTTGGAAAGCGGACGCGAAGATAGCTGCGTTAAAAGCCAATCCAAAGTACCTTTGGCTTTAATGGTGCCATAAACAAGCTCGGTAATAAACCTGCGGTCTCTGTCATCCGTTTTTTGAAAGCGCAGGGCTTTGTTTAAGGCAATGTTGGCATATGCGCCGCTGTTTAAAACATCACAGATTATATCTAATGCAAGCTGCCTTGCCGTATCTTTTTTAGTTTTTCTGTTTGCCTGCTGTTTTGCTGTCATATTTTTCCTCTGTATCCAAAAAGTCCAAAATTGCGGCTTCTACCTTTCTTATATCAACACGGGTGTTAAAGCAGGGACCGTAAGGCCTTTCGTTAAGCACGCCAATAACCGGCAGCGGAAATACATCCTGTATGCCGCTGGTTAAATCACGTTCGCACGCTACGGCAATAATTGCCCTGGGGCGCAGTTCTTTAACCATTTGCCTTGCAAGAGTGCCGCCTGTTGCCACGCCCATATGGATGCCGTATTTGTGGGCAATGCGGCTGCTCTCGCGCAGGTTGGCAAGCGAGACGGGCTGGCCGCAGACCGTATTGTTCGTGATGGTCGTGTAGACGAGCGGAACGTTCTCCGGCCCGAGCTTTACGATAAGCTCCTCGAGCTTTGCGGTGTCCATGTTGCCCTTGAATGGGTTCTTTTCATAGGTGCCGCCCTCCGGGACCTCCCAGAGCAGCTCCTTGTTGTAGAGGTTGCGC
>CAJLLL010000082.1 GCA_905207485.1 uncultured Phascolarctobacterium sp.
ATGTGTTATAATTAGTTTATAGGGAGGTGCCTTATGAGAATTTTAATTGTAGAGGACGAGCCTGATTTACTGGACGCCCTGAACAAACAGCTGCAAAGCAGCGGTTACAGTGTTGATGCCTGCGGTGACGGGCTTGATGCGGAACATTATTTGCAAATGGCTTCCTATGACGCCGTTGTGCTTGATATTATGCTGCCCGGTATTGACGGACTGGAACTTTTACGAAGAATGCGTGCCAAAGGCGACAGCACACATGTTCTGCTGTTAACGGCACTGGACAGTATTGAAAATAAAGTGCGCGGTCTGGATGCAGGCGCCGATGACTATTTAGTTAAACCATTTGATTTTGATGAATTACTGGCACGCCTGCGTGTACTTGTACGCCGCCGCACAGGGCAAACCACCAATATTTTGGAATACGCCGGTCTTGTTATGGATTTAAACAGCCGTACAGTTACACGCAACGGCACTGAAATTACTCTTTCATCCAAAGAATTTGCTGTATTGGAATATCTTTTACGCAACCAGGGACGAGTTTTATCACGCGAAAAAATAGAAAACCATGTTTGGAACTATGATTTTGAAGGCGGTTCCAATGTAGTGGATGTTTACATCCGCTACCTGCGTAAAAAAATAGATAACGGTTTTGACAAAAAACTGCTGCATACCATACGCGGAGCCGGTTACGTTTTGAGGGAAGAAAAATGAAAGCTCTTTCAGTAAAAATGAAAATAACGCTGTGGTACACCGGGCTGATTATGGTTGTATTAAGCGTTATTTTTGCAGCCGTGCTTTACGCTGCCGATGATGTATTGCTGCTCGATTTACAAAACGAACTGGAAAACGAAGTTTACGGCAATGCCAGCAGCCTGGAACTGCGCCGCGATGGCAGCCTGCGTCTTGATGAAGTAGACTTTCTGCATGACGGCGTAATGATTGCAGTTTACGACGGCAGCGGGTCACTGATTGCAGGGCTGACGCCGGTACAGCTTCCGCAAACCCCTTTCCGCTCGGAACTTTTACAAACAGTAACCAGCGGCAACCAAACCTGGTATGTGTTTGACCTGTTTTTAAAAAATGCCGGCACAAACGGCGTCTGGCTGCGAGGCAGTTCATCATTAAGCAGCATTTACGCCACGCGCGATGAAATTCTTCTCCAATGCTCACTGCTGTTCCCGTTTTTAATACTGCTCTCCGGCTTTGGCGGTTATCTTCTTACCAAAAAAGCGTTCAAGCCGGTACGGCAGATAACAGCAGCGGCAGAGCGAATCGGCAGCGGCAATGATTTATCGCAGCGCATAAATTTGCAAAATGCCGACCGTGAAATTATGGAACTGTCGCAAACGTTTGACAGCATGTTCTCACGCTTGGAAAAATCTTTTGATGCCGAGCGGCAGTTTACCGCCGATGCTTCACACGAACTGCGCACGCCAACGGCTGTTATCATGGCCCAGGCAGAGTATGCTTTAAAACACGCCAATGGCAGCGAAAAAGACGAAGCACTGCAAAAAATACTGGCACAGGCCAAGAAAATGTCGCGCCTTTTAGCGCAGCTTTTAATGCTGGCCCGCGCCGATTCCAACAAAATACAATTTGACATTGAAAAATTCGATTTCAGCGAGCTTGCAGAGATTGTTCTGGAAGAGACAATACAGCTTGCTGAAGCCAAAAACATTACCGTTAAAAGCGATATTGAACCGGCCATTGAAATTGAAGGAGACCAGACTTTATTAATGCGCCTGCTTTTAAACCTGCTTGACAATGCCGTAAAATATACTGGCGAAGGCGGGAAAATTCATTTTAGCCTGCATAAAACGGAAAACAGCGTTACCTGCACCGTTGCAGATAACGGCTGCGGCATTTCACAGGAAGAACTGCCAAAAATATGGCGGCGTTTTTATCAATCGGATAACACGCACCGCGGGCAAAGCGGCGCCGGGCTTGGTCTTTCCATGGTACAATGGATTGCAGGGCTGCATGGCGGCAACATAACCGTAAACAGCACATTGGGCAAAGGCAGCACCTTTACTTTTACAATGCCTTTAAAACCGGGCTGCAAAGTTTAAAAACATAAATCAGAACCACCCGCATAGCGGGTGGTTTGCTCTGCGGCTAGAAGCCTTTTTGC
>CAJLLL010000083.1 GCA_905207485.1 uncultured Phascolarctobacterium sp.
CGAAGGTTTATTATATATAATCTACCTTGTTCCCTAAACTACTAACGTACGTTAGCAGTAAAAACTAATGGACACACGCAAAAACTATTTTTAGCAGCCATTTTGGTCAAGCACATCTGTCCGTGCATTAAAAATTTTAATAATCCTCTCCAACGGATTTTGCCTGCCATCTTCTACCCACTTGCAGAACATATTCTCAGAAGCGTTGCATAAAAAAAGTAAAAATTATATTCTGCTCTGCCTGCGGCAAATAACTGTAAGGGTTAAACTCATCCCAGTATACGCTGCAAAGTAAGGGCAGAAACCATGTTGAAATAACCGCGGTAATATGGATTGCGGATAATCCGTTCTGCCAGTGCATCAAAAGCCGAATTTAATAAATTTACTAAAATTCATATCATGATAGTTTACGGCAAGAATATCACTGCTCAGCCCGGTAAATTTTTAATGTTGACGTTTTGCGTTTATCCAGGGGTTACGCCGAAGAATTTGTTAATTAGTTTTAAGCTAAACTTTTATGGTTCAGTTTTTTTATTTGCGCAAAAAAAGAACAGCCTTCCGGCTGCTCTTTTTAATGCAGTTTATTAACTTAAATAATTAGAACATGAAATACAGTTCAGAGAAGATAGTCTGTGCATCTTTACTGCCATCTTGAGATTCCATATCCCAGTAGTTAACCATACCTACAATATTTTTAGCAAAGGTGTAGCTTGCGCCTACATTCCAGCCTTTGTAGCCGTCCTTAAAGTATTCGGCATCGGTGGTCGGCTGAATATAAGCGTTTGCGCTCTGGTCATAGTAGCCTGCGTGGATGCCATAGCTGCCCGGCTGATCTGCTTCAGCGCCTTTCCATGCAAGGTCTGCCCACCAGCCGTCTTTATCGGCATTGTAATAATCTTTATCACCGCGCATATATTCAGCGCTCAGGGTAAAATCGCCAAAGCCATAGCTTGCACCAACGTTCCAGATTTCTTTATCCATATCAGTATTGGTTTTAAAGTAAGCAACATAAGCATCAACATCGCCCAATGCTGCTTCAATGCTGGCAATGTAAATTCTGTCATCGCTGTCCAGATTTTCATTGTCCACATTGTCAAATGCTTTGCCTGCCAACGCAGATACTTTTACTTTGTCACCATAGGAAACTTTTGCCATATCCAAATTAGCATCAAGAATGTTGCCGCTGAAAGTTACTTCGTTATAACGGCCTGCAACAACATCCAAACCACCAAGACGGCCTTCTACATAAGCACGGGCAAGGTCAACATCGTCTTCGCCGGAAGAACCAAGGCTCTTGCCTTCGTCATCTTTGCCTGCAAAAGTCTGGTTGTTTTCAAACATGCCGGTGTAAGACCAGTCTTCATTAACCTGGCCGTTTACCCATAAACGGGAACGCAGATTACCTTCATGTCCTTTTCTGTCACCATCAACGTCACGGTAAGATGCGCGGATTTCGCCGGTGATTTTTACGTTGTCAGCTTTCTTTTCAAGGTTAGCTACTCGTACACCAAGGCTGTCCAGTTCGTCAGCAAATTCTGCTGCCAGTTTATCTACGTTAGCGC